>CAYMRB010000316.1:0-12073 GCA_964392615.1 uncultured Planctomycetia bacterium | reverse complement strand
GGAATCGGTATCGGAATCGGTATCGGAATCGGTATCGGAATCGGTATCGGAGCGCGGCGAGAATCCTCATCCGCCTTCCGCCGCCGAGCTGATACCCTGCCTCCCATGACACGCCTGCGAACTTACCACCTGCCCGGCCTTTCGCTTGCCGACCATCGTTTCCGATTGCCGCTTGACCACGACGATCCGTCGCGTGGCGAGATCGAAGTGTACGCGCGCGAGGTCGTCGATCCGGAGAAGGTGGACGACACGCTGCCGTGGCTTGTCTTCCTGCAGGGCGGCCCCGGCTATGGGGCTCCGCGGCCGATCGAGCGCTCTGGGTGGATCAAGCGTGCACTTCAGGACTACCGCGTCCTGCTGCTCGACCAGCGCGGCACGGCCTCGAGCTCCTCCGTCACGTTCCAATCGCTTGCGGGCCTCGCGACGGCCCGAGAGCAGGCCGACTACCTGGCTTGTTTTCGGGCCGACTCGATCGTCCGGGACTGCGAGGCGATTCGTCGCGAACTCGTCGGAGCGGGCGAGCGTTGGAGCGTTCTCGGGCAGAGCTACGGCGGCTTCTGCATCACCTGCTATCTGAGCATCGCTCCCGAAGGGCTGCGGGAAGCCTTCGTCACCGGCGGATTGCCGTCCCTCGATGCGAGCGCGGAGGAGGTCTACCGCAACACGTATCCGCTTGTCGCAGCGAAGAATCGTGCGTTCTATGAGCGCTTTCCCGACGACCTGGAGCGTGTCTGCGACATCGTGTCGGTGCTGGAATCGACCGACGTTCGTCTCCCGTGCGGCGACCGACTGACGCCGCGACGCTTCCAGCAACTCGGGATCTGGCTCGGCATGAGCGACGGTGCGGCGACGCTGCACTACCTGCTCGAGGAAGCGTTCGTGGATCCGCCCGGCGGCGGCGGCAATCGCGAGCTGAGCTGGGCCTTCCTGCGCGGCTTCGAGAACGCGCTCCACTACGACACGCACCCGATCTTCTCGATTCTCCACGAGCCGATCTATGCACAGGGTGCCGCGACGCGGTGGGCTGCCGAGCGCGTCCGCGCCGAGTTTCCGGAGTTCGATCCGTCGCGTCGAGATCCTCTCCTGTTCACCGGGGAGATGATCTTCCCGTGGATGTTCGACGAGTACCGCACGTTGCGTCCGTTGAAGGAAGCCGCCGAGATCCTCGCTGACAAGGACGACTGGTCGTCGCTCTACGATGCCGCTGTCCTGGAGCAGAACGACGTGCCGTGTGCGGCCGCGGTCTACTACGAGGACATGTACGTCTTCCGGCCGTTCTCCGAGCAGACGGCTGCCACGATCCGCGGTCTGCGTCCGTGGATCACCAACGAGTACGAACACAACGCGCTGCGCGCCGACGGCGAGCGCGTGCTGGGCCGGCTCATCGATCTCGTGCGGGGACAGGCCTGAGCTGGAGGCGCGTCGTCACTTCCCCCCGGCCGCTTCGATTGACACTCGAGCAGTCGACACCTACTCTGAACGCTCGTTCCCACCTTGCGATCTTTCGACGATGAGGCGCTGAAATGAACATCCGTAGACGCTCTTCGATCTCGTGCTCCCTTCTCGCCGTCTTCGCTCTTCTTGTTGTCGCCCATCCGGCGGTCGCGGCGGACGACAAGAAGGCAGCCGGCCAGAAGAAGGAGCCTCGCTGGATCCAGCTGTTCGACGGCAAGACCCTCGCTGGCTGGCAACAGCACGGCGGCAAGGCGGAGTACCGCATCGAGGATGGCGCGATCGTCGGCACGACCGTGTTGAAGACGCCCAACTCGTTTCTCGCGACGCGTCGTCTCTACGGCGACTTCGTCCTCGAGCTCGAGTACAAGGTCGATCCGTACCTCAACTCGGGCGTGCAGATCCGCAGCCAGGTGCGCCCGAACGGCCGCGTCTACGGCTACCAGGTCGAGATCGATCCGAGCCCGCGCGCCTGGTCGGGCGGGATCTACGACGAAGCGCGCCACGGCTGGCTCAACGATCTGACGAAGAACGAGCCCGCCCGCAAGGCCTTCAAGCAGAACGGCTGGAACAAGTACCGCATCATGTGCATCGGCGACCACATGCGGACGTGGATCAACGACGTTCCCGCCGCCGACCTGCATCATTCCGAGACGGTCGAGGGCTTCATCGCGCTGCAGGTGCACAGCTACAACCCGCGCAAGCATCCGGAGAAGAAAGAGAAGCTCGAAGTTCGCTGGCGCAACATCCGGCTGCAGGATCTGGGCCGTCACGTGTGGAAGCCGCTCTGGAACGGCAAGACTCTGGCGGGCTGGAAGGCCGAGGGCGGCGGCGTGTGGACGATCGAGGACGGGGTCCTTCGAGGCAAGAACGTCAAGTCCGAGTCGCGTCACGGGCACCTCTTCCTCGATGACCCGGTGAAGGACTTCACGATCCGCTTGAACTACAAGCCCGTCTTGGGCAATAGCGGCTTCTACTTCCGCACCGAGAAAGTGGGCGGGAACGTCGGCATCAAGGGCTTCCAGGCCGAGATCGATGCGACGGTCGCTCCCGGCGGTCTCTACGAGACGCACGGACGCGGTTGGGTTCAGAAGCCCTCCGAGCGCGCGGTCAAGAAGTTCAAGCCCCGCGATTGGAACCTCATGAGCGTCTCCGCACACGGTCGACGCGTCGTCGTGCACATCAACGGCCAGAAGGCTACCGAGCTCGTCGACGATCCGGGCCGTCTGGAGGGCTTCGTCGCCCTTCAGCTGCACGGCAATCAGGACTGCGAGGTCGAGCTCCGGTCCATGGAGATGCTCGTGAAGGAGAAGCCCGCGAAGTAGCGGACGCCAACCGGCTGCTCAGAGCGCGGGTTCCGGATCGCACACGAGCGCATCGATCGTCGGATCGCTCCCCGCGTCCGGATACGGCACCCGCGGGTAGGGGCCGAGACGGAAAAGGAAGTCGAGCAGGGCGACGGCGTCTGTGATCGTCACGGCGCCGTCGTCGTCGACATCCGCGGCATCGGCGCACGGTCGCGAGGGTGAGCCTCGGAACAGCCACGCCAGCGTCGCCACCGCGTCAGAGACATCGACGAAGGTGTCCGCGTTGACGTCTCCGCGCAGAAACTCCGGACCGTCCGGCGGATTGGGAATCCCGAGCGCCCAATTGATCGACTGATCGAAGAGCCGCGTCAGCGCGCCCGTGGCGTGCGCGAAGCCGTCCGGTCCGAGCGGCAGGAACACCGTCCGCCCGCCTGCCGCCATCCCGTTCAGCAGATCGGCCCCATCCTCGGCGACCAGGACCGCGTGGAGCAGCCCGATCTGGTCCGTCGCCAGCCGTGTCACGCCCGCGCCGATCTCTCCGGCGCCGAAGCCCAGGGTCGTCTCGGTCGTCACGGTCGGAACGACGGCGCCGCGCGGCAGGCCGTCGAGAATCGCGTGCTCGACGTCGAGGTAGCGCACTCCCGATTGCCGGTCGAACTCGCCTCCGGACTCGCTCAATGGGTCGTACGGTGGCGCCAGCAGGCCGGTCTCCCAGAAGATGTGCGGCGTCAGCTGGCGGTTGAAGTCGCCGCCGACCGTGCCGGGTTGGACGCTCGAGCTGATGAGTACGAGATCGTAGCGTTCGGCGACGGCGACCGGATCGTCGGAGTCCGCTGCGATCACGTCGACCGCCGCGCCGCGTCGCAACAGCCTGGCGCGGACCGCATGATCGCCCGCGGGCAAGTCGGTCGCGTTGCCGACGAGTAGCGCGATCTCCGTGTCGAGCGGCAGCGCCGACGGCGGCGGATACGGGATGTCCTCGTCGCCTTCGTCGAGGAGCGCGTAGAGCGAATCTTCGAGCGCGTCCGATCGCGCGTCGATGAACAGGCGAACCCGATCGAGCGCGGCGTTCCAGCTCGCCACGGTACCGCCTCCCCAGCGTGTCGACTCGAGCGGTATCTCGGGCGCGATCGACTCGGCCTCGGCGTCGAGCAGCGCGTGCACGCGCTCGGGGTGAAGCGCCCCGAGCGATTGCCGCTCGTACTCGCGAACGAGTCGGACGCGGAACTCGGGGCTCGTGAGAAGGCGCGCGATGATCGCTGCGAGCGGCCCGTTCCCCTCGCGTGCGGCCGCGAGCGAATCGCGATCCGCATCGACCTCCTCGGTATTGCTGCTGAATGTCTGCTCTGCGTCCCAATGGAAGAAGCGCCACCGCGCTCCGGGTAGGTCCCGCTCGCGCGCCGCGTACCAATTGCGCTGCGGCCAATCGCGGTTGTCCGCCCACAAGTTCACGAGCAGGTATCGCGACAAGTTGTCGAGATCGACTCGCTGACCGACTTCGCCCCAGGCGGCCGGGTCAGCGACGTTGGCGTTCGCCAGAAAAGCGAGGAGCTCGTTCCAGGCGACGTCATCGCCGTTGCGTACCAACCCCTCCTTGATCACATCCCATTGGTTGTGGTCGTAGTACGAGTCGAGAAACTCCTCGTCGATGCGCTCGGTCAGGTTGTAGAGCCCCTGATAGTCGCCGTTGAGATACACGCCGACCCAGGTGCCGTGCGCGCCGACCTCGCCGGTTTCGATGCCGACTCGCCGCACGAGCTCGTCGCGGAGGTGGATCGCGTTGCGTCGCGCCAGCTCCGAGAAATGCGTCCAGCTGTCGTTGTAGCCGCCGCGCAGGACGAGCCGGTCGAATCTCTGCGTCGGCTCGACGGGCGTCGCGGTGGGGGACATCCCGTCCGCGGCCCGAAACAACGGGTAGCGCAGCCTTCCGAGCCCGTACTCGCTGCGGAAGTACATGCGCAGCGAGTGCTTGTCGGAGTTGACTCGCGATGCGCCTCCGTGGATGCGCAGCCCGAAACCGACGCCGAATTCGCGCGATCCGTCGCGACGGAAGAGCTCGGCTCTCGCGGAGCGCTCCCACTCCCTGCCGGTCTCGGTCGGGTTCGCGAAGATGCCGGCCTCGCCCGAGAACAATCCGTCCGGCGCCGAGCTGATCGACAGGATCGGCACGCCGCGCGGCGTGTTGACGAAGTACGTGTGCGCGTCGGCCTCCGTCAGCGGTTCGCCGTCGAGATAGGCGATGGCTCGGAGGACCGACGTCTGCGTGACTCGAAGCGGTGTGCGGTACCGCGGTGATGATTCGTCGGGTACGGAGCCGTCGACCGTGTAGTGGACGACCGCGTCGGCGGGAGACGCCGTGATCTCGACCTCGACGATCCGTGAGAAGAAGCCGCCCGTCGGCGAGAAGACCGGCCGGGTCGAGGGCAGCTCGGGGTAGGCGACGGTCGAGTTCGGCGCGTTTGGCGTCGGATCGAGGAAGTAGAACCACTCGTCGCCGTCCGAGTCGCCGTCGGGGAAGCGCCCCATCGACGTGTCGCGGCGCTGCGGTGGGTAGGAGACGCTCCAGATCGTAACGCCCGCGGGATCGAGGCAGCGGATCGTCTCTCCGTCCCGCGACAGCTTGAAGTTCGTGTGCAGCTCCGCCGGATCCGCGCGGTCCTTCTCCGAGGCCCAGACGAGCAGGTAGCCGCCCGGCTCGATCGTCACGGCGGGGAAGACCCACGGCGGCGTCACGACGCGGTCCGGCGGCTCGTCTTCCGCCTCGTCGGTGATGGCGTAGCCCTCGAGATCGACGGGCGTGTCGCCGGCGTTGTAGAGCTCGATCCAGTCTTCGAAGTTACCGTCGGCGTCCTGCCCCCACGCGCCGTTGCTCGCCAGGAACTCGTTCAGGACGACCTGCGCGTGACCGCTCGATGTCCATACGAACATCGCGGCTATGAGCAGCGTTGCCGAGAGGGTGTCGCGCGTGGACTTCGTCACGAAACCGGGTGACCGTCGAGAGAACAGCGGTTGGAGAGGTCGTCTCTTCCGACCCGAGAAGACAACCCGTCAATCGTCGAGTATGGTACGACGAGTGTCAAGGCACGTGATTCCTCCCGGAACGAGAGACCCATGATCGCTCCGCCGACCTTCGAGGATGTTCTCGCCGCCCGCCGCCGGCTGCGCGGGCTGCTGCAGCCGACGCCGCTCTTTCGCTACCCCCTTCTCGACGAGCTCGTAGGGTGCGAAGTTTGGGTCAAGCACGAGAACTACCAGCCGATCGGCACGTTCAAGCTGCGCGGCGGACTCAACCTCGTGTCGAAGCAAGATCCGGACGCACGGCGTCGCGGGGTGATCTCGGCATCGACAGGCAACCACGGCCAGTCGATCGCGTGGGCCGCTCGCGCCTTCGGCGTTCCCGCGACGATCGTCGTTCCGGAGGGGGCGAATCCGGCCAAAGTCGCGTCGATGCGCGCGCTGGGGGCGAACGTCGAGTTCTGCGGCCGCAACTTCGACGAGGCCCGCGTCGAGGCCGCGCGTCGCGGTGCCGCGGACGGGCTACGGTACGTACACTCGGCGAACGAGCCGGACTTGATCGCCGGCGTGGTGACCTACACGCTCGAGATTCTCGAGGAGCAGCCGGACCTCGACGTGCTGATCGCACCGGTCGGCGGTGGCAGCCAGGCGTCCGGAGCCGGGCTCGTGATCGACGCGGTCCGCCCGCGAACGCGATTGATCGGCGTTCAGTCTGCAGCGGCGCCGGCGGTGTGTCGGTCGTGGCAGGCGGGGCAGCACGTCGAGGTCGAGTCGACGACGATCGCAGAGGGGCTCGCCACCGGCGTCGCGTTCGAGCTCACGCTGCACATGCTGCGCGAGCACCTCGACGATTTCGTCCTCGTCAGCGACGACGAGCTCGTCGCGGCCGTGCGGGTCTACCTCGAGCGCGTTCGCAATCTGGTCGAGCCGGCGGGAGCCGCGTCCCTGGCGGCCGCCATGAAGCTCGGATCGCAGCTGCGCGGCAAGAAGGTCGCCGTCGTCATCAGCGGCGCGAACATCTCGGTCGACCAGCTCCGCGAGCTGCTCGACTAGAGGCGTCGACCGCGCGTTCAGCGACAGGGGCTCTGATCGGCACAGCCGAGCCCGTCCGGGGTCGGGTCCGCGCCGCAAATGGTCGGACCTGGAGGCGGTGGGCTGGTGCCGCCCGAGAACAGGAAGCCGAACGTGAACACGGCATCCGAGAGGTCGATAGCACCGCTGTCGTTCGAGTCCGCGCCGTCTTCACAACCGAGCGCGTCGCCGCCTCCGAAGAGCGCCAGCAGCGTCGCGATACCGTCGGAGATGTCCACGCGGCCGTCGAGGTTCGCGTCGCCGCGTCGGAGAAGCGCCGCGGGCCCGTTGACCGAAACGCTGACCTCCGCCGTATCGCTGCCGTCCTCGTCCGTCACGGTCACGCGGAACGAGTACTCGCCAACGAGCGTCAACGTGACGAGGGTCTCGTCCGAGGCCGGCGTCGCGATCACGGCGCCGCCGTCGGGCCCGTCGATCTGCTCCCATTCGAAGGTGAGCGCCTGCTCGACCAACGCGTCGCCATCGTGCGAGTCGCTTCCGTCGAGGATCGCGAAGACCGGGTTCGCGAGAATCGTCAGCTCGGCGGGGGATGGATCGGTCGTCGCGATGGCGACCGGCGGATTCAGCGGCGCGTTCGTCGGCACGATGCGGTAGACCTCGCCGCCGAGATCGCAGATGTAGATCTCGCCGCGCGCGTCGGTGCCGAGCGAGCTGATGCTATCGGCGCGACCGGCGATTCCGTCGTTGAGCCGGGTCGTCCAGTCCTGGTGGTCGACGGCCCGGTACCCGTCCTCATCGTTCCCCTCGACGCGGAACGAGCGGATCCAATGGGTGCAGTACTCCGCGACGAAGTAGGTTCCATGGAGGTCCGGCATCCGACAGCCGCGATACACGATGCCGCCCGTCACCGAGCAGCCATTCGGAACGGCGCCACCGTGAGGGTACTCGTAGATCGGGGGAACGGGCGCGCCGGGGCCCACGAGACCCCGATTGTTGTAGTTCTCGGTGCCTTCCTTCAGGCGCCAGCCCCAGTTCTCGCCTCCGGGCGACGAGGCGGGCGCGAAGTCGATCTCCTCGATGCGATTCTGACCGACGTCGCCGATGTAGAGATCGCCGGTCTCCGCGTCGAAGCTGAAACGCCATGGGTTGCGCAGTCCGATCGACCAGTACGCATTGCGCGGAGTCGCGATGCTGTCGCTCGTGCGGTACGGGTTGTCGGGCGGGATCGCGAACGGCGCGCCGTCCGAGTCGACGTCGATCCGCAGCAGCTTGCCGAGGTACGTCGTCATCCGCTGGCCGTTGTCCTCCGGGTCGCCGCCGGAGCCGCCGTCGCCGGTGCCGATGTACAGGTAGCCGTCGGGGCCAAACGCGATTTGGCCGCCGTTGTGGTTCGAGAAGGGCTGGTTGAACTCGAGGAGCACCGACTCCGAACTCGCGTTAGCCTGATCGGGGCTGTTGGATCGCGCCGTGAAGCGCGATATGCGCGTGTCGCCGCGCTGGCTGCTGGTACCGGTTCGCGTGTAGTTGACGTACAAGTAGCCGTTTTCGGCGTAGTCCGGGTGGAACGCCAGACCGAGAAGACCCTGCTCGTTGCCGCTGTCGTGTACGCGGGAGCGAATGTCCAGGAACGTCGACATCGCTCCGTTGGCGAGCTGCAGCACGCGGATTCTTCCGAGCTGCTCGACGATGAAGATGCGGTCCGTATCTCCCGGCGGCGCCTGCACGTCGACCGGGCGCGTGAGGGACGCAGCCACGCGCTCGAGCGTGATGTCCGTCCCCGCTACGGGCTGGACGCCATCACAATCGAAGGGCTGGGCACCGACCCAGCCGCACGGAATCAGGGCGACGGCGAGGCTGACCGCGAGTATCCGCGAGGAAACGATAGCGTGCATATGGCTTCTACCTGAAGGAGACCCGTTCGATCGGAGCCGCAGCCTGGCCGGCGAGCTCGTGCCCATCACATCGAGTGTCGCACGTCCATCCGGCAAGCCGCAAGGCGATTGAGTACCGCGAGGACTCCCCGGCCCTCATCTGTTGACACCGCCTCGGATTATCAGGCACGCCGGGCGGAAAGGAAAGAACGGGACTCGACGATTGCGGCGGTCCCTCGCGCCGCTACTCCGCCTGCAGCAGGGCGCTCAGCGCCGTGGTGGCCAGCGGCTTCGTCAGGAAGCGATCGACGCCCAGGGAGGCGAACTCGCGCTTGCGGAACGCGGTGCTCGTTCCGACGAACAGCACGTCGGGGCGCACCTCTCGGAGCTCGGACAACGCGTCCTCGATGCCGTCCCCCGGCGTCGCGTAGTCGACGATCACGACGCCGACGCCCGTGTCGGACGCGAGGATCTCCTTGGCGCGGTCGGAGCTCTTGACCGAGTGATACTGACAGCCGAGCTGGTCCAGCTGGTTGCAGGCGAGGCGCCGCTGGAGGTCGTCCGCATCGATCAGGAGTACGCGCTGGGGGGCGGATGCTGTTCGCTCCGAGGCATCGGCGGCGGCTGCCGCGATCAGGCGGGCCGTCGTCGCGCACGACCGGAGCCCGTCCTCGTCCGTACCGGCGAGGAGGAGACGGTGGGCGTCGGAGTCGCGGCTCAGCGTGTACGCGGAGGCCCTGCGTGGCGGTTCGTTTGCCGTCGTGAGCTCGTACCACTCGTCGGTCGTGCTCTTCGCATTCACGACGCTGCAGTAGCTGAACACGTCTCCGAGCTCGATCTCGAGGATGTCGCCGAGCTGACGGCTGAGCCCGAGAATCTCGCGGGCCCGCGAGTTGACGTGGAGCAGGTGGTCCTCTGCGTCGAATTCCAGCAGACCGAGTTCGAGATTCGCCGGCAGCGCCGGCGTCTCGAGCGCCTTGTCGATCGCGCCGTGGAGCTTGTCCAGCGGGGCGGGTTTCGTGAAGTAGCCGAAGAACTTCGCCTGGAGCGCCTTCTTGCGCACGTCGTCGGACGGAAAGCCCGTCACCAGGATGACGTGCGTCTTCGGTACCGCCGCGCGGAGTGTCTCGGCGACTTCGATGCCATCCGGCGGACTGGCGAGCATCCAGTCCGTGATGAGCACATCGGGCCGCCACGTCAGCCCTCGCGCGAGAGCGCTGTGGCCGTCGGTCGCCATCTGGACTTCGTGTCCCTTGCCGGTCAACGCGAAGCCCAGGCTCATCGTCTGGGTGTTGTCGTCATCGACGACGAGGATCTTGGCCATCTTCGATCGATATCCAGTCGTCATCCACGCCGCGAGGCGAACGTTCCGATTCCGCGGTTGCGCGAAGCGAGGAAATGCCGGGGGGGCGCCCTTTTGGTCTCTTTCTCACAGAGATCATCGGACGCGCGCGGCGATGACTTGTGGCCGCAGCGGCGATCCGCTCCCGTCGCTGCGAGGGCCGAGTTACCGGATCGCTACCGAGCCCGCAGGCGTATCGCGCGCAGATCGACCAGATACTGCCGGATCGCGCCAGCGGCGCCGAACACGACGCGTTGACGCCCCGCGCGCAGCTCGATCTCCCCGACGGCCTTGCGGCGGTAGTTGTCCCATGTCCCGGTGCCTTCCACCCGAAACTCGAGACGCGAGCTCGGGGCGACGACGACGGCGCGGTTTCCGGCCGTGTCCGCGTCGCAGGCCCACTCGAGCTCGACTCGGTAGCGCCCCGCGGCCGGCGCGTCGACACGCCAGACGGCGCGGTCGTCGGCGCTTCCCCAGTATCCGAGGTTGCGATAGCGCGTCTCGAATCGCAGCGTGCTGCCGTGGATCTCGCAGTTCTCCGCGGTCAGCAGGAGCGATCCGTCGCGGGTGGGGCCGACGACGCGCGGGGCGTTGCCGTCGAACGCCTTGGGCTGCGGCCAGGCCTCCTGCAGGGATGCGATGAGGTCGGCGGTCTCCTCGGGGCTCATGTCCTGCTCGAGGCCTTCGGGCATCAGCGAGATTCCGGCGTTCTCCAATCGCAGCAGATCGCGTCGCACGATGACGTCGCGCTTGCCCTCCTGGCCGAGGAGCGTGACGCTCGCGCCCGTCTCGTCGACGAGGATGCCGTTCGTCACACGTCCGTCGCGGGTCACGGCCGTGTACTGCGCGTACTTGCCTTCGATCGCGCGGTTCGGGTCGAGGACGGCGATGAGGATCGCGTCGGCCGACCGGTCGACGAGCGCGGCGAGGTCCGGCCCGACCTCGTATCCGACGCCGCCGAGTCGGTGGCATTGCGCGCAGCGCTTCTCGAACACGACGCGGCCGCGCTCGGCGCTTCCTTGAATGGACTTGACCGCTGCGAAGCGCTCGACGACGGCGGCCCGGTCGGACACGATCGCGCCGAACACCTTGGCGGCGCGCTCGCGCACGATCCGATCGCGATGCTCCAGGCACAGCTGGCGCCGCGTCGCGTCGATGTCCGAGCGCGCGACGTCGTCCCGCTCGATCGCGTCGAAAAGCGCGAGCCACCACGACGCGCGGCTCGCGAGGACGTCGAGGATGCGGCCTCGCAGGCTCGGGCTGTGACTCTTCCAACCGTCGAGGAGGAGGCCGGCGGCGTGGCGGCGGCCGCTTCGGCCGAGGGCGTCGATCACCGCGACCTGCTCGTCGCGCGGCACGGTCGGATCGAGCCGCGCGGCGAGCGCTTCGAGGTCCGCGAGCACGGTCGCGTCGGCCGCGTTCACGCGGCCACGATCGGCGCGTCCGAGGAGGCGGACCGCGGCGAGACGCATGGACGCCGACACATCGGATCGCGTGCAGAGCTCCCGTGCAGCGTCGAACACGGCGCCGACTCGGTCGGCTGCCGCGGCGAGCTCGGCCTTCATGCGGGCGTGCTCCGGGCGCAACGCATCGAGAAGGCCCGTCAGCGACCCGAGCTGCCACGCATCGAACCCGCCCGCGCCGTTGCGTCGCGTCAGCGCGTCGAGAACCCCCCGCAACGCGTCGGAGCGGTCGAGTTGCGCGGCGAGCGGCAGGGTCTTCTCGACGAGAGCACGAACCGCTCCGCGATCGACATCCGGCCGCGCGGAGGCGGCGAGGACGACCTCGAGGAACGCCCCGAGGTGCGGCGTGACCGAGCTCAACGCGGCGGCAGTGATCCACCGATCGCCCGCATCGCGCACCGCGAGTCGGCCCAGCGCGCGCCCGGCACGCGGATCGCGCCACTCGCCCAGCGAGTACGCGAGCTGCATCCGCACATGCGCATCGGGATCATCGACCCGCTCGAGAAGCGCCGCGGCGACCGCGGGATCGAGGGGAGCGGAGTCGGAGTCGGAGTCGGAGTCGGAGTCGGCGTCGGAGTCGGAGTCGGCGTC
>CAYMRB010000315.1:0-12119 GCA_964392615.1 uncultured Planctomycetia bacterium | reverse complement strand
TTGTCGAGTTCTGACAACGAAGAGCCTGGGCGAAATGGCCGCCATCGCGCCGGATGGCCTCTTTCAACGGGCTGCTAACCGCGACGGGAGCACTTCCATGCGACGACGTAGCGGCCTCGTGACGAAGGCCCTGTGGTTCCTGTGTGTGACGACCATCGCGCACGGCGCGGCGACGGTGCCGCCCGTCGACGCGCCGGCCGAAGCCGCCCGCATTCTGGAAGTCGCCGGCGTGCGCGGCGGCGTCTTCGTCCAGATCGGCTGCGGCGACGGCACCCTCGCCGCCGCACTCGGCGCGCGAGACGGTTGCGTCGTCCACGCGCTCGACACGGGCGCCGACAATGTGCGCGCGGCGCGCCGGCACATCCGTTCGCTCGGCCTCTACGGTCGCGTCTCGGCGCACCGGCTCGAGGGCGGCCGACTCCCCTACGCCGACGGCTTGGTCAACCTCGTCGTCTCCGAGGACTTGGGCGCCGTGTCGATGGACGAAGTCCTGCGGGTCCTGTGCCCGTATGGTGTCGCCGCGATCCGCCGCGACGGCAAGTGGACGCGAACGGTCAAGCCGTGGCCGCAAGAGATCGACGAGTGGACGCACTACCTGCACGACGCCGACAACAACGCGGTGGCGCAGGATGCCGTCGTCGGCCCGCCGCGACGCCTGCAATGGGCCGGGAAGCCGCTGTGGCTCCGCAGCCACGAGACGAACTCGGGAGTCAGCGCGCTCGTCTCGGCACGCGGCCGCGTGTTCTACATCTTCGACGAGGGGCCGATCGGCATCGTCGACCAGCGCCTGCCGTCGAAGTGGGCGCTGATCGCTCGCGACGCGTTCAACGGAGTCAAGCTCTGGCGTCGCCCGATGCCACGCTGGGGCTGGCGCGCATGGGGACGCGAGCAGTTCGAGAAGAAGGACCTGACCGTGCTCTCCGGGCAGCGCGGGAAGTATCCGAACACGCTGTCGCGGCGGCTCGTCGCGAGCGGTGACCGGGTGTTCGTGACGCTCGGCTTCGGCGCGCCGGTGTCGGCGCTCGACGCGACGACGGGCGCGACGCTCTGGACGTGTGACAAGACGAAGAACGCGGAGGAGATCCTCGCGAACGACGGAGTACTTCTCGTCAGCACCCGCAATCCGAATGCGCCGCAGGAGAAGCGTCGCGGGCGCGGATCGCCGCAGCACCTCGTCGCGCTCGACGCAGCGACGGGAGCCGTCCGTTGGCGGAAGAAGACGGACGGTATCGCGCAACTGACGCTAGCCATCGCCGACGGGCGTATCGTTTCGGGCGGCAGCAAGGGCATCACCTGCCGCGACCTGGCATCGGGCGACGTGATCTGGCACACGAAGAGGGCGAAGGGCGGGAACGTCACCCTGGTCGCTTACGAGGACGTCGTCCTCGTCTCGGCCGCCAAGGTGCTCAGTGCCTACTCGGCCGAGACCGGCGTCCCGATGTGGACGCAGGGCGCGGGGACGATCAAGGGCGCTCCGAGGCAGGACCTGTTCGTCGCGGCGGGGCTCGTCTGGCGTGGCGTCGGCGGTGTCGGCGTCGACCTGCGCACCGGCGAGGTGAAGCGGAAGGTGTCGACGAAGAACCTCCGCAGCGTCGGACACCATGCGCGGTGTTATCGCGGCAAGGCCACGGACCGGTTCATCCTGAGCGCGAAGGAGGGCGTCGAGTTCCTCGACATCGCGCCCGGCCCGGATGGCAAGCCCGCCAACTCGCGCAACAACTGGCTGCGCGGCTCGTGCAAACTCGGCGTCATGCCGGCGAACGGATTGCTCTACGTGCCGCCGGATCAGTGCTTCTGCGAGCCCGGCGTCAAGCTGCTCGGCTTCTGCGCGCTCGGGCCGCAGTCGAGTGCGCCGTCGCCTGCTCGCGCGCGGGACGAACGACTCGTGCGCGGTCCGGCCTGGAGCAGCGGCGCGGCGAACGAAACCACCGGCGATGCGGCAAGCGACGACTGGCCGACGTTCCGGCACGATGCCGCGCGGAGCGGATCGACACCGTGCCGCGTACCGAGCGGCGTGTCGCCGCGTTGGCGGATCGGTCTCGGCGGTCGGCTGACGGCTCCCGTCGTCGCGGACGGCATGCTGCTCGTCGCGTCGATCGACGCGCACACGGTCCTCGCGCGCAGCGCGCGCGACGGCACGCCGCGTTGGAGCTTTACCGCCGGCGGCCGCATCGACTCGCCGCCGACGATACACGCGGGCCGCGTGCTGTTCGGATCCGCGGACGGTCAGGTGTACTGCCTTCGCGCGGGCGATGGCGAGCTCATATGGAGGTTCCGCGCGGCACCTGACGAGCGCCTCGTCGGAGCGTTCGGACAGCTCGAGTCGGCGTGGCCCGTGCACGGATCGGTCCTCGTGCAGAACGGCATCGCGTATGCGACGGCCGGTCGTTCGTCGTTCCTCGACGGCGGCATCCACGTCCACGGCCTCGATCCCGCTACGGGGCGAGTATTGCACTCGGCGCTCGTCGAGGGGCCGGAGCCCGATTTCGAAGACGGACCGGGGCGTTGCTTCTGGGTCGAGGGCGCGCGCTCGGAAGTCCTCGTCGGCGACGGTAGGTCGGTGTACATGAGACAGGTCGAACTCGACGGCGAGCTGCGAGCGCGCAAGCCCGAATACCTGACGATCATGGGCGACCACGCGGTCGGTCGGCATCTCTTCTCGACGTCCGGCCTGCTGGACGACGAATGGTACAACCGCAGCTTCTGGATGCACTCGGCGCGATGGCCCGGCTTCTACCTCGCGAACCAGGCGCCGAAGAGCGGTCAGCTGATCGTGTTCGACGACGCGACGACGTGGGCCGTCAAGGTCTTCCACCGGCGCAACCGGCACAGTCCGATGTTCTTCCCGGGCAAGGAGGGCTATCTGCTCTTCGCCGACGACATCGACAACGAGCCGCAGCTCGTCGGACGCGACGGCCAACCGAAGCCTGTCGAGTGGCTGCCGCAGAACACGTTCTCGAGCAGCAAAGGCCCCATCCCCGTCGGCACGACGGCGGTCGATCGCGACAAGGGCGTCGGCTTCACGCGCTCGCGGCCGCCGAAGTGGACGACGTGGATCCCCGTGCGCATCCAGGCGATGGTCAAGACCGCGGATACGCTGTTCGTCGCGGGAGCGCCGGACGTGCTCGACGAAGCGGACCCGCTCGCCGGTCTCCAAGGCCGACGCGGCGGCGAGCTGCGAGCGGTGTCGGCGCGCGACGGGAAGCCGAGCGCGGCCACGATCGCGCTGGACGCCCCGCCGGTGCTCGATGGTCTGATCGCCGCCGCCGGCTGCCTCTACCTGGTGGCGAAGGACGGCAGCGTCACATGCTTCGGTGGCGTGCCGGACGCCCGCTGAGTCACTCCTCTGCGGGAGACGGCCACACGCGCTCGTCGCACTCAGGACACGGGATCGGATCCGGAGACTCCCCGGCCGCACCGAGATCGAACCGGTGGTTGCACTGCGAGCAGCTCAGACTGCGGCGTCCGTGACGAGTCCATCTCAAGCGGTCCACCGAATCCGCCGGGACCAGCTGCACCTCGCCGGTAGCGAGCAAGCACACGTACGCATGCGGGTAGCGTGGGGTGCTGCGCAGCGCGCTCGGCCCGGCTGCCAGCGCGCTGCCGACGATCCCGACGATGAGACCGGGAAACGAGCTCAAGCCGCACGTCAGCGGGCTGATGAGCGCGCAAACGAACGCGACGACTGAAGTGCCGGCGAGAGTCTGCCTCGAGACCTCCTCCGGCTCGAACGCCGCGCGTTCACCCGTGCAGCGCACCGATCATCCCCAGGATGATCAAGCTCCCCCACAGAAGGGCCATCAGTCCGCCGAGCACGATCCCGATCCACGCGTGCACCGCGCCCCTGACCTCCGGGCACTCGTTCCGCCGCCTCAAGCCGACGATGCCGAGGATGACTCCGGGGATCCCGATCGCGAAGCCGAGACACGGGATCAGCGAGAACACCCCGCAGTAGTAGGCTATCAGCGCCGGGACGTTCTTGTACGGGATGACACCACCCGTCGCGTCTCCCAGCGGCGCCTCGGGATCATCTTCGTACTCGTACTCATCTTCGTACTCGTACTCATCTTCGTACTCGTCGGCGTGCTCGGACATGACGGTTACCCCATGGCTGTCGTTGTCGCGGTCACGATCCATCGGGGCTCGCAGGAAGTCAACCCGGCGACGAGCCCGAGACTCGCGTGACTGATCGCTGCAAAACGGGTAGTACTGAGTCCCGCCACTCCCCGAGAGCAGAGGTGAACCTGTGAAGAGAATCGCTTTGGTGACGAGCGGCGGCGACTGCCCCGGCCTCAACCCCTGCATCCGCGCCGTCGTGCGAACGGCCGCCGCGCGCGGCATCGAAGTGCTCGGCGTCCACCGTGGGTGGCGTGGGTTGATCGACGATGACATCCACGCGATGGACCGTCGCGACGTATCGGGCATCATTCGACTCGGCGGCACGATCCTGCGCTCGAGCCGCTGCCCGGAGTTTCACGAGCCCGGGCCGCGCGCGCGCGCCGCCGAAAACCTCGTGCGCCGCGGTGTCGAGGGCTTCATCACGATCGGCGGCGATGGCTCGCTGGCCGGCGCTTGGGCGCTGTCGCAGGAAACGCACATTCCGATCGTCGGCGTGCCGAAGACGATCGACAACGACGTCGGCGGCACCGAGTACGCGCTCGGATTCGACACCGCGATCAACACGGCGGTCGACGCGATCGACAAGATCCGCGACACGGCGACGTCACACGACAGGGTCGCGCTGGCCGAGGTGATGGGTCGTCACCGCGGATTCCTCGCCCTCGAGGTCGGGATCGCGTCGGGCGCGGAAGCCGTCTTGCTGCCGGAGACGCCGACGGACGTCGCGGCGCTGTGCGAGCGACTCGACAAGGGGCGCGCTTCCGGCAAGGTATCGAGCATCATCGTCGTCGCAGAAGGCGACGACGCCGGCAACGCGTACGCCGTCGCCGAACGAATACGCGAGATCTCGACCTACCGCCCGAGCGTCTCGGTGCTCGGCTACATCCAGCGCGGCGGCACGCCGAGCGCGCGCGATCGCGTCCTGGGCAGTCGATTCGGCCAGCTCGCCGTGAGCGCGCTGCTCGATGGCGCGAACGGCAAGATGGTCGCGCTGTCGAGCGACACGGGCCGCGTCGACATCGTCGATCTCGAGCGATCGTGGAGCGAGGAACGGCCGCTGGATCCGGAGATGCTCGAGCTGGCCCGCGTGCTGGCGATGTGACGACGCTCGGGGCAGCCTGCTGACCTCTCACAGATCCGTTGACTCGCGTCGCGGCGGTTCGGATAATCCCAGTGGCGCCGCACGGGACGCGCGGAAGGCTGGTTGTTCGAACTAGGGAGGGGGTCTACCATGGTCGGTCTGCACCGGTCGTTGACGCGCTCGGCGTGTCTCAGGCTAGTCATTCTTCTCGCTGTCGTGGGCTTGGGGCGCGCAAGCGCACTCGCACAGGACTTCGCGGTCATCACCGACGATGGTGGACGCGTGTACGTGCTTCTGTCGCTGGGCGACGGCACGTTCGGACCGCTGAGCGAGGTCGCGACGATCCCGGTTTCCAACAACCGCGGCGCCGCCGTCGCCGACTTCGACGGCGACGGAGCGCGCGATTTCGTCACCGCGGACGCGACGGGCAATACCGTGACGCCGCACTACCACCGCGGCGTCGGCGACGGCACGTTCGACGCGCCGATCGTGCTGCCTTCGACGCCGGAAGGCCGCGGGCGCGTGCAAGGCATGTGCGCGGCCGACTTCGACGGCGACGGCAACGTCGACTTCGCCGTCAACGACGACCGTACCGCGGTCGGCTTCTACTGGGGTAGCGGCGACGGGACCTTCGTCCAGGAGACCCGTACGTTCCCCGGCAACGGGCGCGCGCTCGACGCCGGCGACTTCGACGAGGACGGCAACGTCGACTTCGTGCGGGCCACGTTTTCGAACGGCGAGGTACGGCTCTACCTCGGCGGCGGTGATCGCACGTTCACCGAGGCGCCCGCGCTCGTCGGCGATGCGGGCGGCGATCCCTATACCACCGCGGCCGGCGACCTCGATTGTGACGGCCACCTCGACGTCCTCGCCAACGCGGGGGGTAGCGGGACGTTCCTGTTCTATCGCGGCCGCGGTGACGGCACGTTCGAAGCGGGCGTCGAATGACCGGAGCTGGACGTCAATAACTTCGGCGCCGGCGACCTGTACGACTTCGACCGCGACGGGCGCCTCGACCTGATCCTGACCGCCTACAGCTCTCGGCGGGTGAGCTACTGGTCCGGAAGCGGCGACGGGTCGTTCGGCGATCGGGTCCAGCTCGACGACCGACCGCTGTCGAGCTCTCTCGGACTCGCGGCGCCACCCCTGCCACCGCCGGCCGACGTGCGCATCGATCCCGCGACGTCCACCATCGCCCTGGGCGACCCGGTCACACTGCAGCTCCTCGGCTCGGGCGTGACCGCGGGCGACGAGGCATCGTGGGACCTCGCCGACGGCATGCAGGCGAGCGGTCTCTCCGTGACGCATACCTATGCGGCGGAGGGGACCTACGCGATCAGCGCCGTCCACACGCATGCGGACGGCCGCCTGACGTGTCGTCGTGCGACGGTCTCGGTGCAAGGCTCGCCCCCCGTGGCGAACACCGGCGGCCCGTACTCGTTCGGAGAAGACGCCGCGTTCGAGACGACGTGGACCGCCACCCTCGACGCGTCGGCCTCGAGCGATGACTACGGCATCGCAGCCTACGACTGGGACTTCGGCGACGGCGCATCGGGCAGCGGCGCGACCCCCGAGCACACCTGGGCGGATCCCGGACCGTGGACGGTGACGCTGACCGTCACCGACGCGTCCGGCCAGCAAGCCAGCGCGCAGACCACCGTGACGTTCACGCCGGGCGCTGCACCGACCGCGTCCATCGCCGGCCCCGCGATGCTCGACCAGACCGCGGCCACGGACGGCGCGTGGACCGGCGCGTTCGATGCAAGCGCGTCGACGGACGGCGTCGCGATCTGGAAGTACGAGTGGGACTTCGACGACGGTTCGACCGGCACGGGCGCTCAGGTCACGCACGCGTGGAATGCGCCTGGATCGTACGACGTCGAGGTCACCGTGTTCGACCACGCCGGTCAGACCGCGACCGCAGTGCACCGCGTCGAGGTCGTCGCCGGTGAGCCGCCCACGGCCGTCGTCACGGGTCGCACCCGACTCGACGAGCGCGTCGCGGAAGGCGGCATCTGGCACGCGGCGTTCAGCGGTGCGACCTCGATGGATGACCGTGGAATCGCCACGTGGGAGTGGGACTTCGGCGACGGCGGAACAGCTGACGGCGCGGATGCCACGCACGACTACGAGTCGATGGGCGCCTACGACGTCACGCTGACCGTGACGGACCACGAAGGCCAGACCGACAGCGTCGTGTACCCGGTCGAGGTCACCGGCAACCAACCACCGGTCGCCAGAATCAGAGCCGCTTCGACGACAGCCGAGGGCGCGCAGCGCGTCGCGTTGAGCGCAGCGGGCTCGCGCGACGACTTCGGCATCTGGAAGACGACGTGGCTCCTCCCGGAGCTCTCGGTGCCGCTCATCGGCCGTGCGATCGACAAAGACGAGTGGATTGTTCGCGGAGCCGTGCGCCAGGACGGCCGGTTCATCATCGACGGAACCGCGACCGGCTCTGCGTGGGGACGAAACGTCGTGCAGAGCCGTCGGCTCTTCGCTCGCCGCGGCGCGACGCTCGAGGCGCGCGTCGACACCGCGTCGACCGGCGGCTTGGACGACGAGGTCCTCATCGGTTTCTCCGATCCCGCCGAGGAGGCGGACCACATTTTCCACTTCGTCCACGGACTCCTCTTCGACAGCTCCCGCATCCGTACCGCAGAACGGAGCGCCACGCGATCGTTCGGCGAATTCACTCCCGGTGCGTCCTACGACGTGAGAATCGAGACGAAGTCGGGCGGCGGGGCAATCTACTCGTGGCGTCCTGCGGACTCCGGAGCCGAGTTCGTCGAGATCACGCAGACGACGGCGCACACGGACGCCGAGCTTCGCATCGCTGCGACGGCCCGCAGCAGCGTGTTCGGCATCGGCGACCTGCTGATCGACGGCGCGGTCCTGCACGGAAACGACGTCGAGGTCGGTCTCCAGGGCGGTGGCGACATCACGCTCGAGGTTCTCGACAACGCGCTGCAGGCCGACACGGCGGTGATCACGCTCGCATCGACGACCGGTACGCCGCCGGTGGCCGCCATCGACGGCCCAGCAACGGGCGGCGTCGGGGTTACGCTGACCTTCGACGGCGCGGCATCGAGCGATGACCACGGCATCGCGTCGTACGCGTGGGACTTCGGCGACGGATCCGAGCTCGCGACCGGTGGGCCGAGCGCGGAGCACGTCTACACCGCACGCGGGTCGTACACGATCACGCTGACGGTCTGGGACTGGGCCGGCCAGATGGCGGTCGCGACTCACGAGGTCGAGATCACCGGATCGGGCCTCGTGCGCAGCATCCCGTGGCGCTTCACGGGCGACGTCGAGCTGCCGCACGACACCTGGTCGGGCAACGAGACCGTCCTCAAGGCGGTGGCCCCCGACGCCGCGCTGCCGTTCGACTACACGTGGGACTTCGGCGACGGCTCGGAGGTCGAGACCGGCACCGTGAATACGCTCGAGGAGGCGTACACGATCGAATCCCGCCACGTCTACACGGGCTCGGAGGGCACGCCGTTCACGGCGCGCATCAGCATCGTCGACGCCGATGGCGCCGAGGGCTCCGACGCGTATCCGATCGTGCTGCGGTCGCGATCGCTCGACATCGAGGTCAACGTCGCGATCGATGAGGGGCTCTGGTACCTGCACCGCACACAGATCCGCGAGGCGCCTCCGGACGGCGCGCGCACGGGTCATTGGGTGTTCGGAACGCACCGCGCGGGACCGACCGCCGCGGCAGTCCAGGCCTTCGAGGTGAACGGACACCTCGAGACGGGCGACGAGTCGCGCGACCCCTATGTCGAAACCGTCGCTCGCGGCCTCGCCCACTTGTGGACGCAGCTGGAGCACGTGCAGATCGACACACAGCCCTGGGGCGATCCGGACTCGAACCGCAACGGCATCGGACTGCAGGTCGACAGCTTTCGGTCGGCTTACGAGACAGGCCAGGTGATGGACGCCATCGTGGCCGGCGGTAGCGTCGACCGCATCGCGCGCACAGGGGTGGTGAACGTCGGTGGGCGCACGTACGGCGATCTCCTGCAGGACATGATCGACATGTACGCGTGGGGGCAGTCCGACGGCCCGGAGGGTGGCGGCTGGCGCTACAGCTGGAACCAGACGGCGGACAACTCGGCGTCGCAATGGGGCGCGATCGGTCTGGCGCCGGCCGAAGAGCTCGCCGGCCTCGACGTGCCGAGGTGGGTCAAGGATCGCAGCCTGCAGTGGGTCGAGTTCACCCGTGGTGACTCGGGCTACAAGTACGCGGCGGGCAACTTCTGCGACGCTGCCTGCCTGGGGACGACACCGTCGGCGCTCGTGCAGCTCGCGTGGGTGGGCGTGCGCACGGACGATGAGCGCTGGCGCTGGGGCGAAGACTACATGGCCGACCAATGGGACATGGTCGTCCGCTCCGAGAACTTCTACATCTACCTCACACTCGCGAAGGCGCTGCGCGTCGCGCGGCCGAGCCCGATCGTCCGCCTCCAGAAGACCGGCAAGAACTGGTACGGCGATCCGGTCGATGGCCTCGCGCGCGTCCTCGTCGACCTGCAGGAGCCCGCGGACGGAAGCTGGTTGAGCCGGCGCTGGACCTCGGGCAACAGCGGCCGACCGTACTCGACCGCGTGGGCGGTGCTGACCCTGTCGTCGACGCTATTCCAGCAGGCGCCCGTCGCGATCGTGTCGGCGCGGCCGAACCCGGCCGCTGTCGGCCGCGAGGTCGCGTTCGACGGCAGCGCGTCGTTCCACAGCGATCCGACCTTCCGGGTCATCGAATACCGCTGGGACTTCGACGCGTCGGACGGTGTCGACTTCGCCACGCCCGACGCCGTCGGCCCCACCGCCGCATGGGCATACCCGAGCCTCGGGACGTATACCGCGACGCTGCAGGTGCGCGACGACAACGTCCCGCAGCTCTTCGATACGACGACCGTCGACATCGAGGTGACGATTCCGCCCTACCCCCCCACCGCGGAGGCGGCTGGACCGTACGTCGCGGCGGTCGGCGAGCGCATCGAGCTCGACGGATCCGGCTCGTTCGACATCGACGAGCCGAGCGGCGACGCGATCCACGCGTGGGATTGGGAGGTCGACTTCGAGCAGCCGCTCGACTTCGACGACGGCGTCAGTGGCGAACGTGCGACCTTCGCGGACGGCTTCCCCTCGCCCGGCGAACGGGAGATCGGCCTGCGCGTCACCGATAGCACATCGACGGCGTTTCCCGCGGCGGGCTCACCGGATCTGACCGATGACGACTTCTCGACGGTGACGGTCTACAACAAGGTCATCGACGACCTCCGCGCGCGCCCGAAGGGCCGCAAGGTCCAGCTCACGTGGACGCACCGCGGCGGCGGCCGACTCTGGCACGTCCGCGTCATGCGAAGCGCCGTCGGACCGAACTGGGGCTTCGAGCTGATCGGCGCGACACGCAGCACGTTCGCGACGTTCATGGACCACACCGTCGAGCTCGACGCGCGCTACTACTACCGCCTCTTCGTCCACACCGTCGGCGGGACGGGTCAGGAGTCCGCCGACCCGATCGGCTCATCGTGCGCGGTCTCCGTGCTTTCGACGCCGCGTTCGCCCGATCGCAACCTCGACCCGCGCATCGCGTCGACTCCGTCGCTCCAGGCTACGGTCGGCGAGGAGTACGTATACGACGTCGACGCGTCCGACCCGGAGGGCGAGGCGCTGACCTACTTTCTCGTCGTAGCACCGGACGGCATGGCGATCGACGCCGGCTCGGGACGGATCACGTTCACGCCGACGAACGACGACCTCGGCGGCCACGATGTCGTCGTCGAGGCGCGCGACCCGCAAGGTGGCATCGGCGTGCAGCTCTGGCGGCTCTTCGTCGTCACAGGACCGAACGCGGCGCCCGTGGCCGAAGCGAACGGGCCGTACAAGGCGCTGAGCGGTCAGCCGATCCAGCTGTCGTCCGCCGGAACGAGCGATCCGGACGGCGACGAGCTCACGTATGTGTGGAACTTCGGCGACGGAATGATCTCGGATCTCCCGAACCCGGTGCACGTCTACGCCGCCTCTGGCCAGTTCGTCGCGACCCTCGTCGTCACCGACTCGTTCGGCGGCCGCGACAGCGACAGCGCGATGGTCGTCGTCGACCGGCCGAATCGGGCGCCGACCGCCACGATCGTCGGCGGCACGAAGTTCTTCGGCCGCGTCGGAATCGCTCTCGAGTTCGACGCGTCACCGTCGTTCGACCTCGACGGCGATCCGCTCGCGTACACGTGGAATTGGGGCGACTCGAGCGACGCGGACACCGGCGTCGTCGCCAGCCACGCATACGACAGCGACGGCGTGTACGAGGCCGCGCTGACAGTCAGCGACGGACGCGGCGGTCAGGACACGGTCGAGTTTACCGTCGACGTCGGCGGCGCGAATCGCGCCCCGATCCCGGTGATCAACGTCGTGCGTCACGGCGTGAATCCCGGCGAATCGTTCGTACTCGACGGCTCGAAGACCGTCGACCCTGACGGCGACGACGTCACGCTGGTCTGGGACTTCGACGACGGCACTGGCACGACCGGAACGCGCGTGACGCATGTCTGGGCGCAGCCCGGGCAGTACGTCGTGCGGCTCCTCGGACGCGATGTGTTCGGCGCCGAGGCGAGCGTGACGGAGATTCTGCGGGTCAACGCGCCGCCGGTCTTCACCTCGAGCCCCGCCCTATCGACAAACCAGGACGAGCCGTGGGAGTACGCGGTGACGGTCACGGACGATGACGGCGACGACGTCACCGTCACCGTCCCGGTCGCGCCGGCCGGTATGGCGTTCGACGCGCCAAGCCGCACGCTCTCCTGGACGCCCGGCAACGCCGACGTCGGCGATCACGCGATCGTCGTGTTCGCCGGCGACGGCACCACGACCCCCGAGCACGCGTTCACCCTGACCCTCCTCGCCGTCAACCCCC
>CAYMRB010000314.1:0-12201 GCA_964392615.1 uncultured Planctomycetia bacterium | reverse complement strand
GCTGGGGTGGCTGGTGCGGCGGCGGGGGGGGGGGTTGGGCGTTCGGAGTCGGAGTCGGAGTCGGCGTCGGAGTCGGCCTCGCAAACGGACCTCGCCCCCACCCCCTTGCATTTTCCCACTGCCTCGGTTTGATGTTCGTTTCGAGTTCTGGAGCCCCGTTCGATCCGGAGACACCCGATGCCGTTCGATACGCGACACAAGAGCAGGACGATCCTCGATGGCCCCGACCGCGCTGGCGCCCGGTCGATGATGAAGGCGATCGGCTTCACGGATCGCGATCTGCGCCGTCCGCAGGTCGGCGTCGCGCACTGCTGGATCGAGACGATGCCGTGCAATTACAACCACCGCGAGATCGCCGAGTACGTCAAGGAAGGCGTGCGGGCGGCCGGTGGGACGCCGATCGAGCTCAACACGATCTCGATCACCGACGGCATCACGATGGGCACCGAGGGCATGAAGGGCTCGCTCGTGTCGCGCGACCTGATCGCCGACTCGGTCGAGCTCGTCGCGCGCTCGCACATGTTCGATGCGATCGTCACGATCTCCGGATGCGACAAGACGATCCCGGCGATGGTCATGGCGATGGCGCGCCTCGACATCCCGAGCGTCATGCTCTACGGCGGCTCGATCCACTTCGGCGAGTACGCCGGCCGCCGCCTGACGATCCAGGACGCGTTCGAGGCGATCGGCGCGTACAACGCCGGCAAGATCTCGAAGAAGGAGCTCCAGGGAGTCGAGGACTACGCGTGTCCGGGGGCGGGTGCGTGCGGTGGGCAGTTCACAGCGAATACCATGGCGACGGCTTTCGAGATGCTCGGCGTCTCGCCTATGGGCTTCAACGGCGTGCCGGCGACGAACGAGGAGAAGAAGCAGACCGCTATCGACACCGGCAAGCTCGTGATGAAGCTCCTCCGCAAGGGCGTGACGCCGAGCCAGTTGATCACCCGCAAGGCGATCGAGAACGCCATGGCGATCACCATGGCGCTCGGTGGCTCGACGAACGCGGTGCTCCACCTCCTCGCGGTCGCGAAGGAAGCGGGCGTCCGATTCAAGATCGACGACTTCGACAGAATCTCGCGCCGCACCCCGGTGATCGCGAACCTGAAGCCCTGGGGCCTCTACACGGCTCCGGAGATGTACGACGCCGGCGGCATGGGAGTTGTCGCGAAACGGCTCGCGAAGCTCGGCCTCCTGAACGAGGAAGAGATGACCGTCACCGGCCGCACGATCGGCCAGGAGGCGCGGCGCACGAAGGAGAAGAAGGGGCAGACGGTCATCGTTCCCGCCGACAAGCCGCTGAAGAAGACCGGCGGCCTCGCGATCCTGCGCGGCAGCCTGGCGCCCGACGGTTGCGTGATCAAGCTTTCCGGTTCGGAGAAGAAGACGCACACCGGCCGCGCTCGCGTGTTCAATCGCGAGGAGGACGCGTTCGCCGCCGTCAAGAACGGCAAGATCAAGAAGGGCGACGTCGTCGTCATCCGCTACGAGGGTCCGAAGGGCGGCCCCGGCATGCGCGAGATGCTGCACGTCACCGCGGCGATCCAGGGCGCCGGCCTCGGCGCCGATGTCGCGCTGATGACCGACGGCCGCTTCTCCGGCGCGACGCACGGCTTCATGATCGGCCACGTCGCGCCCGAGGCGTTCGACGGAGGCCCGATCGCGCTCGTGCGCAACGGTGACACGATCTCGATCGACGCGACCAAGCGCCGCGTCGACCTCGTCGTCCCGAAGGCCGAGCTCGAGAAGCGCGCGGCGAAGTGGAAGGCGCCGAAGCCGAACTACAAGTCGGGCGTGCTCGCGAAGTACGGCCGCCACGTGACGTCGGCCTCGGAGGGCGCGGTCGTCGAGTAACGTCGCGGCCGCCGGCTCTCAACGGGCTTCTGCGGCTCTGTCGCCCCGACGCCACCATCCGATCTCGAAGGTCTCCTCCCGCCTGGTTTTCCCGCGATTCGTGGCAGCGACCGCCGCTAGAATGGCCGCGTGTTCGCCACCGCCCGCCCCACCGCGCCGGCCCGAGGAGAGAGAATCATGCGAGTCGGGATGCCGTTCGGAACAGGTGCCGCCCTCCTCGTTCTTGTCGCCATCACCGTGGCCACGCAGCCTTGCGAAGGCGCGCCGAAACGACCCAACGTCGTGTTCGTGCTGACGGATGATCAGGGCTACGGCGACCTCTCCTGTCACGGCAACCCGGTTCTGAAGACGCCCTACCTCGACCGGCTTGCGCAGGAGAGCCTGCGGTTCACCGACTTCCACGTGTCCCCCATGTGCACTCCGACACGCGCCGAGTTGCTGACTGGCCGGAGCGCGCTCGCCAGTGGCGCCTACTGCGCGTGCTCGGGGCGGACGTTTCTTCGGCGCAGCATGCCCACCATGGCCGAGGCGTTCTCGGCTGCCGGGTATCGAACCGCTCTCTTCGGGAAGTGGCACCTGGGAGACAACTACCCCCATCGGCCGGAGGACCGCGGATTCCGTCACGCGGTCTACCATCTCGGTTGGGGCATCACCTCCACACCGGACCACTGGGCGAACGACTACTTCGACGACTTCTTCGTCATCGACGGTGAGACGAAGCAGTTTCCGGGCTACTGCACGGACGTCTGGTTTCAGCAAGCCGAGCGCTGGATACGTGACTGCCACCGGCAGAGCAGACCCTTCTTCGCCTACATCTCGACCAACGCTCCCCATGGCCCGTTCTATGCGCCTGACGAGTACAAGACGCCCTACGCGGCGCTGGCTCCGGACACGCGGGGCTTCTTCGCCATGGTCGCCAATCTGGACGAGAACATGGCGCGGCTGGATGCTCTGTTGAAGGAGCTCGGCCTGCGGGAGAACACGATCCTCGTATTCATGACCGACAACGGCGGCACCGGCGGCATCAAAGTGTTCAACGCCGGCATGCGAGGCGCCAAGGCCAGCTACTACGATGGCGGGCACCGGGTGCCCTTCTTTCTCCGCTGGCCCGACGGCAGGCTCCGCGAGCCGGGTGAGATCGATGCGCTCACTCACAGCACGGATCTGTTTCCCACGCTGATCGAGCTCTGTGGTCTGGCGACCCCGAGTGACGCCCGACTGGAAGGCGTCAGCCTTGCCCCGGTATTGCGCGGCAAGAGTCAGCCCGAGTTGACCGCTCGGATGTTGGTCATCCAGTACGGCCGACTCGATCCGACGACGCCCCAGCCTTGGGACTCTGCGGTCCTGTGGAGACAGTGGCGCCTCGTCGCGGGAAGAGAGCTGTATGACGTGTCGAGAGACCCGGGACAGAAGAGAGACATCGCCGCCGAGCACCCGGGCGTCGTCAGCCGGATGCGCACGCACTACGAGAACTGGTGGGCCGGCATCGAACCCACCCTCGAGGACTTCGAGCGCCTCACGATCGGATCGGAGCGAGCGAATCCGACGCGGCTGACTTCGCTGGACTGGCTGGCCGACAAGCTGGTCCCCGCCGCCCAACCCTTCGACATACGGCAGCTCGGCGTTCCTGTGGTCGAAGGATCGCTGCCGGGCGGACGGCCGATGCCTGCCATGAACGGCTTCTGGAACGTCGAGATCGCGCGAACCGGTCGCTACCGGATCCGATTGCGCCGCTGGCCGCGCGAGGCTGACACGGCGATCACCGCGCCGTTGCCCGCCTACCGCGGCGTCGACGGCACGTACCCTGAAGGGAAGGCTCTCGCTGCCACGCGAGCTCGACTGAAGATCGGAGACGCGGACGTGTCGGCGGCGGTCGACAGAGACGACAAATACATCGAATTCCGCGTGGATCTCGAGTCAGGAACGGGAACCCTGCAGACATGGTTCCTCGATGCGGACGGCAACGAACTGTGCGGCGCGTTCTACGTCGAAGTTCTCCGCATGCCGTAGTCTCGGAGCGGGAGCACGCGAGCAAGGCCGCGTCAGAACCGCGCGCCTTGCCCGGCGTTCGCTCTCAGAACCTGTTCCGCTTCATCTGCAGTTCTTGGAACTCCTGCTGCCGCTGAATTCCGCCGCTCGCCGGTGTGGTCAGCATCAGGTTGCGGTCGTACTCGAGTCGATAGCCGAAGTTCACGATGCGCGCTTTTTCGCCCGACGCATGGGGCCCCACATCAAGCTCCCAACGCAGGATGCCCTTCGGGCGGTCGAGGCGTAGATAGACCGCGTCTTCGCTCAACGGGTCCTTCATCTCGCTCAGCGTCAGCCGGACGTCCGCGGTACTGTCGGTGTGAGGAATGCGATCCTGCAAGCGAACCGGCACCTTGACGTCCTTGTAGCTCTCGATCGCCAGCCGCAGGTCGACGGAGAGCACACTATTGCCGCCTTGCACCTCGATGCCCCGGTCGACGATTTCGCGGCTCGCGCGCAGCTGCGGATCAGCACCGAACCCGACGACGAACGTCTGCCCGCGAGCGACGGATGGAATCTCGGAGCGCCCGACAAAGCGACGATCGAGATAGACGCTGACCGGTCCGGCGAGAAGGTCTTCCTCGCTGGTGTTCTTCAGCTCCGCCTCTCGAAACACGTAGCTCGAGAGCACGGGAGTCGCGACGTAGTAGAAACGAGTTTCGAACTCCACCTGCAGAATCCGCACCATCTGCTGGTCAGAGCGACTGGTCAGGCTGTGCTTGCCGTCGAACCGGTAACTGATACTCGGCCCCTCGCCGGCGTCGGGCAACTCGGTCCGCAGCGTGTCGAGTGCGCTGGGCGCGCAGGTCAACTCGAGGAGCTGGAGATCGTTGGCAGCGTCGTTGATTCCCCACGCCGAAGCGATATTGCTCCTCAGGTCGACGGCGACCGAGTTCTGAAACTGCGCGGACTGTTGGCGAGCCGTGATCGACCGCAGCTGACTGACGATCTCCTGCTTCGCCTGCCCCTTCTGGCCCTTCTGGCCCGGCTGGGCGCGCCCGCCGAGCGCGACCCGAAACGGCGCCAGTCCCGGCCCCGCGGCGCTCAGAGCCGGCGAAGCAGTCGACAGCGTCAGGTTGACGCCGTCCCAGTCCTCGCCGCTCATCTGCGAGATCATCGCGTAGTACTCGACCCGGACCTTCCCGGTCGCGCTGTCGGCGCGGAAATTGTAGGACGGCTCCCACCCACAGCCGCTCACCATGTACGAGATGCGCACCGCCTCCGGCTGCGCTCCTCGCTTCTCGAGGAACAGGACGGCTTCGTGTACGGCCTTCGCGCCGACGCGCGTGATCTCCTCGCGCTGACGAGTCACGAGGGCGATCTGCGCCTTGATCTCACGCTCGGTCTTCTTGAGCTCGACTTGCTTCTCCATCGCCGTCGATCGCTGCTCGAACGAGAAGCGAGTGATCGCCTCGAGAGCCTTCGCGTCGAGGACCCCTTTGGAGACCTCGACCTTCGCGGTGGGCGCGACGAAGCCCTGCAGGGAATCGATGTACTCGATCTGTTTGCCGGCGAGCTCGAGACGCTGAGCGTTCAGCGCGAGCTGATCGTTGAGCTCCTGCTCCTTGTCGAGAAGCTCTCGGACTTCCTCGCGCGGCTCTTCGCCGACGGCACGCACGCGGTGGCGCACGGCCCGCACTTCGATTCCCTCCGAAGCCTCGGCATAGAGACTGGCAGGGAGGATCTGAGCCGGCAGGCCGGTGACAGCGATCTCGCGCCCCCCCGGATCGCCGACGACTTCGACGGTGCGAACGATGCGCGCCTGTCCGCGGTAGAGAGTGACTTCGCTGACCTTGCCCTTCACGGTCGAGCTGATCGCGTCGGCGGCATGGGACGTCTGCGAGACCGACAGGGCGAGAACCACGACGATAAGCGCGACGGAGATCGCGAGAACGCGTCCACGAGCGAGTCGAGTGGTAGGGTACACGCTGCTTCCTTTCGTTCGGTCTGCGGGGGAGGAGTATCTGGGGTCCCGCGACAGGGCCCCGCGTGGTTTATCGTCAAGATAACCGGCCCGTCAGCAGCTCCCGTAACGGTCCGGTAACTCGTCCTGCCGCCGTATGGCGTCGGCTTCGGAGGGCGTGGGGCGAGTAACGCGCTGGCCCGCCTCGCCGCCGGTCGTCAGGCGGGCGGGCCCCACACCTGCAGCTCGCCGTCACGCGTCAGCAGCGCGAACTCGTCGACGCCACGGCCGCGGATCGCGCCGACGATGTCGTCGCGCGTCGGCGTGAAGCTCGCGATCACGCGCGGCGCCCCACCGGTCAGCGTGTAGACGCGCCCCTCGCCCTCACGGCTGAGGGCGACGAGACGGCCGGAGCGGGTGAAAACCAGGTGCGGCATCTCGAAGCCCGCTGCGATCCGCTCCACAGGCAGATTCATGCCATCGACCCGCACGACGCACGCGCCGTCCTCGAGGCCCGCCGCGACGAACGGCAGCGAGCGTTGCACGGGCGCGACCAGGCTCGAGACACGCTCGCCGGGCAGGACGCTCGCGATTTCCCTGCCACTCTCGACGCGCACCAACCGCGCATCGAACGAGAACACGGCGCATGACCCGAGCGCACAACCGCAGACCGAGAGGCTATCGCGAACCTCCGGCGGCAGCGCGTGACTCTCGACCAGATGGCCGCCGAAGTCGTAATTGTGAATCGAGACGATCTCCGATTCGCTGCCCGTCGCGCACCACGACCGCCCGAGGTCGTCCTCGACCATCGCGTGGGTTCGGGTCGGAATCCACCAGGGAGTGCCGATCTCCGCGGTACCCGGGAATCCGCGCGCCGCCGTCAGGCCGCGTCCGCGCAGCCGTGTCGTCGGCCCGACGGTGTCTTGGCCGTGAGCCATCACGTAGCGATGATTTGCCGCACGGGGCTCGACGAGCCGGAGCCGCTCGGCGGGGCACTCCTCCAGATCCCACTCGATGCGCTGCGAGTCACCTCGCCAGCTCCCCCTCAAGCCGACGATGCGTTCGTCCGTCCTCCCGATGGCCCAGTAGCCGCCGTCCTCCGACACGACATCCTGCCAGTCGATCGCTCCTTGCAGCCGAATCGAGTAGCGCAGCTCGACGCCGCTCGAAGCGCGGCGCGACGATGGCGCGCGCTGCGGCGCTCGCTCCCGCGCCTTCGCGCGATACCTCTCCGCGTCCCGCGCGAGCAGCCGATCGCCGGGCTCGAGTCGCGCGACGGCACCGACGACCTCGTCGACGAACGTTACGTCCAGCCGTCGATCGAGCAGCTGCCGTCCCGCGACGACGCGCACGCGATCCGCCGCACGCGATCGCGTCGCTGTCGACGGATCCTCCAACGCGACATCAGCGAGGACACCGCAGAGCTCGACCGTCCGGCTCGGCGGCAGCGACGCGGCGGCGAAGCGATCGATCAGCCGCACGCTGTCGTCACCACGCTGCAGCCGACCGAGCAATCGGAACTGCTCGCGCAGACACACGGCCGCCTTGGCCGAGTGCGGCCAGCCCCTCTCGAGGGCGTCGAGCGCGCGTTCGACGTCGCAGAGCTTCGTCTCGAGCAGCTTCGCAGCCGCCGCCAGATCACGCCGTCCCTCCAGCTTCGCCACGGCCAACTCCCACAGGCGATGCGCGGATTCGTCGTCGCCGATCCGCGCCCACAGATCGCCGGCGTGCTCGTGCTGTCCTTCGTCCTCGAAGATCCGCGCCGCCTCCGCGAGCAGCCCGCCTCTCTCGAGACAGCGCGCCGCCTCGAGCGGGCGATGCAGGTGATCGCGATACAGTACCGCCGCCTCGCGGTAGTGCCGCCCCTGCTCGAGACACTGCGCGGCGCCGTCGTGATCACTGAGGAGGTGCGCGAAGATGTACGCGGCACGACGGTAACGCCCGAGGCGCATCTCGCGGTTGGCGACCTCGTAGTACCTTCGGCGCAGGCTCTCGTATCGGTCGCCGTCGATCGACCAGCCGCCACCGCCACCGCGACCGAGACCTCGCAGCCGGCCGAGGTCGAAGTCGACGCGCTGGCGGGCGAAATCGCTCGCTGGCTGTGCCCCGCCGGCTCCCTCCCCGGCGAGTGGCGGCGCATAGCGGAGCGCCTCCTCCGGATCGCGCTGGAACAGGTCGAGCAGCCGGTCGGCGAGCGATTGCGCGCCGATCGCGCGCTGCAGCCGCTCGACGCGCTCGGCCGCCCAGGCCTCGAGTCGGTCGATCCAGGTCGGCTCCGTCGCTCCCGCCGGCACGAGCCGCGTGATCCCGAGAATGGCACGGCCGATCACAGCGCCGATGCCGTGACGCAGCCGTGCGGCGGTGGCACGTGCCCGGTCCGCCGCCTGCTCGCGCGGCGTCGGTTGCAGATCGTCCGGATCGCCGCTGCCGATCTCCTCGACGGCCGCGCCGAAGATCGCCTCGATTCCGGGCAACGGCTCCGCCTCGATCGAGACCAACCGCGACGGCAGCGCGACACCCGGCAACGCCCGCGTCCAATCGCTCTCTCGCGTCGGAGGCATCGCGAGGAGATCGTGCGCGGCGCACACATCGCTCGACGCGAAACCGACCGGACCGACGGCCGGGTGAAACACCGTGCGATCGGCGAGGAGGCACGCGTCGAGCTCGCGATCGGAGAGCGGCGGCTGGACGCGACCGTTGGCGGGAAGATAGAGCCTCCGCGCTCGGCACGACCAGCGCTGCGTCACGACACCGTGCGGCGAGCCGCCCGCGACTCGCGACACCACGACCGCGCCGATCGGCGTGCGGTCGGTCACGCTCGTCGGCACGACGAGGAGCTCGACGGCGCTCGCGCCCACGCCGTGCGCTGCGAGCTCGTCGAGCCATGCGCAAGGATCGTCGCCCGCGACGAACCAAGCCGTCGACTCGCACGCATCGTCCGGGGCGTAGAGCAACGCGAGGGGCACGGCCCGTGGCGGCGTCATGCGATCCTCCCGACGAAGCGTCGCACGTACTTCGCCAGCGCAGCGATCGGAGCGCGCCCGGGGGCTGGGAAGTAGTACGCGTCACCCCAGCACTCCCCGGTGCTCGCCCAGCAGGCGCCGGCGTCGTCGGAGAGCGCGAAGGAGAGCTCGGGCAACGTCGCGTCCGAGCTGCGCAGGTGGACGAGCCCGCGCGAGTCGAGCCATGCGCGGCTGCCGTCCGGCCACGTCGCGACGCGAAGGCCGAGCCCCGTATCCCGGATGGGCTCCGACTCGCCGAACGGTCGCCAACGATCCACCTTCTCACACAGAAGTGACGCGCAGCCGCCGAGTCGAATTCTCCCGTCGCTCGGATCGATCACCAGCGACTCGACGGCGCGGCGTCGACGCGAGACGAAGCGAAGCCCGTGCTCCCGGCTCGCGACGAGACTGTGAAACCGCCGACGCCGACCCGACAGCGGGCGGACGCGCTCCATGCCCGGCTCGAACACAGGCTGAATCTCGTTGCGATCGAGCGCCGTCGCGATGCGCCGCCGCGTCAGCAGGTCCCATACGGCCCAGCCCCACGCCCGACCGACCATCAAGCCCACGAGGATCCGGTGGCCGTCGGCAGAGATGGCCTTGAGCTCGAACGGGGCCGTGATCGGCGGCGACAGCCGGGTCTCTTTGCCGTCGAGCGTGCAGACGAGGCGCCCTTGGGTCGTGATCGCCCACGGCCCTTCGAATCCGGTCAGATCGAACACGCACACGAACGGCTCAGCGCGGGTGCAGCCACGAGCGGTCAACCGGTCGAGTACGATTCGCGCGCCGTCGAACGACACCTTCCGCCAGTCCATCGCGGGCGAATCACCTGTCACGAGATACCTGCCGCCACCAGCGCGGATTCGGAACCCCCGCGGCCGACAGGATAGCGGCTCGCACAGCTCGCTCGACGCCATGAGGACCGCGTCGATCCGGCGGGTCTTTCCTCCTACGACGATCAGCGCGCCGTGATCCTGGAAGACCGACTCGCTACCGTCCCCGACGATCGGCAGCCGCGTCGTACGCTCCGCGCCGGTTCGTCCGTCACACTGCCAGTGAAGCGGAGGCCGGCCCGACGGAATCGTCAACGCGTGCATGGAGTCGCGCTCGTCCACCCCCAGCCACGCGACGTGTCCGCGCGGCCCGAGGGTCGACACTTGCGTCGCGCCGCGGTCCTTCGACCGCCAACGGAGCACGCGACGATCGGGAAGCACTGCGAGTGCCTCGCCGCTCGGTAGACAGCGAACGCGACCTGCGGGAACCTTCGCGTCGAGGAGGAACGGAAACCGCTCGACGCGGAAGACCGCCGGCAGGTCGCCCGGACCGGGCACGACGAGCGGCGCGCGAGGGCGCGGCGGATCAGCGAGAATCGCATCGAGGTCGAGCTCGGCCTGACGGCATCGCTCGACGCCGCGCGGTCGCACCGCGAGGAGCTCGAAGCGACCGCTCCGCGCCACCGTCGCGACCCAGACCTCGGGCAGCCTACACGCCGCGAGCGCGCGGCGGAAATCGCCGTCGGCGAAGACGTCCTCCGACACGATCAACACGGGCTCGATGTCGTCGACGGCCGCTCCATCGGACCGAGCCGCGTCGACGAACGGCTCGAGCGCCGGCCCCGGATGCGGATCGGGCTCGAGCGCCGCGAGCAAGGCCTCGAGGCCTTCCTTCGACAGCAGATCGACTGGCTCGACGCTGTCGCCACGACTGCGGAACGCGCTGCACCGCGCATCGCGTTCGTGCAGCGTGCCGACGAGCGCCAACGCCACCGCCGCGACGTAGACGCGCGGCACGCCCCATGTGCGGATTCCCGTATCGAGCAGCAGACTGCGGATCGACGGCGGCGGCGCAGGGGGCGACTCGCGACGCAGATAGAGCGCCTCCCCGAGCGCGATGCGCGTCGTCAGCGTCAGATCGTCGTGCGCGAGCTCGCTCGGCAGCAGTCGATCGAGCGGGCCGCGATTGGCGATGTCGGAGACGCCGCCGAACGGCAGGTCGTCGGCGACCTCGACGCGACGCGGTACCGATGCGACAGCGAGCAACTGATGGGCGAGCCGAGCGAGCCCGCCGAGCTCGACGTCGTCGCGCAGCTCATCGAGCAAGGCCCGCACGCGCTCGCCCAACGGGAGCTCCAGCGGCGCAGCCTCGACGGGCTCGTCGAGGCCCGTGGCGAGGCGCAAGCGGAGGCCCTCGGCGTCGAGGCGCTCGAGGCCGGGCCTCATCGCGATGATCCAATCGCCCAAGAACACGCCTCGATTGCGCAACGGAGCCAGGGCCGCGGGCGCTATCCCCTCGTCGAGCGCCGCGACGATCGACTTCGCGTCGTCGGGCGCACCGCGCTCGCGATACGTCTCGAACGCCACCTCCGCGATCACGGCCTTCGCCGCCGGCGTCGTCCGCACTTCGGCGGGAAGGTCCGGCACCGCCTGAAGCAGCTCGATCGCGTCGCCGAGCAACCGGTCCTCGCGGCTGGAGGCTCCCCGGCGCACGGGGTCGTCGAGCTCGTCTATGCCTGCCCGTGGATCATCGTTGGCGAGCAGGGCACGGAGCGAAGCGGGCCCCAGGCGACGGAACCACGCCATCGCCGCCCCGCTCCGATGCCAATCGAGACGACACGACGCCAGAAGCAACACGACGCAATCGAACGGCGGCAGACCACCGGAGACGAGCCGATCGAGGACGGCGACGACCTCCTCGCGAAACGCGATCGTCGTGCCGTCTTCCCAGACGAGGACCGCGTTGTCGTCCGACCAGCGCCAGAACGTTTTCTCGGTCGGTCGAAGATAGCGCTGAGCGAGCGAGTGGTCAGCCGTCACGATCGACCTCCTCGCACGTGCACCGCACGGCGCTGCGCGTCGCGGCTACGAAGCCGACAGCGGGCACGCGCTCCCAGGTCGCGTCCGAGTCGAAATACGCGACGTCGCCAGCTGAGAGGTCGAGCAGGCGGCGCAGCGTCGCGCCGTCGACTCGCGGCGCCCACTCGAGACCGCACGGCCACACGACGCCGTCGTCCTCGACGCACCGCGTGCCGGGAAGCGGCGGCAGCGGAAACCCGTCGGCGGCGGTGCGCACGAGCACGCAGCCGTCCGCTGAGGCCGCGAAGGCCAATCCGCGCAGGCGCACCTCGGGCGCCCCGATCGCCCAATCGCGCCACGCATCGAGCAACGTGAGGAGAGCGCGTGGTTCGCGTTCGCGCGCGCTGCGTACGAGACTCAGAGGTACGCGCGCGGCGACGACGCCTGGAAACGACGCGCACGGCAGCTCCGGGACGAGGCCCTCTCTCATGTCACGCCACGCACCGTTCGGAAGCCGCCCGCGAGGCATGCGCTCACCCGACGCGACGAGCTCGCCGTCGTCGACGACTCGATAGCGCCGCGCTCCCGGCAGCTTGCGGAGCTCGATCTCGAGGTCGTCGTCGAC
>CAYMRB010000313.1:0-12222 GCA_964392615.1 uncultured Planctomycetia bacterium | reverse complement strand
GGCCCGTTGGTTCGGGGGTTGGGGGGTTGGGGGCCGCGGGCGCCTCTCTTCGTCGAAAGACTGCGCACTACGGGGCCGACAGCAACGGAGTAGCCGATCGATCGGGGCCGGTGCTACGCAACGGGACTACTTCGCCAGGACATACCACCTCGACTTCCAGTCGGGCCTGTGTCGTGAGCTGAATCCGCCGGACTCGACGAACAGGTAGTCGGTGTCGCCGACCTTCCTGATCTGCATCTTGAGCGCCTGGTAGCGATCCAGGTCCATCAGCGTGTCGCCGGACCAGGCCCAGGTCGACTCGCTCGTCTTGCCGCCTTCCTCGAGCGTGATCGTGGCGAAGGGCGCGTTACGGACGTGGCCGCGCCTCTTCGCCGGGTCGAACTCGGCGATCTCGACCACTTGCGCGATGAGCTTCCATGTCCCCTCGATCTCTGGATTGACGGCGAACCTGCCGTCCCAGCGGAACAGGTTGTCGTCGGGGTTCTGGGCCGCGTCTTCCGGATCGAGCTTGGCCTGCCAGTCGGATGACAGCATCGGCACGACCGCCGCGGATCGGAGCACGAGGTCATCGCCCATCGGTGGCAGCTTCTGCTCATCGAGGTGGATGCTGAACTTGCCCTGGGGCGTTCGGCTCTTCGGCTTGGTGCTGTACTTGGCGTTGTAGCGGATGAAGGTCTTCACCGCGATCGTCACCCCGCCGGCCCTGAAGTCGTCGAGGAACTCCTTGGTGATGTAGGCGCCCTTGGGACGACCGCCCGATCCGCGGCCGCCACCCTGCTTGGCTTCGATCAAGGGCTTGCCATTGATGTAGATGATGTGTCCACCGCCGGCGCCGACGTGCTCGCCGGTGTTGACCCGCAAGCGGTATCGGTGCCCCTCTTTCAGCGGCGGAGTCTTGAAGGTGCCGCGTAGAAGCAGGACCTCCTTCTCCCACAGGGTGTTCACCTTGGTCGCTCCGTAGCAGCCCGGGCCGACACAGCCGGCAGAGCACTTCGTGATCGGGCGATCGGGAAGCTTCCCGTCGTAGCTACCGAAGGGGCTCTTGCCCTTCTTCCAACCGGCCTTCGCGGGGTCGAAATCGGGCGCGAACCACCGCTCCATGCCCTCGGGCATCGTCACCTCGCGGTAGCGCGAGACCAGCTGATCGAAGGGCACCTGCTCGGCGGGATTCGGGTCGAAGCTGTGATAGGACCACTCGGCGTAACGGAGGTCCGCGAACATGTGCCAGTCGTATTCGTCGCGGCCAGCACGCTTGTAGAGCGCGGCCAAGCCATCGACGGGCTCCCCTCTGCCGCCGGGCCATCCCGACTTCACTTCGTTGGCGGCCAGCGGATACAGCCTCCTGCGATTCTTGCCGACGAACTCGGGAATGAGCTCGTCCCGGATGATCGGGATGATCGCCTTCTTCAGCTCAGGGCCGAACTGGCTGGGATCCGCGGCCAGGAAGAGCTCCTTGTAGGGGAGGATCTCGTCCGGGCGCTTCTGCCGGGCGATCTCGTAGAGCACGTCGAGGCCGCCGGGCACCTCGGCCAGCGACGCCGCGATGGCTTCGAGGTGGTAGTCGTAGGTGGGCTTGAGGTTCTGTCCGGCGGGACTGGTCTTCCGGCCGGCATAGCCGGTGAAAGTTTCCTTCAGGGTCTCGGTCGCCAACTGCTGCACCGCGGGCCCGGCCTCCTTGATCCTGGCACGGATGGCAGGCGCGAACCCGTGCGTCACCGACACACGCTGGTTCATTCTCACCAGTTCCCCCATCGCGGGAAGCACTCTTTGATAGCAGCGCTCGTCTGCAGCCACCGGCGTGAGCGCGGTCAGTGCTGCGTTTCGCAACCAAGCCTCCTCGTGCTCGAGATAGGGGAGCAGGAGATCGACGAGGGGTACGATCTGTTCCACCGAACCGCGGCCGATGAGCTGGATCGCGGCGTCCTTGATCCACCAGGATTCCTCCGGGTTCCTGACCGCCAGCACCGCGAGCTCGAAGATCTCCGGTGTCAACGCATCGGTGCGGTACAGGAGAGCTCCGAACATGGCCCGGCGAACGCGCGGATCCTCGTGTCGGAGGGACTCCATCACCAGGTTTTGGCGCAGCTTGCCGCCACCGGACTTCGAGCCGATGTAGCCGAAGTTGATGCCGAGTGCCTTGAACGCGGCGATGTTGCGGATGTTGAAGTCCTGGTGGTGGATGTACCGACGGACCTCGTCGTCGCCGGGTTGGTCCGGTCGGTGGAAGCGGCGGATGAAGTGTATGCTGGAGTCCTTGGCGAGAGTCTCTCCCGTCAGGTCCTGCTTGTTGCCGTCCTCATCCGGCACTGCTTCGAGCGAGAGAAAGAGATTGTCCGCCTCGGTGCCCCACGGCAGCTCGGGCAGTCGATAGGGCTTGGAGAACTCGGTGCGAGGTGCGCCGCTGATGCGCAGCGTCTTGCGCGGCATGGTGTAGGCCAGCGGGAAGGCGACGCCCCACAGTTCCTTGTCGTAGCCGCTCCCACCGAGGATGCCGAACGATCCGTCGAAGCGACGCGACAGGTCGTAGTGCCACTGGCGATTGTCCATGAACTCGCGGTATTGCTTGGGCCTCTTCTCGTACAGAAGACCCATCGCGGCGCTACGCCAGATCTCGCCGATGCCGCCGCCGGTGTGGCCGTGCAGCATGAAGGTCGTGGTGTAGAAGCTCTGCATCGCACAGACGTCGCGGGCCCTGGCGTAGACCGAGCCCTCGCCGTCCGGGGTGAGCGCGGCGGCCGCGGCCATGGCGATGGCGAGCTTGCCGTTCTTGCCGTTGTCGACAAAGCCGGTGAACGGGCGATCGTCGCCGTAGGGGTTGTTGCCCCGGCCGGCGTAACGATAGAAGTGCCTCAGCGCGCCATGAAGAGTGCGATCGGGCACGTCCGCGCCGCATTCCTTCGCCAGCAGGAGAAAGGTGACCACGTGGGTGCCGGCCGCGTTGAGATGGCCGCTGCCGTAGCCGGTGAGAGCCGAGCCCCGACCGGCCCAGGCATCGTTGTGCTGTGTCTTGGCCGCGCTATCGACCCACTTCTGGATGTTCGCGAGGATCTCCTCGTCGCCGGTGCGCAGGTAGCACTCGGTGAGCGGAATGCCACCATAACCGACGTACCACGGGTAGGTATGGGCCGGTGTCTTGCGCGCCCAGTTGCGCACGACTTCCAGGTCCTTGTCCTCGCCCGTGGAGAGCAGGAAGAGCATGCCGATCCCGCCGAGGCCTTCGGTCGACTCGGGTTTGGAAAGGTAGTCAGCCACCTGCCGCACGATCTTGTCCGACTTCGGGCAGTTCAGCGGCCAGGTGTCGCTATATGCACCCAGCACCGGCACCTTCACCACGACCGGCTCGGCCACGCCCTGGATCGCGAACTCGACCACGCCGTCGGTTGCCTCGGCCTCGGCGAGGATCTGGCCGAGCTGGATGCGCGGATCGATATCTTTGAGTGCCTGGCCGTTGATCGTCTCGATGATCTGGCCCTTCTCCAGCTTGCCGGTGGCCGCCGCGGGCGAACTCTTCTCGACGTTCTTGATCCGCATCACGAAGGCCGGCTGGAGCAGCTCGATCCCCAGGCCCACGGGCCCGAGGCGGTCGATCGACTGGAGTGACGCCGTCTCGCTGGGGCGGGTCGAGAACAGCCCGTGCGGCTCTCTATAGAAGGACTGGCCTTCTGCCAAGGTCGAGCTGCACAGGAGAACGACCACCAACATCATTCGATTCATCGGGAGGCTCCATATTCCTATCGGGATCCCCACACTCCCGCCACCGGCATGCAAAGTCAACCTCAACGGGCTGCCGGTCGATCGGGGCCGGCGCGACGCAACGCTTCGAGATCAATCCCGCTGCGCGAGAAGCGCAGGTAGGCGTTTCGCTTCGTCGTGCCGAGACGATCGGCGACCTGCGCGATGTCGCCGCCGCACTCCTCGAACAGGAACAGCAGATACTCGCGACGCAGGTCGGCGAGAGCTTCCTCGTACGAGCGCTCTCGAAAGAGCCAGCGCGGGAACCTGCCGTCCGCTGCCCCGCCCCCCAGGTTCTGCGCGACGTCCCGGGCCCCGATCCGTCCCTCGGTCGTGAGGTTCAAGCGTCGAACGACGGTCTCGAGCTGGCGGATGTTCCCGGGCCAGTCGTGGGACATCAGGACCCGCATCGCGTCCTCGTCGAACTCCGCCGATCCGCCGATCATCCGGCTTCGGAAGTACTCCACGAGGATCGGAATGTCCTCGGGGCGGCGCCTCAGCGGCGGCACCTCGATCGTCAGGCCGGTGAGGCGGTATAGCAGGTCGGTGCGGAACCGTCCCTCTCGAGCCAGCTCCTCGAGGTCGGAATGCGTCGACGCGATGAAGCGAATGTCGACGTTGACGGTCTGATTGCTCCCGACCGGTCGGACCGTGCCGGTATCGAGCACTCGAAGCAGGTGCGCCTGTGTCGCCAGCGGCGCCGAGTCGACGTTGTCGAGGTAGAACGTTCCGCCGTCGGCTTCGAGCAGGAAGCCGCGCTTCGAACGGTGCGCTCCGGTGAACGCGCCTTCCTCGTGTCCGAAGAGATCGACCTCGAGAAGGCCCTCGGGAACCGCGGTGCAGCTTTGCGTGACGAACGGCCGGTGTCGGCGTGGCCCGATGTCGTGCAGCCGCCGGGCGAGGAAGTCCTTGCCGACACCCGACTCTCCGACCAGCAGGACGGGCAGGGACGATTCGCGCGCTTTGCGGATGAGCGTCAGGACGGGCTGCATGACCGGCGAGCGGCTGACGACGTCCGCTGCCGACGGATTCAGAAGACCGGTGGTCTTCCCCAGCGAGGCCGTCGTGGCGTCTCTGGTGACCGCGGGCGAAGCGAGTGCGTCTCGCGGCAAGGCCATCGCGACGAGTCGGAGATACGCGAGACGTTCCGACTCGCTCTCCAACTCTTGTCCCGCTCGGGGTGGACCGGCCCATAGCACCGCGTCGAGCGTGTCGTCCGCCGTCGCCACTTCGATGCACAAGCCGCGCGCGACACGCCCCGTGCGCAACTCGAGGCACCGCGCAGCGAAGTCACTCTTCTTCCGCGCTCCCTTGAGACCGATCGACGCGACGAGCTCGCCGTCGGCCGAGAAGATCGCGCCCTCGGCGGCGTCGAGCGCATCCAGGATGACCTCGAGAGCCCGGTACGCGCTATCGGCGCCGCGAATCCTCGTCAGCGCTTCCAGTCGCCACGCAGCCGACACACCGGTCGCTGCGTGCCCCTCGAGCGACGCGCCGAGGCCGAGCCGACGTCGATGGTCGCGCGCTTCGTACCGCTTGCGGTCCGGAGCCGTGAGACCATCGAGAAACGCCGCGAGCTGAGACAGACGGCCCGTAGCTCCTCGCGCCTGCGATTCGGCGCGGACGAGGGCCGCCAGCCAGCGAAGCTCGTGCGTCGTGCCGCGCGGCTGTCTCTTGACCGCGAGGTCGATGAGCCGCCGAACGCGCGTACGGTCGACGGATGGCGCGGCCAGAGCCGCCCGCGCCTCGAGGAACGGCACGCGCGGGTCGCACTCGTTCGGCGACACCTCGGCGTCGTCTCCGCCGACCGCAGTCGCCTGGCGCAGCCACTCCTCGGCCTTGTCGACGTCGCCTCGGCGCAGCGCGGCGTCGGCCAGCAGCAGACGGCACTCCACCGAGCCGGGCAGCTCCTTCGCGCGATCGAAGGCGCGGCGCAGCCGATCGAGGACCGCTTCCGCCCGGATCACATGGCCCAGCTCGATCAGCGTGATGGCCGCGACGAGACCGTCGGCAAGGTCGCCGTGTGACAGTCGTTCGCCGGCGCGGACCTGATCGAGTCGTTCGTATCCCGTGGAGGCGAGATGGCGGGCGGCACGGTCCGACCAGCCGGTGAGCGAATCGAGCCACGCTCGACGGACATCGATCGAGCGGGTCAGACGTTCGTCTGCGGAGCTCAAAGTCTCTAGCGTCTTCAAGACCCGACGAGCGGCGGACCAACGGCCCTCGCGGATCTCGTTGTCGAGCAGCCACACCTTGCCGTAGCTCGCGAATTGCGGATCGCCGATCTCGTCGGACAGCCGCAGGCTCTGCTCCCACGTACTGCGAGCGTCCGAGCGCTCGATGCGCTGCACGAGGCCTTTCGTATGTGCGAGGAAGAGTCGCGCACGCACCGACTCCGCCGTCAGAGGCTGCCTCTCGAGTGCGACGAGGCGCTTGCGGGCCTCGCGCAGTCTTCCGAGTCGGGACAGCACGGCGGCCTCGTTGCATTGGATGCTGAACAGCGCGGTGTCGTCGCCCCCCGTCGACGCGACCTTCGCTGCGCGACGGTACACGCGCAGAGCCGCGCCCAACCGGTTCGACTGGCGGTACGCCAGGCCCAGGTTGTTCAGCAGGACGGCTTCGTTGGTCATCGATCCCGTCGATCCCGCGAGATCGAGGCCTTCCTCGAATTCGGCGATGGCAGCGTCGAAATCGAATTGTCGCAGGAAGACGTTGCCGAGTATGGAGCGGAAGTTCAGCCGGTGATACGCCGCGTCCGAGTCCGGCAGAGCTTGCGGCGTCAGGGCATCGAGAATCCCGTGCCCCGCCCGTGCGTGGGACGTCGCGCAAGCGAACTCGCCGAGGAAGAGCTCGAGCGCCGCGAGCTCGTAGAGAATGAGCAAGTGCTCGTTCGAACGCGGCTCGCGCTCGGCGAGGACCAGCGCCGCTTCCAAGGCCGCGCGCGCCTGCTGCGAGTTTCCCGACCGCTGAAAGGCGCCGCCGAGCTTGCGGGAGACTCGCAGCCGGATGGCCGCGTTCAGGCGCGGCAAGTCGAGGATCTCGGCATATCGGTCGGTCGCCTCGGACAGTCGGCCGCGCTTGACCAGGCAATCCGCGGCTCGCTCGAGCAACCAGCAGCGGGTCCGACCGCTGCGGCCGTGTTCGAGGAATTCGTCGTAGATGCGAACGGCGAGGTCGACGTTGCCGCCCAGGTCGAGCTCCGGGGCTGATTGTTCCAGCAGCTCGATGGCGCGGCGTCGCTTTCCGGCGCGCAGCAGGTGAAGGGCCGTACGAGGGCCTGCGTCGCCCGCCTTCAGGTGGAGCGCGGCGATCCTGTCGTGAGCGTGCCGGATCGTCCGCTCGTCGGTGTCGCCGACGATGTCGTCCACCGGGCAATCTTGGCTCGGGTAGAGACCGGTGCTCGTCTCCTTGACAAGGCCGACTCGCAGCAGGTCGATCGATACGGTCGCGGTTGCCGCCGGGGAGTCATCCGTCAGTGACGCGAGCGTCGATCTCGGCGTCGGCTGGCCTCGGAGCGCCACGAAGAGCAGGGCTTGGCGTTCGGCTTGCGACAGTTTCGCGATGCGGTCGCGCAAGTACTCGCGCGGGCTCGTCGCGCCGTCGGCGACGGGGAGCTCGAGGGTCGAGCTGGCGAGGGCGCGGTGGGCGTGGCGTACGAGTTGGCCGGGAATCCCCTTCGACACGGACGCTATCCGCGCGATCGCATCACGGGGAAGCCGCGGAGCAAGCGGCGCGAGCGACTCCCGTCGGTGGGATGCGGAAAGCGGGCCCAGACGAATCTTCTCGACGAGCATGTCGTCGCGAGCGGTTCGCAGCAACGCGTCCGCGTCGTCTCTCGTCGAGGCGATCACGCCGACGCGTTCGAGGCCGGCGATGGACAGCGTCGCGAGCCGTCGCACGAACTCCACCGTCAACGCGTCTGCCAGGTGCAGATCTTCGAGCATCAGGACGATCGGCTCGTCCGCGGCTCCGGCGGTCAGCGCCCAGGCTTCGCGAACGACGCGGTCGTGCACCTGGCCTAGCGTCATCCGCGTCAGATCGAGCTCGGCCGCGCGGGTCTTGCCGAGATCTAGAAACGTCCGCAGGAGGGCGGACCTGCCTGTCTGCGCGAGCTGCTTCGGCAGCGAGAGGAGGACGTATCGAACGGCCGTGCGAAAGGCCGGGTCCTGGCCGAGCGTGTGACAGGACAGCGCGACGTGTCGCACGCCGGCGGCGCCCAGCTCCGTTTGGAACATGCCGACCAGGCCCGATTTCCCCATCTCGGCGTCGCCTTCGACGGCGAGGAGGCCCGGTCCTCGTCCGTTCCTCAGTCGATCCAACCAGCGACAGAATACGCCGAGCTCGCGCCGTCGTCCCGCGAGCCTCGGTTCCTCGAGCGCTCGAGGTCGACTGCCCTCATCGTCGTCCGGAGCGATCTGTCGCAGTGCGCCGAGCACCTCGGACACATCGCGGTAGCGATTGGCCGGGTTGTATTCCAGCAGTGTGGAGATGATGGGCGCCAGGCCCCGCGGCGTCTTCGCGGGAAGCGACGGCGACTCCTGCAATTGGGCCTGGCGGATCTCCTCGAGCGATCGACCGCGCATCGCTCGGCGGCCGGTGATGCAGGTGTACATCAGGGCGCCGAGCGAGTAGAGATCGGATCTCGCGTCGCCGTGGCCCGATGCCAGCACTTCGGGGGCGGCGTAGTGCGCCGTGCCGGCGTCGATCTCGACTCGGCCGCGGTCCGCGGGCCGCGCGACACCGAAGTCGAGCAGCTTGACGAGAGGTTGAGGGCAGACGACGTTCTGCGGCTTCAGGTCCAGGTGGAGGACGTCGTTTCGGTGCAGATAGTCCAGGCCGACGGCGATCTCGAGGAGGACGCGGACCAGCTCGTCGAGGCCGTCGGCGCCATGACGCCGGAGCTCGGCGGCATGCTTGGCGAGGTCGGGCGCGTCGATGTGTTCGAGCGCCATGTATGCGTCGCCCGAGTCCGGCAGACGCCCGCCGTCGTACGCTTGTGGAACGGCCGAGTGTCGCAGTCCGCGCAGGAGTCGATACTCGTCGATCAGTCGCGCTGACGACTCCTCGTCGTGCGCGACCTTGAGCGCGAACTCGCTGTCGGGTGCGAGAACGTCACGAGCGAGCCAGACCGTGGCGTGGCCGCCGCTGCCCAGCTTGCGGATGATTCGGTAGCGCGGGTGACGAGGGCGGCGGGCTCGGAGGCCCGACGAGGCACGGCGGCGAGCGGATGTCCTCTCGGGCCGAGCCTTTCGCGTCACCGTTCGCTCGGTAGCGCGCAGGGAATCGTCAGCGGCTCGTCAGACGTGGGCTCGCTGTCGGCGCTGTCGAGGAAGAGGCTGTGCAGGAGCGAGATCGAGTCGCTGATATCGACTTCGCCGTCGTCGGTATGGTCCGCGACCTCCGGGCACAGAAGGGGTTCGCCCGCGGAGAAGAGCACGTCCAGGATGCGAAGCGGATCCGAGATGTCCACGCGCTCGTCGAGGTTCGCGTCTCCCCGCAGGAAGAACCCGACGTCGCCGATAACGGCGAGGACCGTGCCGTTGTGCACGGTCGGTATCATCGTGTCGCCGAGATCGTCCTCGCCTTCGCCCGGGCGGACCGTCGGCAGCCCGGGTTCTCTGGCCACGTTGTATGCCGGCTCGCCGTCGCGCTCGAAGCGTCCTGGGAATCGGGCGTCGCCCGGGAGGCTGAAACGGATCGGATAGCGGCCTACCGCCGCGTCCTCATCGAGAGCGAACTCGAGCACGAAGGCATTCCTCACGAGTCCGGGAGGTATCGAGTAGTCTTCGCGGCCCTCGTAGTCGACGACGACTTGAACCTGCAGCCACCCGGCCTCGTTGTCATGGTCCCACGTGAATTCGAAGTCGCCCTCGGGGACGCGTTCGCGCAGCTGCATGAGAGGCTGAGACAGGTGTGGTTCGATCAGCTGCAGTATCGAAGGGTCGTATTCGATGCTGGCGACCACCATGGAAAGCCCCCGCGTCGCTTCCAGCCGAAGAGGTACTTCCACCGTACCGCCCGGGCGTCCGACGACGTGCGGAATCGTGAAGTCGACCGCCGGCGGGGCGATCGGCTCGCCGCACGTTCCACGCACCAGCGCGACCGCGATGCAAATCACGACGGCCGAACACGCGCCAAATCGACAATAGGTGGAGGAAGCAGCTCGGGGCATGGTATGGAAAAATCCAGGCTATCCCTCGCGACGTCCCATCGCAAGACCAGGCTGAGGAGAGAATAAAGGGGGGAGGCGGTGGCTGAAACCGCCTCCCCAGGGGAAAACCGGCGGCTGGAGCCAGCTTCCCCGTGTGCGCGTTATGCGCAGGTTTGGGCTAGGTTCAGATTCTCGACGCCGGGATCTCTTCGCAGAACAGGCTGTCGGGAGTCGGGTCGAAACCGGCCTCCTCGCTCGGGCTCGGCAGTGGATCGCCACCGCGGAACAGGTAGTCGAGTACGACGATCGCGTCGGTCAGCTCGACGGTGCCGTCATCGTTCGCATCCATCGCGTCGTCGCAGGCGGGCGGCGTCGCTCCGGAGTAGAGGACCATCAGGAGCTGCATGACATCGGAGATGTCGAGAACGGCGTCCTCATTCGCGTCACCGCGTCGGAACGACGCGTCGTGACGGCCCACAACCTGGAAGACGGACTCGTCGATCAGCTGAGCGACGGCGCCGTCCCCACCACCACCATCACCACCGTCCTCGCCATCTCCTGCGTCGCCGTCACCTTCGCCGGTGTCGCCGTCACCTTCGCCAGTGTCGCCGTCATCCGGTCGGCCGTTGCCGTTCCCGCCGCGGTTGTTGCCGCGCGGTGGGTTGACGCGCAGGTTCGAGATCTCTCCGACGAGCACCACGGCACCTTCGGCGTCCGTGATTTCGATTGTCGCGCCGACGAGGTCGGCAACCGACTCGACTGCAAAGGGCAGTGCGTCACCTCGGCGCGTGTCGATCACGAGCTTGCCGTTGCCGGCGACGTCTTCGTCTTCGTGTTCGTCGCCGCCCTCGCCCGCGCCCTCGCCGTCGGCGTCGCCGGCGCCGTCGCCGTCGCCCTCGCCTTCGCCCTCACCTTCGCCTTCGCCTTCGCCCTCCGCCGCGTCGCCTCCCTCACCGGCCTCCTGCCCGGCCTGACCGATGTCGTCCAGGGGCGTGCAGCCCGCGCAGGCGAGGACGACCAGCACCTGCTCCGCGAGCAGCCACGGCAACGATCCGCCACGTCCCACGGCCGCCGGCCTCACGGGACCTCCACCGCTGGCCCGAGGGTCAGCGCGGGGGTGAACGCCATCTCAGTGCTCCCGCCGGGGCCTGCGTAGACCGTGTGCCCCAGCCGTGCCCCGGCCACCAGCCACACCACGCCGGCCGCCCGCAGCCCGGCCTCCACCCCGACACCGTAGCGGAACGCGTGGCTCGTGATGTCGACCTCGACCGGAGCCGTCGCGCGCCGGGCCTCCTGGTAGATCCGCAGCAGCGCCCCCTCCACCGCCAGCGCCGTCTCGAAGCGGTCGGTCCGCCAGAGGACCCGCCGGACGCGCAGGGCGAGCTCCAGCTCGAGGAGCTCGACGTCGATGTGGTCGTGGCGAGCGTACCGGCTCAGCCCGACGCCCGCGGCCGCCCCGACGCCCAGGGGACCCAGCGTCGTCGCGTAGGAGAGCACGGCGCCGTGGACCGGGCTGGCGTCCTGCAGGTACCCGCCTCCGAGCCGGTAGCCGGCGGCCAGGACCGTGGCCGGCCCGCCCCCTCCCTTGGCCACGGCCACCGCGCCGTCGCCCGGCCCCACGACCATCCGGCCGAGCTCGACGGACGTCGCCTGTCCGGGAGCGACCCGGAAGGTCTGCTCCAGCAAGCGCCCCTCGGACCGCTGCCCGACCCAGTACACTCCCGGTGCAACGGACAGGCGCCGCGGCCGGTCGTCCCGCTTGGAGAACTCGGCCAGGAGCCCGCCCGTCTCCCCCCGCACGTAGAGGCGGCCCCGCAGCTCCGCCGGGAACACCAGGTAGGTGTCCCCGATGTTGAGTCGCGTGAGGACCAGGTGCCCCCGTCCCGCGACGTCGAAGTCGTGGGTGGGGTGCTGCGTGGCGACCCCTTCGGCCAGCGTCCGCTCCACCGTGTTCCCATAGACGTAGCGGTACAGCTCGTCCAGCGAGACCCGCCCGTCGCCCGAGTCGTCCGCCAGGCCCTGCAGCCCGGAAACGAGCGAGTGGGTGAAGAAGGAGGCCTGCAGCTCATCGGACTCCTGCGAGACCTCGTCGGCGGCGCTGGAGGTGACGACGATGCGCCCCGAGTAGCTCCGGTCGCTGTCGAAGTCCGCCTCGACGACGGGCACGGTCCGCCCCCCTTTGGTCCGTACCAGGCCGCCGGACTGGCAGGCGTCCAGGAAGGCGACGCGGGTCCTGGCCGGGGAGGCACCGAGCGCCACGCGCAGCTCCTCGAAGGGCAGCAGGGTCCCCCCGACCAGGAGGCCCTCGTGGCTCGCGTGCCCGGAGTAGAAGAAGAACA
>CAYMRB010000312.1:0-12302 GCA_964392615.1 uncultured Planctomycetia bacterium | reverse complement strand
GTCTCCCCCCACTGCGACTTCAGGTCCTCCCCCTCCAGAACGCCCCGCTCGAACGAACGGCGAATCGTCTGGTGCTCCTTGTCGCTCAGGCGCTCCAACACACGCCGCTTGTACTCTTCTTCGAACCCGGCCACCTGCCGCCTGATTTCCTCTAGCTCTCTCCTGACCTCGGCCTGCTCCGTCGAAGCGTCGCTCGACGCTCTTGTCGGCCGAGATCGTGCCGCCTCCTGCGGTTGAGGCGACACGGGCGAGAGTTCGCTTCCGAACCAGAACCAGGCCACGAACAGCACCCCGAGCAGCACGAGGCCGCCGAGGACCATCGCGACGAAGACGCCGCACCCGATCGCCAATCCGGTTGCGAAGCCTCGGCTCGGCGAGAGTGGCCGGGAGGCGCTGGGCACCTCGAACGCCGCTGGCTCGTCGTAGTTGTCGTCATGTCCCATCGCTGCGCTCCTTCGCCTTGATCTTCCGCGATCCGCGGTCGTGTTTTCAAGACCGCGTTCGGTCGCCGCGGTGGAATCCCTCCCCACCGCCGAGTACGCTCGACGCAGCCGCCGCGCAGCGCGAAGACGTCATGTCGGCGAACGCACCAAGAGATTCGCGGAGAAGGATCTGATGGCACACAGGGCAGCGATCAGTATGGCCCTTCTGCTCGCCGTATGCCCCGCCGGTTCCGCGGCGGCTCAGCAGACGCCCCCCGACGCCGCCATCGCGACTGCCGGCATCCGGCAGCTGCCCGAATACGAGGCGGATGTCTACGGGCCCACGCCGTTTCCCGAGGAAGTCACGAGCTTTCTACATCACGAGCTGAGCTACATTCTCTCCCGGCAGAAGGCCAACGGCTCGTGGGACAGCGCGGAGCCGCTCGGACGAGGCAGAACGCGTCCGGAAGCGGGCGGCACGGTCGGCAACGTGATCCTGACATCGATGTGCGGCGACTCGCTCAGACGTCATGTCGAGATCGCTCCGCAGGTGCATGGGGAGGCCATCGGGCGCGCCCGCCGCTTCGTGACCCATATGGTTCTCTCCGGCAAGCTCCACAGCAACGAGGGCGATGGCCCGTGGCAGCTCATCTATGCGTTGCGATTCCTGGTCGCTGAGTACCCGCGGGTCGAGAACCCCGCCTTCCGCAAGGACGTCGAGGACGCCTGCGCTGTTCTCGTGCTAGGGCTCAGAGACTGCCAGGGGGGAACCCCCGGGGAACTCTCGACGCCGTTCTCCTGGGACAAACGATCCAACCCAGGATTGATGGTCGGCGACACCGACAAGAAGCAGGGTGTGGTTCTCGCGTGCGACCCCGGCAGCCCGGCTCATGCCGCGGGCATTCGGGTCGGCGACGTTCTGCTTGCCGCGAACGGATCGCGCGTGGACACCGCGGCGCGCTATGCCATGGCAGAGCTGACCTGGCTGGGCGGCGATACGATTCGCTTCATGCTGTCGCGCCGTGACAAGCCGCTCGAGGTTCGCGTGAAGCTGCCCCGACAATACCCCGGAACGCTCGGGCTCGATCTGCGGGAGGACGCGGACGGCGTGTCGATCGCGGGATTCGATTTCCTCAGCAACCGAGAACTGACACTGCGCGTGGGCGACCGGATCCGCGGCGTCGAAGGACGGGCCATCGCCCGCAAGGAGGACGTGGAGAAGCTGACGTTGTTCGCCGGCCAAACGGTCACGCTTCAGGTGCAGCGCGACGGAAAGGACCACGAGATCGCAACCGCATGCGCTCCCGTCGCCGAAGCGGCTTTCGGCATGTCGTTCCCAAGAGGCCCCTACGACCAGTCCATCGAGAAGGGGCTGCGGATCGGCGCCCTCACGTCCGACTCCTGCTTGAAGGCGGCCGGCTTGAGGCCAGGTGACCGCCTCCTGCGCCTCGACGGCTCCCTGCTTCTCGACCGGCAGCACTACCGCGAGCTGAGCCGGTCTCTGTGGGGAGGAAAGAAGGTGCGCGTCACCTTCCTGTCGAGGGGACGGGAAAGGCATGTGGAGGTGCCCACCCGATCGCGCTCCAACGCGAAGTGGCTCACCGGCTACCACGGGCTGGAGATCGGCAAGCAGGCGGTGTTCGCGAACGTCGTGTACGGCTCGCCAGCGGAGCAGGCCGGCTGCAAGGCCGGAGACCGGCTCCTCGAGATCAATGGCGTAGCCGTCAAGGACCAGCGTCAGGCAAAGGCTCTGCTGACCGCCATCGCCGCCGGCAAGAAGGTGGCGCTTGTCGTCGGCCGCGGATCGGAGCGCCGGGAGATCGGCTTCGCGATGAACCGGAGAGGCCACTCGCTTTGGACCGTGCGGAGGCCGGAGGCCGGCGGAGGCTGGGGCTACCTGGCTTCGGTTCGCGGCGGCAACAGCTTCACCACCGCCGACGCGCTGCGCGAGCTGCTGAAGGCCAAGCGCGCGATGCCGGAGCTCGAGGTGCCCGACGAGATGCTGCGCCGCGCCTTCCTGATGCTCGGCAAGCTGCGCAAGAAGCAACCCAATGGCGGTGTCGAGAGCTACCGCTACGACACAGCGGGCAGCTTCTGGCGGTACGCGGACATTCGCGCCGATGTCGGTCGGCTCAACTCGGTGGAACTCGCCTGCGTGATGTACACCGACGCCGGTCTGAAGGACGGAGGAGACAGCCGGACGCAGCGACACCTGGAGAAGGCCCTCGAGGAGTGGCTGAAGCACCGGGGCATCCTGGACCTCGTGAAGTTCCCGGCGGGTCACGGCGAGCTCTCCATCGCGCCGTACTTCTGGATGTACAGCTACCGCACGACGCTCGAGGCCGCGGCCTATCTCACCGTCAACGACGAGCTCCAGGAGGCTGTGCGCCGGATGTCGTTGAAGGCGTTCTTCCAGCACATGAGGTTCTACTACGAGCCGCAGCTCCAGGCGAAGGGCTGGATCATCGGCGACGACAAGAACAAGGAGCTTCACGACTCCTGCCAGCTCCTCGACGCCCTCGCCACGATCAAGCACCTCTATCGACCACGCCTCGAGGTCGAGAACCCCGTCTTCGGAAAGGCGCTCGAGGCGTTCCACCTCGCCAGGTACGGTGATGCCCACCAGTTGATCCGAACACTGGCTGATGAGGACCGCAACCATGCGGAGGCCAGGCTGATCGAGAAGGCCATCGCCGATCGTTATCGCGTCCGGGTCGCGGAGCTCGAAGCGATCCACCGCGGATACCCTCGGGACGCCTTGCGCTACCTCGAGGAGACGAAGCCCCGCTTTCGGGGCCATCCGAAGTTCTCCCGCCTCGAGTCGCTCGCCGCCGAGTGGTCGCGGACTCTCCCTCCGCTGCCGAAGTGGTTCGATCTGGGGCTCTGCCCCGGAGCCCCAGCCGGCGAAAGCTCTTCGCAGGCGTGGGAGCGCGTCTTCGCCCTGAAGAGCGCCGCCCCGCCACCGGCCGAGTGGTCGGGATTCGAGGATCTCCTGGCCAGCGCCGATCCGACCCGCGACGCGGTGGCGGGCAAGTGGCGACGGGCGGATGGGCAGCTCATCTCGCCCGAGGGACCGTACGCAAGGCTCCAGCTCGGGAGCGCCCCGAAGGGCAGCTACCGCCTGGAGACGCAGTTCACTCGGCTCCGAGGCCACTGCGTGGCCGTGATGTTCCCGGCCGGGAAGACCGCAGGCCTGCTGGTCGTCGGTGGCTGGGCCGGCAAGGTCAGCGGCATCGCCTACATCAACGGTCGCGACGCCGACCGCAACGCGACCACCCGGGACGGCAAGTTCTCATCCCACAGCAAACACTCCCTGGAGCTCGTCGTCCGCCTGCTCGACGGCGACCGCGTACGGATCGCGGTGCGTCTCGATGGAAAGCCCTATCTGAACTGGGAGGGAAACCGGTCGGCGCTCCGACCCGACCGTGCGTGGCGCCTGCGTCGCGCCGGCGCGATCGGGATTGGCAGCTACAACACCAGCCTGGTATTCCACCACTGCCGATTGCAGAAGCTCGATGAGTAGCGCGCCGAGCGCTGCGTGCGTCTGGAGGTTGTCGATATGGTATTGCGCGTTCTCCTGCCCGTAATCACTGCCGCGCTGCTGACGTTCGCCGCCGACGTTCGAGGTGAAACAGCGTCCGCCGACGACGTCGGCCCGGCCCGGCGCCCTGACCGAGTCAACGTCGTACTCATCTTCGCCGACGATGTCGGCTACGGTGACATCGGCTGCTATGGCGCGACGAAGGTGCGCACGCCGAATATCGACCGGCTCGCGGCGGAAGGTCGACGATTCACCGACGCGCACTCCGCCTCCGCCGTCTGCACTCCGTCTCGCTACTCGCTGCTGACGGGCGAGTACTCGTTCCGTCGCAAGCTCTGGAATCCGGTCTTCCTCAGGACGCCGTGCGTCATCGATCGAAACAAGCTCACGATCGGCCAACTGATGAAGCGAGTCGGTTACGCGACGGCGTGTATCGGCAAGTGGCATCTCGGATTCGGCGAGAGCGCGCCGACGGACTGGAACCGACGACTCGATCCGGGCCCGCTCGAGTTCGGCTTCGACGACTACTTCGGTGTCCCCGTCGTCAACAGCCACGCTCCGTTCGTTTACGTCGAGAACCACCACGTCATCGGGCTCGACCCGGCCGATCCCTTCGTCTACGGGAGAACGGCCAAGACCAAGCCCTTCCGCGAGAAGTTCCAGATGAACGCCATCGGTGGTGCCGAGGCCGCGCACGCGCACTATGACGACGAACGAGTCGGCACCACGCTGGCCCGCAGGGCCGTCGATTGGATCCAGAAGCACAAGAGCTCGCCGTTCTTCCTCTACCTCGCGACCACCAATATCCACCACCCGTTCACGCCGGCGCCGCGATTCAAGGGGACGAGCGATTGCGGCCTGTACGGTGATTTCATCCACGAGCTCGACTGGATCGTCGGCGAGGTCCTCACCGCTCTGCGAACCGCGCGCGTCGCCGACAACACGCTCGTGATCTTCACGAGCGACAACGGCGGCATGCTCAACATGGGTGGTCAAGAAGCCTGGCGCGCCGGGCACCGTTTGAACGGGGACCTGCTCGGGTTCAAGTTCGATGCCTGGGAAGGAGGGCACCGAGTGCCATTCGTCGCTCGGTGGCCCGGGAGGATTCCTCCTGGCACGACCTCCGACCAGCTGATCTCCAACGTCGACCTGCTCGCGACTCTGGCCGCCCTCACGGGTCAGCGGCTGAGCGAGAAGGACGGCCTCGACAGCTTCGACGTCCTACCGGCTTTGACCGGTACGCCGACGAGTCCGATTCGCGATCACCTCGTGATCAGCCCGCGGTCGTCACGGCACCTGACCCTGCGCCGTGGAGATTGGATCTACATCGGCGCCAAGGGAGGCGGCGGATTCACTGCCAAGCGGATCGGCGAGCACCTTCTCGGCGGTCCAGCGGCGCACCGCCTGACCGGCCAGGTCAACAGCGACATCGCCGGCGGGAAGCTCAAGCCCGACGCTCCACCCGCACAGCTCTACGATCTGGCCACGGATCCACATCAGAGGACGAACGTGCACGACGAGCGCTCGAAAGTCGCGGGCGAGATGAAGGCTTTCCTGAAGCGGTGCACGTCGTCGGCACGGACCGCGCCCGTAAAGCCGTAGACGCCCGCAGCAGTCGGCACGCGGCGCCTCTAGCCGACGTCCATTCTACGCCTCGCGCTCGAGCGGCACACCGAGTCGGCGGAGGTTCTGCTTCGCCTCCTCGTGTCCGCGCCCTCCGGCGTTGCGATACCACTTGACGGCGTCGTCGAGGCTCTTCGGCAAGCCCCCCTCCCCGTGTTCGTACTTGAGCCCCAGCCGGTTCATCCCGTCCAGGTCGCCGAGCCCGGCGGCCTTGCGGTACCAGCGCACCGCCTCGGCGATGTCCTTCGCCACGCCGTCGCCGTTCTCGTACATGATGCCGGTGTTGAACATGGCGAGCGGCTGGCCGTGTTCTGCGGCCTTGCGATACCACTCGGCGGCCGCTCGCATGTCGACCACGACACCCTGTCCGCGCTCGTACATCCCGCCGAGGACGATCATGGCGGGCACGTCGCCGAGCTCGATCGCCTTCCGGCACCATTTCAGGGCCTCGGCGTGATCCCGCGGGGCGCCCTCGCCGGAATTGAGCTTGTACATCAGCTGATGCATGGCGTGGGTGTCGTCCTCGGCGGCCGCGCGTCGATACCACTTCATCGCCTCGCTGTCGCTCTTGGGCACACCCAGCCCGTTGCCGTACATGTACGCAAGACGGTTCATGGACCCCTCGTGGCCCAGCACGGCAGCTCTCCGGTACAGCTCGACCGCCTTGGAAGCGTCCTCGGGCACGCCTCGACCCGAAGCGTAGAGAAGCCCCAGGTTGTAGAGAGCACGGGTATGGTCGAGCTTCGCGGCCCTGCCGTACCACTTGGCGGCCTCCGCGAGATTCTCGTCGGCGCCGAGTCCGTGCTCGTACATCCAGGCGGCGTTGGCCATTCCACGCGCGGAGCCGAGTTCCGCCGCCCTGCGGTAGAGCCAGAGCGCCTCCGCGTAGTCGCGAGACACACCGCGCCCCTTCTCGTACAGACGCCCGAGGTTGTTCATGGCGGTCGTGTCATCGAGCGAGACGGCGACGCGATACCACTTCGCCGCCGTCGCATCGTCCTCCTCGACTCCCCTCGCCTTGTCGTACATCTCGCCGACGTTGGTCATGGCGGTCGGCAGGCCGAGCTCCGCGGCAAGCTTGTACCACGTCATGGCCGCAGCCAGGTCCTTGGGCATCCCGCCACCCGACTCGTACAGATTCCCAAGGTTGTTCATGGCACGCCGCACGCCGAAGGACGCCGCCTTGCGGTACCAACTCGCGGCCTCCTTCTTGTCCTCGTCGACCCCCGCTCCCGTCTCGTACATGCACCCCACGTTGTACATCGCGAGTGGGAAACCGACGTCGGCGGCCTTGCGATACCAGCGAACGGCTGCGACCTTGTCGACGCTCACACCGTCGCCGTGCTCGTACATGTGCCCCAGGTTGTTCATCGCGCCGGGATCGCCCTTCTGCGCCGCCTTGCGGTACCAGCGAAGAGCCTCCTGGGCGTCCTTCTGGACGCCCCTGCCCGTGCGGTAGCGACAGCCCAGGCTGGCCATCGCGGAGGCGATGCCGCGTTCCGCATCTTTGCGGTCCAGCTCGAACTCCCTGCGCTCCGCTGCCTGGCGGTCGTCGCCGCGCACCGTCGACTCCTCACACGCCCGACCGATGCTGCCGAGGCTCGCGACACCAACCAGAACCGCCGTCGTGATCGTCATTCGCCACCTCCGCGCCCGTATCGAGAGAACAGGATTCACCAAGAGGCCCTCTGGACGCCCCGAAGCGCCCCGCGCCCGTGTCGATCCGCCCCACACTCTCGCGACGGGGACGGAAAGTCAACTCTGCGCAAACGAACGAGCGCTCACAGGCTCGGTGACCGAACGGTGACACGTTTGCGCGAGACTGACCTTCACCACGCTCTGGTGACGAGGATGGCATCTATGCGCTTCTACGTCGCTCTCCTCTCTCTCGTCGTCGGGTGCTCGACCGTCGCCGGCCGCCATCCCCGTCCGGATCGGGACTCCGAACGGCACCAGGCTCACTCCTGGTTCGATGGGCTCGGCTTTCCCGACCTGAGGGAGCTTCCCTATGTCGAGGTGGCGACGCGATGGTGGACCGAGCCGGCGTTCTTGGTCGATGATTCGGGATCGCACTTCACGATTCTCACGTGGGACCTGGCGGTTAGGACGTTTCGGAGACCCGCAGGATCGGGCGATCACGGACGCGCGTCGTACAGGATTCGTCCGCTCGAGGAGGAGGCGGAGAAGCTCCTCAGGGAGTTGCGACGCGAGACGACCGACCGAGTCCGTGCGCGCGTTCGTTCGGTTCCTTGCCTGCCACCGTGCTCTCGGACGTTCGTGGTCGCGCAAGCCTGTGATCGCAGCGGTCTCGAGGGGCTTTCGAGTGAGCTGTTCGAGCAGGCGACGCGGCGCAAGCGCGCTTTCCGTCAAGTGGAGTTCGCGCGCGATCGCGACCGCGTGCGGTCGACCCGAGAAATCTTGGCCGTCGAGATCGGCCACGTGGTGTTTTGGAGGTCGATCCTCGAGTTTGAGAACGAGGAGGTCGATCGCAGACACCTGCTCGATCTGTTCGAGCGCTTCGCCGAGCGCTTCCCCGAGAGCCGCCATGCGGGCGACGCCGAGAAGCTCGCCGCGGCGCTGGCGTCCATGGTGCGTGAAGACGAGCAGGCAGGTGACCGGCCGCCGCTCGCGACGTTGACCCGCGAGGAGAGAGTCGCGGAGCTGGTCTATCGTCTTCGCGACCAGACTTGCTCGGTGTCCAGACGACCCGGCAGTTGTGACATCTTCTCGGTCAGCGGCCCAGCCGCAGAGCTGGCCGCGCTCGGATACGACGCGTTTCCGCAACTGGTCGAGGCTCTCGACGACGAACGACCCACGCGCGCCCTCTCGTCGTATCGGGATCATGTCTACTCGCACCGAGTCATGACCATCGGGGACTGCGCGCACGAGATCCTGGAGCGCACGGCAGGGGTGAGGTTCTATCGCGGATTCATCGAAGGCGACGATCAGTTCACATGCGAATCCGAAAAGCGCAATGAGGCCATCCGGACTTGGTGGACGCAGGTTCAGCAGAAGGGCGAAGAGCAGCTGTTGATCGAGCGCACACTCGCCGGGAACGAGACGAGCGGGTACTACGCCCGACAACTGGCAGCGGAGAACCCGGCTGCGGCCAAGGACGCCATCCTCGGCGGAATGCAGGCAGCGGACACGGCCCGTGTTCGATCGGACCTCGTGCGCCTGCTGGGCTACATCCAGGCAGTGGATGTGACGGAGGCACTGCTTCGAGAGACTCGCGAAGGGCCGTGCCCTGCCAGTCGCCTCGCCGCCGCCGAAGGCCTGCTCGATGTCCTCCCGCAGGCCGCGGTCGAGGCGATGGCCTCGGAGTGGGAGAGGCTCACGGACGCCATTCCCGAAGACGACCTGGCGGTGGGTACGGAGAAGAGCCTGATCGAGTTCCTCGTCAGGAGCGGCTCACCGGCGGCGATCGCATCGCTGGCGAGAGGACTCGAACGACGCCCGATTCGAGTCCGGCAGCTGATCATCGAGGAGCTGGGAGATGCGCTGTCGGGGCCCGTTACCGCCGTGACAGATCGGGCCCGAAGCGACATGGAGGATCTTCTGATCCCGCTGCTCGAGGATCACGAGGAGACCGCATGGGTCGGCGGTGGCGTCATCCACCCCCGGATCCGCGATCTGGCGGCAAGAACCCTGGCCGAGAATTGGGCGAAGTACTCGTTCTCCATTGCCTCTTCGTTACGTTTGCGTGATCGCATGATCGTTCAGCTCGCGAACGTCTGGAGAAAGGAGCACGCGCTGGCTCCGCTGCAGGTTCCTGCCAAGCCGGACCTCACGTCGCTGGCGCGAGGACTGACGAGGACGGTTCTGGACGTATCGTTCGACGCCGAGCTCCCTCCGGGCGAACACAAGATCCGGGATGCGATCGGCACTCTCGAAGGGGAGCCCCTCACGACCGCTGGTATCGGAAAGATACTCACGATGCTCCCCCGAGCGCTCTCGAGAGGCGTCCCTGGGATTCAGCTGGATCTCAACGGCGACACGCACGGAGTCGTCGTCTCCGTCCGTTCGGTGGGCCCGATGAAGCGCCAACTCCCGTCGCGTGACAGCTGGGCGTACGACGCGGCGTACTCGAGCGCATTCGGGGATTTCACGACGAGCTCGACAGTGGCGACGGAGGACGTCGCCGCCACGGCCCTCGTCGAGGTCTTGGATGTGATCAAGATGGGACTCACTTACGACTGGGCGTTCGCGGCCCGGATCCGGGCCGCGCGAATCGAGTGAACATGAGCCGCAGCGCTCGAGCCAACGAATGCCGACCGCCTGGAGACGGCAGGAACCGGCAGCGCGGCCGACGAACAGCTCTGATCGTAGGCGGAGCGTTCCTCGCCCTCCTGACCGCGGCTGTCTGGGCGAACTGGGATTGGATCCCGTTTCTCCGCGATTTCGAGAGCCTGGGCAGGAACGCGCAGGGGTATTCGGAGTATCGGCATCGCGAGACGGGAATCGTGTTCGTCCGCCTGCCGGGCGGGACGTTCTGGATGGGGGCCAGTTCGACACCTGGCAGTCCGAACTACAGCCGTTGCGCCTTTCCCGACGAAACGCCTCACCGGGTGTCGCTCCGTCCGTTCCTGGTGGCCAAGTACGAGACGACTCAGCGGGAGTGGCTCGCCGTGGTGGGCTCGAATCCGTCGCACTTCCGCGAACGAGACACTGGCCTTCCGCCTGCGCTACCCCGAGGTCCGACGGAGTCGGAATTGCCGGTCGAGTCCGTCTCGTGGGAGGACATCCAGGAGTTCGAAGCACGCACCGGTCTCGCCCTGCCGACGGAGGCACAATGGGAGTATGCCTGTCGCGCGGGAACGACCGGCGACCTGGCGGGCACCGGACACGTCAGCGAGATGGCATGGCACCAGCGCAACAGCGATGGCAGAACCCATCCGGTCGGTCGGAAGCAGCCCAACCAATTCGGGCTTCACGATATGCACGGAAACGTATGGGAGTGGTGCGAGGACAGCCATGTTTCCTACCCGACCGGCCCGAGTACGGAGCCGTGCAGCCGCAGGGCAGGCGCGCCCCGCGTGCTCCGTGGAGGGGCGTGGGACACGTCACCTCTGCTGATCCGGTCAGCGTTCCGTCGCGACGGCTTTGTCGTGCGGCATCTTCCACGCAGTCGCGGCTTCCGTGTTGCCAAGACGGAAGGTGTTCCGGGCAGGTAGCTGCCCGACCCGTCGCCTCGCTCAAATCGATCTCAGCCGCTCCCGCCACCGGAGAACCGCCCGAGGTACATCAGGTATTTCCCGTCGGCGAGTTCCGCGCGCTTGCCGCGTTCGATCTCGCCCTCATCGAAGTCATCGCCGATGTGGAACACGAAGTTCAACGACGAGACGCCGAGCTCCTCGACGGCCCGGCGCACGGCATCGAGGTCGGGAATCTCCCAGCTCGTGATCCGGCCGACCTCCGGGTGAGCGAAGAACGGCTCGGGCGCCAACGCGTCACCGTCGGTTCGCACGTAGTCGACCCAATCGTGATCGTACCAGTCGAAACCCAGAAGCGCGCCAGCCAGGCAGTTGGGCCGCTCGTCGTCGTCCATCTCGTCGAACTCGTCGTCGCCGAGCTCTTCCAGCTCGCGATACCACGGCGATGACGTCAAGAACTCCGGCGGCTCACCGGCGTCGGGAACTTCGAAGAGGCAGTCCGGTTCCTCCTCGAACAGACACTGGACTTCACGCCAGTTCGCCACGGTTCCGATGAAGAGATTGCAGTGCTCGCCCATGGTGCCTCCACGTTCCGACAGGTTCGGCTGCATCGCGCCGCCGGGCTCGCCCTACACTCCCGCCACCAGCACGGAATGTCAACCGAAGCGGGAGCGCGCCGTTCAAGCGTCGCGCCACACGACGCTGCCGTCCGCTCCTGCCCAGCCCGTGTGCCCGGCGCGACCGGGACGACCGTCCTGCCCATGCGCTCCCGAGTTTCCGCTGCTGCCCGGCCGACCGCTCGAGCCGCTGCTGCCGGAGAACCCGTCGCTGCCGTCGCTGCCGTCCGATCCGCCGGGACTGGAGTACGAATGAGTCTCCGTGACTCTCCTCCCCGATGAGTAGATCCTCATCCGGTCCTCGGTCCACGAGTAGCTCGAGCCGCCGTCCCCTCCGTCTCCGCCATCGCCACCCCAGCCACCGCTGCCGCCGCTTCCACCGCCGCCACCGCTACAACTCGCTCCGCCGCGGCCTCCCTCGCCCGGCATGCCCGCCTCCCCCACCGCGCCGGCGTCACCTCCTCGCACGTCGACCTTCAGCTGATCGCGAACCATGGCGCGGAAGGCGTCGTCTCCTGCGAGCCAGACGACGACCATCGCCCCGATCCCGCCGTCACCTCCATTGCCGCCATCGCCGCCGTCGCCACCCGGTCCACCGTCGGCCCCGTCTCCTCCGTCGCCGCCGTTTCCTCCATCGCCGCCGTCCCCTCCGTCCCCCCCGTCGGATCCGGCCCCGCCATCGCTGCCAGCGCAGTGCTTCGAAGCATCCGTTCCGTCGGAGCCGTCGGATCCATCACCGCCGTTGCCGCCGTCACCTCCATCACCGCCGCGACCTCCACACCCGCCCGCGCCTCCGCTGCCTCCGTCGCCACCACGGCCTCCGGCCCCACCATCGCCGCCCCCCCCTCCCCGCGCCATCACCAGAAGCTCGTGCCGCGGCGGCCCGCCGCTCCTCCGCGCGGGCGCCCTCCTCCACAGGCACCTCGGAGGCGGGCTCTTCCTCCAC
>CAYMRB010000311.1:0-12321 GCA_964392615.1 uncultured Planctomycetia bacterium | reverse complement strand
CATAGTCGACTGAGCGCAACGAAGCCAGCGGGCGGAGATGCCGCTCGATTGCACAATGATTTGTGAAAGGTGGCACCTAACCGTTCAGCCACTTCTCGTCGGGGAGCTCGTAGTCGACGAGCTCCTCCGGGCGGAACCAGAGCTTCAGCTCGCGCTCCGCGGACTCCGGCGAGTCCGAACCGTGGATCAGATTGAACTGACCGGACAGTCCGAGGTCGCCGCGAATCGAGCCCGGCGCCGCCTCGTAGCTGCGCGTCGCTCCGATCATGCTGCGGCTGACCGCGATCGCGTTCTGGCCCTCGAGACACATCGCGACGACCGGCCCGCTCGTCACGAAGCTGACGACGCCGTCGAAGAACGGCTTCTCGCGGTGCTCGGCGTAGTGCTCCTCGAGAAGCTCGCGTGCGAGCTTCCGGAACTTCATGCCGACGATCTTCAGCCCCTTCGCCTCGAAGCGCCGAATGACCTCACCGACTTGGCGCCGCTCGACGCAGTCCGGCTTCAGAAGAATGAGCGTACGTTGCGTAGACATGATGCTTCCGAACGAGTTGAGAGTGCTATCGGAACGTCCGATGTCGCCAACCGTCGATAAGGCGATGATCGCCTTCTCTGCGGGCTGCGAAGCTTATTGCATGGTCGACAGGATGTCAAAAGCCTCGGCATTTCGATCCATCCGACGCCACGAGGACGTGGTTGCGGAGTCGAGCTGCGGCGCAGCGGTCGGCTCCGACTCCGCGGGCATGGGCTGCCGGGCCAACGACGTCAAACGCGCCTGCGTCGACCGTCCCGGTCAGCCCATGTATACTTCGCCGGATCCTGGAGGAGGCAGCGACTTGCATACGCACGCGGAGCGGCCAGTCGAGAGTGGAACGACCGAGCGCGATCGGCTCGTCACGCTGTGGAGCGGCGCCGCCGAGCCGGCAGCCGAACCGGCGGGCACGGCCCTGCGCGACGATCTCGTCGCGGTCACGCGACTCTCGGATTCCGCTGCCGTCGAGTATTACCGACGGTTGCTCGAGGAAGCTCTGGGGCTGTTCACCGCCGAGCGCGCGTTCCTCTTCGAGTGCGTTCCGGACTCGGAAGGCGGTGCGGAGGTCGCACGCTGCCTCGCGTCTCTCGACCTCGACGGAGACGAGGTCGACCAGCCGGACCGCAAAGCGCCGCGCCACGGGCCGCGCCTTGCGGCGGCCACTGGGCAACCGTTCTACCGCGCCCTCGGCGAAGAGACCCCCGCCGGCAAGCGAGGCAGCTCGGTCGTCGCGTTGCCCGCGATCTGTCGCGAGCGAACGCTCTGTATTCTCGTGGTCGAGAACCGTTTCCAGGACATCGCCGTCGACGAGACGACGGTTCACGCCGCGCTCGTGTACTGCCGCGCGCTCGCGGCGTATCGCGACCTCGCGGCGATGGTCGACGAGAACGCGTCGCTGTGGACCGATCTCACTCGCATGCAGGAGGAGGCGGAGCAACGCGCCGAGCAGGAGGCGGCGCGCTCCGGCGCGCCGCGACCGGCCGCGCAAGCCCGCAGCCGACCGCAGCGCGAGGGACTTCAGGGCGACTTCTCGATGATCGTCGGCGCGAGTCGCAAGATCGTCGAGATCCTCGAGATCATCGATCGCATCTCCGGATCGAACGCGCCCGTCCTGATCAACGGCGAGAGCGGCACGGGCAAGGAGCTCGCGGCTCTGGCTGTCCACAGCAACAGCCCACGCCGCGACGGGAAGTTCGTGTCGGAGAACTGCGGCGCGATCACCGAGACGCTGCTCGAAAGCGAGCTCTTCGGATACGTGAAGGGCGCGTTCACCGGCGCGAACAAGGAGCACAAGGGCCTGTTCGAGCTCGCGTGCGGCGGCACGCTGTTCCTCGACGAGGTCGGCGACATGAGCTCGTCGATGCAGAAGAAGCTGCTACGCGTGCTGCAAGAGGGCGTGATCCGACGCGTCGGCGACAAGGAGTTCACGCCCGTCGACGTTCGCATCATCTCGGCGACGAACAAGGACCTGTTGACGGAGTGCCAGGCGGGGAACTTCCGCGAGGATCTGTTCTACCGCCTCAACGTCATCAACTTGCGGCTGCCGCCTCTGCGCGAGCGCGGCGAGGACATCCCGCCACTCATCGAGTACTTCCTGACCGAGCTGGCAGCCGAAGGCGAGGCTCCCAAGACGGTCGACTCGGCCGCCCTGCAGGTCATGTCGCGCTATACGTGGCCCGGCAACATCCGCGAGCTGCAGAACGAGGTCAAGAAGCTCGTCGCACTCTCGGACGGCGACGTGATCGGCGTCCCCGACCTGTCCGAGCACCTACGCGACGAGGACGACGCGGGGCCCGGCAGTCGGGACTGGACCCAGGGGTTCGCCAATATGAGCCTCAAGGAGGCGACCGAGCTCCTCGAAAAGGTCCTGATCCGCAACGCGCTCGATCAATCAGGCGGCAACAAGAGCCTGGTCGCGAAGTCGCTGCAGATCCCGAAAACCAGCTTGTACAACAAGATCCACAAGTACCAGCTGGGCTGAAAAGAGATCGCCCCCCCTCGCGTCGAAGGCAGACGACACGAGAGGGGCGAATCTCCGATCAGCGGAAGCCGGCGTTCAACCGGCTGCTAATTGCAGCCGTTGGAACCGGTCTCGCAACCGAGCGCACGATCCCCGTCCGTCGTGAGCGGACCGCAGTCCGGGAACGGCGCCGGAATCGCCGGACCGCCGAGGAAGTTGAAGTTCAGCGTGTAGATCGCGTCGCCGACCTGGCCGACGACGGCGCCGTCGCCGTTGGCGTCGCACGCGGCCATGCAGCTCGGCGCCGGGCCACCGAGGAAGTTGTAGTTGAGCACGAAGATCGCGTCGCCGACCTGGCCGGTGACGTTGCCATCACCGTTGCAGTCGCCGCGAACGAACTGCTCGCCCTCGACGATCACCTCGCCGAACAGCCACGCGATGATCTCCGCCGCGACGACGCCCTTCGGATCGTCCTGATTCGCCGTTTGGTGCACCGGAATCAGGCGGCCGCGGTTGCCGTCGCGCACGATGACCGGCTCCGCGAGCTGCGTGTTCGCGCCCTCCGCCAGCGCGGCCTCGACGAACCACTCGCCGGCGAGAGTGTTGAGGTGGAGCGGGCGGTCCGTGAAGAAGTCGGTGAGGCTCGGCGCGATCACCGATCCCTCCTCGGTCACGGTGACCTGCATATCGTTGAAGCCCGCCATCGTGACGCCGGGGATGTCCATCATGTTCTCGAGACCGAGCACGCCGTTGTTCGTTGGCACACCGTCAACGCCCGAGACGTAGAACATCCAGTCGGCGTGGTTGATGATCGCGTCGCCGTCGGTGGACTCGATGAACGCCTCCGCGATCGAGCCCTCGGGCTCCGCATTGCCGGCGCCGTAGATCTCGTTGGGGAAGTACCCGTAGATCACCAGGACGTCGACCTCGCCGTTGCCCGTCGACGCGATCATCCAGTCGGCGAGCTCCACGGCCTCGAGCGGATCGGTGTACCAGGTATTGGCGATACCGCGATCGTTGAGCTCGTTCACGCAGATCTGCGCCTCGTCGCTGGCCATCAGCGGGTCGATCCAGTTGACGTTGCCGGTGTAGATCGCGACCTCGCCGCCCTCGCCACTCTCGTCCAGAACGACGTTCAACGTGATCTGTCCGTCGTCGAGCGCGGGCTCACCGCCGACGGACGCCGTGATGGTGACGTCGCCCTCTTCGCTGTCCATGAAGAAGAAGCGCGCGGACGTCTCGCCCGCCGGGATGTCGACCGAAACGACCGAACCATCGAAGGCGCCGTCGAACGCGGTATCGATCACCGCCGAGGGCGAGTCGTACTCGATCTGCACGGTCAAGTCGGCGTCGAGCGGTCGCGGCGCGCCCCCGGCGTCCGTGAGCTCCACGGTCAACCGCACCGGCGTGTCAGTCGCGGTCGTCGTGAACCCGGAGAGGCCGAGTTGCGTCGGCTCGATGGCGGCGCCGTAGAGCCAGGCGATGACCTCGGCGGCGACCGTGCCCTTCGGGTCGATCTGGCTGTTCGTCTGGTAAAGCGGGATCAGCCGGCCGGCGTCGCCGTCGCGCAGGATCACGGGATCGGCCAAGGTGCCGTCCGCGCTCTGCGCGAGCACCGCCTCGACGAGCCAGTCGCCGCCGAGCGTGGTGAGGTGCATCGGCCGGTCCGTCAGGAAGTCACCCAGGCTTGGCGCAATCGTGCGCCCCTCCTCCGTCACCGTCATGGGCGTGTCGTTGAAGCCGGCCATGTTGGCGGCGGGCACGTCCATCATGTTCCGGAGCCCGTCCGGTCCGTTGTTCACCCCAGACGAGACGTAGAACATCCAGTCGCCGACGTTGATGATCGTGTCGCCGTCGGGCGACTCGATGAAGAGCTCCGCGTAGGATTCTTCGGGCGAGGCGTTGTCTGCCGGATAGATCGCTTCCGGGAAGGAGCCGAAGAGGATGAGCACGTCGAGCCGGCCGTCGTTGGTGTGTTCGTCGACCCACTCGGTAAGCTGCGGATCGTCGCCGGAAGCGGTGAACCGCTGCACCCCGACGTCCAGAGCGGTAAGGCTGTTCGCGCAGATCTCGGCCTGCGCATCGGCGGCGCCCGCGACGATCCTGCTCGTGGTGGCGGTGTAGATCGCCACCTCGCCCGGATCCGCGAAGGAGCGCTCGAAGATGGTCACGTCGAGCGCGCCGTCCGTCAGTCCGTCGGCGGTAACCGACAGCGTGTGCGTGCCGACCGTCTCGTCGCGGTAGTAGACCTCCGCCGAGCTCTCGCCCGCGAGGACTGTCACGGACGCGATCGAGCCGTCGAAAGGCCCGTCGGCCGCGACATCGAACGCACCCGTACCGGACGTCGTCCCCAGGGAGACCACGGTGTCGTTGAGCACGCGGCTCGGGCTCCCGGTCTCGTCCTGGAGCTGCACGGAGAGCGCCAACGGGTCACCGCCCCAGGCGCCGGTCGCCCCCACGATCCCGACCTGCTCCGCGCTCAACAGCTCGACGCCGAAGAGCCAGGCGATCACCTCCGCGCACACGGAGCCCTTCGGGTCGTCCTGATTGTCCGCCTGGAAGATCGGGGCCAGGCGCCCACGGTTGCCGTCGCGCACGATGACCGGATCACCCAACGTGCCGGTCGGATTCTGGGCGAGCGCCACCTCGACGTACCACTCGTCCGCCAGCTGGTCGAGGTGCAGCGGCCGATCCGACAGGAAGTCGGTCAGGCTCGGAGAGATCGCGGCGCCATCCGGCGTCACCGTCATGGGGTCGTTGTTGCCCCACATGGTGATGGCCGGGATGTCCATCATGTTCTGGAGTCCGCCGACCTCGTTGTTGGGGGACCCCGACGACACGTAGAACATGTAGTCGGCGTGATTGATGATCAGGTCGCCGTCGGTCGACTCGATGAACGCCTCGGCGAAGGAGCCGTCGGGCTCCGCGTTGCCGGCGCCGTAGATCGAGTCGGGGAGGTTGCCGTAGAGCACGAGAACGTCGGTCAACCCGTTGTCGGTAGCTCCGTCGACCCACATGGCGAGGTCCATGGCCTGGGTCGGCTGGTCGTACCAGACCGCGTCGATGCCGAGGATGTCGAGCTTGTCGACGCAGATCTGCGCCTGGGCTTCGGCGGCCGCCGGGGTGATCCAGCCGACGTTGCCGGTGTAGATCGCCACCTCGCCCGGACCTTCGCTCAAATCCTCGAGGATGGTCAGCGAAAACGTGCCGTCGTCGAGTTCATCCGCCGATCCGGTGATCGTCGGCGTCCCCGCGTCTCCGTCCCTGTAGTACACGGTGGCCGACATGCCGCCGGGGGGAATCTCGACGGACGTCACCGAACCGTCGAACGCGCCATTGCGCGCCACGTCGAACGCGCCGGAACCCGAATCGCTCGCGAGCTCGATCGTCGCCCCGGCCAGGGTCGGCGTCGGAGTCCCCGAATCGTCCGCGGTGCTCACCGTCAGCAGCGACGCGCTGTTCGCGACCGCACTGCCGGGACCGGTGATGCCGACCCGCGTCGGCTCGAGCTCGACCTCGAAGAGCCACGCGATGAGCTCCGCCGCCACGGCGCCCTTGGGGTCGGCCTGCTGGTTCGACTGATACATCGGGATGATGCGTCCGCGCGATCCGTCGCGCACGATCACCGGATCCGCCAGGGAGCCGTCCGCATTCTGCGCGAGGGCGACCTCGACGAACCACTCGCCGCCAAGCGTGTTGATGTGCAGCGGCCGGTCCGTCGAGAAATCGGTCAGGCTCGGCGCGATCTCGCGTCCCTCCTCGGTCACCGTCATCGCCGAGTTGTCCGGGCCGCCCATCGTGACGCCGGGGACGTCCATGATGTTCTGGAGCCCCGCCGCCGCGTTGTTCGTGGGCACACCGTCAACGGCCGAGACGTAGAACATCCAATCGGCGTGATTGATGATCGCGTCGCCATCCTCGGACTCGATGAAGGCCTCGAGGATCGACCCTTCGGGCTCCGCATTGGGCGGCGGATAGAGCGTCGGCGGTAGCCAACCGAAGAGGATCAGAACGTCGGTCTCGCCGTCGTTCGTGTGGTCCTCGACCCACTCCGCGATGAACGCGTCGTCGGTCGGCAGCGCGAACCACTGCACGTCGACGCCGGCGCCGGTCAGACGAGCCTCGCAGATCTCGGCCTCGGCGTCGGCCGCTTCCTTCGTGATCCAATTGACCGTGCCGGTGAAGATTCCCACCTCGCCGGCCGGGGCCGGCATCCACGACGCGCTCACGAACAAGAGCGCCACACATGCAACGATGCGCTTCATGCTGCTTTCCTCGTCCTTTCGTGCCACCACGCGGAAGACAGGCCCGAGCGGCCCTTCTACCGGCGGCTCCCGACCGATGGCACGGCTGCCTTGGCTTAGAGACTCAAACGAGAGACTTGGTGCCAGCGTACCCGTGCAGAAGAGCGATGACAACGCAGAATCGACCGCGGCGAGAACAGCCTCCTTCCATCTCCCTAATGTCAAAAAGCTGACACATCTGCTGGCACCCCCCCGGACGCGGCGTTAGGCTGCAGAGCTGTGGCGCCGGAAGTGTCGAGAACACGACACCACGCCGCGGACACGAGGAAGCCGCCATGCCCGAGCCCCCCCCCGACGCCCTGCTCCTCGGACGCTGGGAGCTCATCCGCCAACTCTCGCTGCACGAGGACGGTTGCGTCCTGCTGGCTCGCGACCAACGCCATGGCGCCCGAACGCGCATCCTGAAGGTGTTCCGCGCGCCGACGGCAGCCGCGCTCGAGAACGCCCGGCGCGAATTCTCGATCTTGCGTCATCTGCATCATCCATATATCGCGGAAGCGCTCGATTTCGCCGTCGTCGATCCGACCGAGCTCGCATCGCATCCGCCGCTGCGCGAGGAGTTCGACCTCCTGTCGCGCCTGATCGCATCCCGGTCGCACGCAGCGGCGAGCCGCAGCGTTCCCGACACCGCGCGCCTGGCGTGCATCACGTTCGCACCGTTCGACGGGCTGTCCCTGCGCGACGCGTTTCTGACGCTGTTCCCCGACACCCTCAGCCCCGCCGCCGAGCGCGCCGCGATTCGCGACGCCGATCGCCGCTGGCACACCTGGCTGGTGGCGCTCGCGAGGATCTGCGCCGGCCTCGACGCGGTCCACGAGCGCGGCCTCGTGCACTACGACCTGACGCCCGCGAACCTGCTGCTCGCACCTCTGTGGGTCGACGCCGCGGATCCGGATGCCGAGGACTCCCCACCGGACGACTTCGATGTCCGCATCATCGATTTCGGCCTCTGTGAGCTCGAGACGACGCCCCTCGGGACGCGCGCCCGCGGCACGATTCCGTACATCGCGCCGGAGGTGCTCGGCGACGCGCAGGCCGACCGACGCAGCGATCTGTTCTCACTCGGCGTGGCGATCGCCGTGAGCATCAGCGGACACCCGCCGTTTCCCGGCAGCACGCCGTTCGAGTGGGTCCAGGCCGCGCGCCGCGGCAAGCTGCTGCGCTTGAAGTCGCCGCTGGCCATGGCGCCGAAAGGGTTCGACCACGTCCTCGAACGGCTCCTGTCTCCGAACCCCGCGGACCGGCCGTCGAGCGCGGCAGAGCTCCTGCGCGAGCTCGAGGCCATCGGCAACTTCTGCCTCGAGAGACCGGCAGACCGGTCGCAAGCTCGCGCGCCGACGATCGGACTGGAGCGCGAGCTCGGGCTCGCCCGCGACGAGCTCGAGCAGCTCGAACGCGGCGACTCGTCGACATCGAGCCTCCTCGTGGAGACCCACCCCGGCCACTTCGTCGGTGCGTTTCTCGACGAAATCGAGGCGCACGCCCGCACGGTCGGGACGAGCTTCGCGTGCGGCTCGTGCACGGTTCCGCAAAGCCACGCGTATCAGCCTCTCGCCGAAGCGATCCGCAAGCTCGAAGCGGAGACCGACTTCGACGAGCCGCACTGGAACCGCTTCGCGGGAGTGCTCGAGTGGTTCCGCACCTCCGAGCCGCCTCGCTCGCCCGCCGCGCCGACGGGCGACGCCGGCACGGAGGAGTCGATCCACTTCGTCGACCGCCTCGCGGATGCCTTCCTCGAGTACGGGCGCCGCACACCGCTCGTGCTCGCCGTGCGCGACGCCCATCTCGCCGATTCGTCGACCGCCGCCGTCCTGTGCTCCATCGCGCGCAAGCTCGCGCTCGAGCGGCGAACCGACGACGACGATCTGCGTCTGCCGCGCGCGCCGAGCCGCCTGCTACTGCTCGTCACTCGCGATGCTGCCGTGGACGAGGAAACCGAAGACAACGCTCTTGGCGCGGCGGATCGCGACGAGACGCTCCAAGAGATCGCCGAGGCGACGACGACGCGCACCCTGCGCCCGGGCAACGTGCCAGCCGATCGGCTCGCGGAGTGGATCGCGACAAGCGCTCCGAGCCTGCGCGTCGATGGCGACACGCTGCAGGCAATCCAAGAAACGTCTGGCGGCGAGCCTCGCGCGCTCGACGAGCTCGTACGCTTTCTGACGAAACGCGACGCGGCGCCGAGCCCCGGCGCGCCGACGCGATTCGCGCTGCCGGAGCGCGCCTCGGACGCACTTCTCGAACGGGCCGACGCGCTCGGTGCAGCAGAACGCGCCGCGCTCGAGATTCTCGCGGTCGCGGGCCGGTTGCCCGCGTCGGCCGACGTCGTTGCCGCTGCCCTCGACGCGCTCGGCGCCGCGGACGAGACCTCGAGCCCGGTGAACGCGCTCGGCGCTCTCGAAGCCGACGGCATCATCGAATCGCGTCAGACCGCCACGGGCCTCGCGTTCGCGTGGGGCGATGCGAAGGCCCGACGACGCTTCTGCGAACGCCTGTCGCTGCCGCGGCGCGAGCGACTCCACGGCGCGCTCCTCGACGCGCTGAGCGCGACTCCGGTGCGATCGGCAGCCCGCACGGGCGAGCATCTCGCATGGCACGCTCTGCGCGCCGGACGCTTGGACGCATTCGTGTCGCACTCGCTGGCGGCGGCCGAGCGCTACGTCGCGTTCCGCGCGCTGCCGAGCGCCGCCCGACTCTGGGAGGCGATGCTCGAACACATCGCGTCCGTCGACGATGCGCGCATGTCGCCCGTTGACGCGAACCGCCTGCGCTGGGAGCTCAACCGCCACCTCGTCACCGCGTACCGCTCCTGCGGCCGCGTGACTCGCGCCCTCGACAAGCTGGCCGTGCTGCTGTCGCTCGCCGAGGATCGATCGTCGCCGTGCGACCTGGCGTCGATCTACCGGCAGATGGGCGAGATCTACCGACTCGCGGGCGAGGCGACCAACGCGACGTACTTCCTCGACAAGAGCGTCGGCACGCTGCGACGAGCGTTCGAAGCCGAGACGCCGAACGATGCGCAGGCGCTCGAGCTCGGCCGCGCGCTGCGGTCGCTGGGAGAGCACCTGCTGGAGCGCGGCGACGACGACGAGGCGCTGCGCCGGTTCGACGAGTGCCGCAAGGTCGTCGAAGGCCGCGAGGGCGCGAAAGCGCTGACCGCCGTGCTGCTCCTGAACATGGCCGATGCGTACCACAGGCGCAACGAGCACGGGCGCAGCCTGACGCTCAGCCGCGAGGCTCTCGACGCGGCCGAGCAGTGCGACGACGAGAAGGCCGTCGCCGAGGCGATCTGCGCGGTCGGCAAGGCGCACACCGGACACGGCGACCATGACGCCGCCATCGAGCTCTTCCAACGCGGTATTCACCGCGCCGAGGCGAGCGCGCGCAAGGCCCACCTGATCCAGTACTGGGCGAGCCTCGGCACGATCCACCACAACCGCGGCGACCACTACCGCGCCCTCGACAGCTACGAACGCAGCCTGCAGCTCAGCCGAGAAACCGGCGACACCCGCGGCATCGCGACCAGCTACAACAACCTCGGCAACGTCTACCGCTTCCGCGATCGATCGACGAAAGCCGCGGATTGCTACAAGCGGTCGATCGATCTCTTCTCGCACCTCGACGATCGTTTCGGCATGGCGGCGAGCATGACGAACCTGTCGAGCGTGCTCGAAGAGGAAGGGAAGTACAGCGACGCTCTGGAGTACGCCCATCGCGCCGTCGAGAAACGTAAGCGAAGCAAGACCCCGATCGCCAAGCAGGGCATCGCGTTCTCGTTCTATCGCCTCGGCAGGATCTACCAGTCGAAGGGCGAGCTCGACAAGGCGCTCAAGTACGCCGAGCGCAGCCTGCGGATCCGGCGCGACCTCGAAGAGAGGATGAACGTCGCGTACTCGCAGCTGCAGCTCGCCGAGATCTACCTGAGCCAGGGCCGACTGTTCGAGGCGTTCCAGCACTGCCAGCAGGGGCTGCAGGACTTCGAGCGCGTCGACAACTCGATCGGCATCCTGCTCGGCCGGCAGATCGACGCGCGCATCTTGCTTCGCGTCGGACGCATCGACGAGGCGGAGGCCCTTCTGCAACGTGTTCTCGCGGATGCGCGCCGGGAGGAGTTACAGGCGATTGAAGGGGACGGGCTGCTCGAGCTGGGCGCGCTACTGATCGAGACGGGCCGTTTCGCCGCGGCGGAGGAACGCCTCGAGGAGGCCGAGCGCTTCTTCCGCACATCGAATAGCCGCCGGCGGCTGGCCCAGACGCTGCTGGCGACGAGCCTCCTCGCGATGGAGACGAATCAGCTCGAGGGCGCCGCCGGGCGGCTCGAGGAGGCCTACTCGCTTCTCGAGGAGCTCGGCGTTCGCGACCTCGTCCCGGAGTACTTCCTGCTGCGCGCCCGGCTCGAGGCCGAAACGGCGGAGTTCGATGCGGTCAAGGTTCACAAGTACCTGCAGCGCGGCCTGGTCGAGGCTCGCGAGGCCGACCTGAAGGAGCTCCACTGGCGGCTGCACGCGCAGGCTGGATCTCTCGCGACTCGCGTCGACGACGAGAGGCTGGCGACGACGCACTATCGCGAGGCGAAGGCGATTCTCGACGAGCTGTACGAGACGCTGCCTCTGCGCTTCCAGGAGACGTTCTGGGAGCTGCGCGATCGGCGGCATGTCCTCGAGCACCTCGCGGCGCGACACACGACGCAGACACCGACCGCCGATGCGCCCGCAGATTCCGAGGACCCGCCGGCTGACGAACGCGCCGCGCGACCCGTTCGCGACCCCGCGTTCGACGCGGCGCTGAATCACGAGTTCCTCAAGCTCCACGAGATCATCACGGCACGGGGCACGGAGCGAAGCCTCGATCGCCTCCTCGAGCGCATCGTCGACACCGTCATCGATCTGGTCAGCGCGGAACGCGGATTCCTGATCCTCCGCTCGAGTGGCCCGCGGGGCGAAACGGTCACGGCGGCGCGCAATTTCGATCAGGAGGAGATCGCTCACGCTGCGGACAAGCTGAGCCACACGGTCGCCCAGCGCGCCATCAGCACGGGTGAGCCGGTGCAAGCCGGCAACGCCCTGACGGAGAAGGCGTTCCTGTCCGCGCGAAGTGTTCGCGAGTTGCGCCTGCGGTCGATCCTGTGCGTGCCGCTCAAGTCGGGCGCCGAGGTGCTCGGAGCCCTCTACGTCGACAACCGACACCGCCGCGATGCGTTCTCGGAGCAGGACCTGCGAACGCTGCAGGCGTTCAGCGATCAGGCCGCGATCGCGATCACGACGGCTCGGCTGATCGAATCGCAGGAGCACAGCAACCTAGAGTTGCGGTCGCTGGTCGACGAACGGTCCGCAGAGCTCGAGGAGGCGCGTCACGATCTCGAGAAGCAGCGCAGCCTGCTCGAGTCCCGCTACCGCTTCGAGGGCGTCGTCGGCCGCTCGCGCCAGATGCGCGACCTGCTCGCGCTGCTGCAGCGAGTCGCCGATTACGTCTCGACCCTGCTTCACGAGGGAGAGAGCGGCACCGGCAAGGAGCTCTTCGCGCGCCGC
>CAYMRB010000310.1:0-12343 GCA_964392615.1 uncultured Planctomycetia bacterium | reverse complement strand
CGTCGGAGTCGGCCGGAGTCGGCGTCGGAGTCGGAGGCGGAGTCGGAGTCGGAGGCGGAGTCGGAGCCGGAATCGGCGGCGGAGGAGCTACTGCCGCAGTTGCACCCGCGGGAAGAACTCGGGCACCAGGAAGCGCCAGATCCACGCGTTCCGTTGCTTGCGAGGGATCCGATGGCAGGGATTGAGGCTCAGGGTCTTCGTCGCGCCTCGGCCGCTGTCGTCGTCGGTCAGGAGGAGACTGAGGCCGAACTCGTAGCCCGGCGACGGTTCAGCGCGGCCCTCCTCGAAGGCGGGGAAGCTGTTCCACGGGATCGCGCACTCGTAGATCGCGCCGCTATTGTCGTCCTTCTTCTTGACCGAGTAGAGCCCGTCCGGTCGGTCGATGTCGTCGGCGCCATCATCATCATCATCGCCGCCGCCGTCGTCATCGTCGTCGGGTGCGTCATCGTCGTCGCCGCGATCCTTGTCCTTCTGGCGCTTCGGGAGGGTCAGCGCGAGCGTCATCAGCTGGTCGTCGCCGCCGCGCCGGAAACCGCCGTCACCTTCGGGGTCGAGACCGATCAGCAAGCAGTCACCCCGCCAGTTCTCGGCGTCGCGATCGAACGCGCGCAGCACGTCGTCGTCGACATCGAGCGCGAAGTAGAAGTAGTCGTCGTCCCAGCCGCTGTACAGAATCGCCGACAGGTCTTCCTCGCCGTCCCATTTACGCCGTAGACCGGGTGCGGGTATCGGATGGATGTTCCTCGGCGCCGTCAGGCGCAGGCGGTAGGAGTAGCTCCAAGCGTCGTCGAGCACGCCGTCGACCTCCGGAGCCTCGCGCATGTGACGCGCCGCGATTTGCGGACTCGGCAGCGCCCGCATCGCTTCCTGCTGGATCCCCTCGAGCAGGATCGTCAAGCGCTCGCGGGCGTCGAGATCGGGTGACGTCAGGACGGCTTCGGACTCGAGGCTGCGGTCGAGCAGGAGCATCGCGGTGTCGAGCTCCCCGGTGCGGAAGTACTCGAGCGCGAGCGCGGTGATGCGCTCGGAGTCGCTCGGGGCGTCGAGGTTGGGGCGCACGTGGGCGTTGGGGGGGCGGTCCGGTTCGCGAGCTACGGCGACGACCGACGCAGCCGACGCGAAGCCCGCCGCGCCCTGGTCCGTCAGCACGATCAGCCGGCCGTCGATCACCGCCGTGCGATACGATCCCTTGCCGAGAAGAAAGCGGCTGAGCAGGTTCGGCGGCGGATCGAGCAGCGTGCCGTTCTGGCGGTCGAGGATCGAGACCGAGAGGTCGGGATCCGGGAAGATCAGCGCGTTCTGCGCGACGTGGAGCTGTCGCTGGCGCCCGATCGAGAAGAACCGACCGAGGTCGACCTCGCGTCGCGGCCAGAGCGGATCGACGAGCACCTTCGAGGCGGCGGCGCGATCGGCCCGCTGCGCTGGCCCGACCTGGAGAGCCAGCAGCTTCCAGCTGTCCTCGCCGTGGATGACGAAGACCTGCTCGCGACCGCCGGGGAGGATATCCCGGACGACGTTGAAGCGCGTCCTCTGCACCGGGAACTTGTCGTATCGCCAGCGCTCCCGTCCGTCGCGCACGGCCAGGCTGAGCAAGACCGGCCAGCCGTTGGTGCGCTGCAACACCACGAGGACGTCGTTCGACCGTGCGTCCCAGAACAGGTTCTGGATCTGCGCCTCGTGCTCGCCGCGGAAGCTCCATTCGACCCGCCGTCTCGCGAGATCGAGCAACGACAGCTCGCCGCCTTGCGGGAACAGGACGCGGCCTTCGCCGACGTCGATCGGGTCCGCCATGCGGGGCAGCGGACGTGTGCCGCCGGGGAGCGAGAAGACCGGGCGCGGCTCGCCGTCGCGGATCGCGAACGCCGTCCACGCGACCGGCCGCCGACGCAGAATGAACAGCTCGTCGCCCGCGCGCAGCGGATCGTCGGCGGACGGGTCGAAGCCGAGCGCACGGTTCCAGAGCTTGCGTCCGTCCAGATCGAACGCGATCAGCTGCTGGCGGCTCGTTGTCAGTCGAATGCCCTCCGCGTCGATCTGCGCGCCGCGGATCCGTTCGCGCAGCAGTCGGAGGCGTCCGCTCGGGCTCGCGCCCTGATCGCCATCGCCGAACGGCACGTGCCAGACGACCTTGCCGCGGGCGTGGCTGATCGCGAACAGGTTGCGGTGATCGTGGAGGATGAGCAGGTCGCCGATGAACCGGCCGCGTAGTTCCTTGTCGCCGCGGCGTGCGTACGGGAAGCTCAGCAGCGGCCGATCGAGCGCGAACTTCGGAACGCTCGCCAGGTGGACGGTCCAGACCGGCAGGCCCGTCGCGGCGTTCGTGCACTCGACGACTTCTCTCTCCTGCGTAAAGAAGCAAGCGCGCGCTGCAGCGGGAAGCTCGCCACCGGGAAGCAGGAATGTCTTCTCCGGCGCCATCAGATCGGCGGGGGAGCGCCACGCCATCGCGAGCGGCACGCGCAGCTCCCCGCCATCGCGCGCGGCGACCTCGCGGAGGCCGGGATCGTGAAGGCGTCGATCGATGTACGCGCCGACGGTTTCGCCGGCGATCAGCCCGCGAACGCCCGTGATCCGCTTGTCGGCGTACCGGTCGCGCAGCGTCTCGTAGAGCTGTCGCGCCCGGGCGCGTCGGTGCGCACGGGCCGTCGTTCCCTCGCCGCTGTCGTAGAGCAGATGCGCCGCTTCGAGACCGAAGCGGACCGCTTCGTCGCTGCCGGTGTCCCCGAACTCCGCGAGGGCATCGAGGAGCGTCCGCACGGCGAGGTCCGTGTTGCCATGGTCGAGGTAGTGGTTCACCACGTCGCGGTAGGCCTGCGATGCGGCGCGGGTGAACGGATAGAGCCGCAGAACCTCTTGAAGCGACAGGAGCGCACCCTTGCGCTGCGCGTCGCGCAACGCGGTGAGCGCACGCGTCTCGAGCGCGGCGAACTCCTGCGCCGGATCATCGACCGCCGCGCGCACCTGACGCAGCCGCTCGCGCACGAAGTCCTCCGAGGCGACCGGCAGATAGTCGGCGACGAAGTAGCGCGATCTCTTCGGTGCGCGTTCGTCCGCTGCGTCCCCCGGCCCGACGTCGTACGACAGCGCGCGGTGCAGGGCGTCGAGCGCGGCGCGCGGATCGCCGGATCGTTCGAGCCAGAGAGCCTCGTCGATCGCCGCCTCGACCTTGCGGGACGGGGCGCTCTCGACGGCGCTGCGCAGGCGCAGCAGGCGGGCGGCGGTCGGCGCCGGCGCCGTGCGCGCGGCCTGTCGCACGACCTCGGCGACCTCGAGCTGCAGTCGGTCGAGTGGCGAGTTGGCCCGCGGTCGTTCGGGCTTCGCGGCCTGCCACGAATCGAGCGCATCGATGCCGCCGTCCGCATCGCCCGATCGCAGTCGGAGCCGCGCGAGCCGCAGCCACCTCGCCGGCTCACCATCGGGAATCGCCTCGATGCGAGCCAAGCTTTCGGCGAACTCCTCGTAGAGCAGGAACCCGCTCGCGTGGATCACCGCGAGGCGGTTGTCGACGAGGAGCAGATTGCCGCCGGCTCCGGAAAAGTCCCAGAGGTCCGTCGCCAGGACCGCACCGTTGGACGCGTCGATCGTCACGAGGTGATCGGCGGTCGGCACGAGGACGCGATCGTGAAGCAGGAGCGCGCGTCCGCGCGCCTCGAACGCGCCGTCGCCGTCCGATGCCGTGTCGCGGTCGGCCGCACGCGCAGGTGCGGCGGCCGTCGGGTCGACGACCCACGCGGTCTCGCCGCGCGACGGGCCCGCGATCCGTATGCCGCGCAAGCGCGCGCCACCGATGACGCACATCGATTCCGTCACGCCCACGATCGTCGAGTGCTCTTCGCGGAACGCGCTCCAGGTGGTCGCGCCGTCGGCGACGCGCACGGCGAGAAGCGCGGGGGAGTCCTGCGGCGCGACGAGCACCTCGCTCCCGCCGGGAAGGGGCACGACAGGGTTGACGTGCCAGCGGTTCTCGTCGCGGATCGACTCCTGCAGCCCGCGCGTCGTCAACGACGCGTACTCTCGCAGCCAGAAGATCGTGCCGTCGAACGGATCGACGCACGCGATGAATCCGAGGTTCGATACGTAGACCAGCCGATCGGCGATGCCGAGGTCGCCGGCGCCGTCGCCGCGGGTGATCCACGGCGGGCTGCCCGTCGCGCCGAGGCCGAGGAAATCCGCGCCGCGCGCCGTACCGAGGAACGTCTCGAAGCGGGGCTCGCCGCGGCGGTCGAGCCGCACCAGCCAGCACAGCGCCTGCCGGTCGAGTCGGATGTGCACCGGCACGATGATCGCGTCTCCGTCGATCACCGGCGGCGCCAGTCGCACACGTTGACCGCTGCCCTGATCGGGAGTGAAGTCGAGGTCCGGCACGCTGTCCGGCCAGCGCTCCTCCACCGCGTCCGGGTAGCGGCGCTCGGCCAGCGCCGTTCGCTCGGTCAGGGGGCGCAGCTCGCGTGTCGTCAAGTCGTAGGCGAAACGCGTTCGCCACAGGAGCTCTCCGCTGTCGAGCTCGAGTGCGAGGAGCTCGCCAGCGTGTTCGACGAAGCATACTTCGTCCGTCGCGACCGGTGCTCGCGCCGCGCTGTACAGCCCATCGCTCGTGCCGAATTCGTAGGTCCACAACGGCCGTCCGCTGTGCGCGTCGTGCGCTGACACGCGGTTCTCGTGTTGCAGGAGAAGGCGACCGGCGCGAAGACTCGGAAAGAACGGCACGGGCACATCCGCGCGTCGCGCTCCGCGCCCGTTGCGCGTTCGAAGGCGCTCGGACACGAAGCGTTCGAGTCCCGGATTACGCGACGAGTGACGCCAGAGTACCGCGCCGAGGCGGTAGGCGCTCGACGTCAGCGATTCGCGGAACTCGACCGGGGCGAGGAGGGCGTTGCGTGTGGACTCGCCCCGCGCGAGGGCTGTCGGCGGCGCGATCTCGAGCAGGCGCCGGACATGGCGTTCGAGCGCAGCGGGAATCTCGTCGCTGCCCGCCGCGTCGACGGCCGTTCGAAGCGCGGTGCGGTGAGCCTCGAACGCGCTCCGGTCGCCGACGGCGCGAGCGACCTCCAGCGCCACGGCGAGCGTCCGCACACGCGTCTGCGAATCGAACGCGTCAGGGGCCGCCGCGACGAGCTCCGACAGGGCCCGTGTCACCGCGCGGGCCGCCGCCCACTCGCCCTGCAGGACGCGGAAGTCGACCTCTTCCTGAAGGACGGCAGCGCGCAGGCTCGACTCCGGACAGTCGCGAAGGATCCGGTGGCGCAACGCGGCGCGCGTCGGTCCCGCCGGCTCGTCCCAGCGTTCGTGCAGCGCGGCGTCGAGCGCTTCGATGAACTGCGCGCGGCGTCGTGCCGGAAGCGCGTCGATGGTCCGCCGCAGCAGCGCCCGGATGCCGAGCGCGAGGCCTGCGTCGTTCGACACGACTCCCGCGTCGCCAGTCGCATCCCTGGGCGCAGCGGCCAAGGTGATGAACTCGTCGAGCCGATCGAGGACGACGTCGTAGTCGGACTTCGCCAAGCCGGCCTCGAGCTCGCGCCACAGGACCTGGTACTCCTGCGACGTCGGCGGGAACACGCCGCGGCTCGTGTCGGCCGCGGCCCCGCCCTGCTGCGCGAACAGCGTCGTGTTGGCCAGGAGCGAGACCGCAAGGAGGATCGTCGTCGCCGGGGCCCGTTCGAGAATGCTCATCGCGGCTCCTATCGCGGGCCGGGGGTCGATCGGGATCGAACAGCTCACGTCCGTTATAGAAACGCCCGCGGGACCCGTCAAGAAACGGGGGAGGCGGTGCTGCTGCCGCCGCCGGGCGACGCGGCGGCGCCCGCGGGACCGTCAAGAAACGGGGGAGGTGGTGCTGCTGCCGTCGCCGGGCGACGCGGAGGTCGTTTCCGACAGGCGAACGATCTCGGGCATCGTCACGCCGTTCGGGCGGCGGAACACCCAGCTCAAGACCGCCGCCAGCAGTGAGAGCGGGCTCTCTTCGAGGTCGAGCACGGACTCGTCGCGATAGAAGAGCAACAACACGAGGTGCCCGCCTCCCGCGCCGCAGAACGGTACGTGGAGGACTCGCGACCACTTCATGTCCCAGCGGGGCACCATGTCGCGCCGCGGCCCATCGACGCCGACCCGGCCGTCGCGCTCGGAAGCGTCCCTTTCAGGCTCGTCAGCGTCGGGGCGGGTCTGCCAGAGGTCGCGGGCCGTCGGCGGCGCGCTGAAGCCCCAAGAGTAGAGGCATTGCCACTCCTCGTCATCCTGCTGAATGAAGAGCGCCGCGTCGGCGCCGAGCCCCTCGTTGAGCACGTTCCAAACCGCGTCGGCGGTGCTCTGATCGACCTCGCGATCGCCGTGCTCGCGCGCGAGCCGCTCCATCCGCCGGTAGACCGCTCCCCAGCCCACGCCGTTTTCCGACGACGGGTTCGGAGGCGGAATCGGCAGCGGGGTCGCGACAGGGCGCAGCTCGACTTCAGGCACCTTCGTCTCGGCGAGCTTCTTCGTGCGCGCGGCGAGGGCCTTCTCGACGGTCTTCAGAAGATCCTCGTCGAAGTTGAGGATCGGCTTCGTGATGAAGTCGAACGCACCGTGACGGAGAGCCTCGACCGCGTGGTTCATGCTCCCGCATCCCGTCGCGATGATGACCTCGACGAGCGGATCGATGCTCTTGAGCTCGCGCAGGACGTCGAGCCCGTGCGTTCCGGGCATCAGCAGGTCGAGAATCACGACGTCGAGCGGCTTCTCGGGCGCGCGGAACGTCTCCAGGGCAGCGTCGCCGTCCTGCGCCGTCGACACGCGGAACCCGTGCGTTTCGAAGTAGAGCTCGAGCGCGTGGCGGATGAACGCCTCGTCGTCGACGAGCAGGATGTGAGGGGCGTTTGAGTCCATGATCCTTGAGCTTCGGAGCCTCGAGCTTCTCTCCTCAGCCGTTTCCGGAGAGCCTGTCGATGATCGCGGCGATGTCGTCCAGCGGGATGGGCGCTTCCGGTTCCTTCTCGTCGCTTGGCTGTCCTTCCTTCCAGTACTTCGTTCCCTCTCCCTCGCCGCTCGCCGCTCGCGTGCCCATGCCGCCTTCCGCCGCGATCGCATCGCGAACCCGGCCGGCCACCTCGCGAGCCAGCTCCGCCGTGACCTCGCGCGGAATCGTCAGCCGCGACGCCGCGTTCGGGTCGCGCTCGAGATTCTGACGCAGCAGCGTCAGCAACTCGCCCAGCTTCCCCTCGACCCCAGCCGACGCCAGCGACTCCGGCGCGACCGCCGCGAGCGCCGCAGCGTCCAGCGCCGGGAGGCAACCGGGCTGGGCGGTGTCGGTGACGGCGTCGGTGACGGCGTCGGAGTCGGAGTCGGTGTCGGAGTCGGGCTCGGAGTCGGACTCGGACTCGGAGTCGGACTCGGACTCGGAGCCGGAGTCGGTCTCGGCGTCGGACTCGGTCTCGAACTCGGTCTCGGCGTCGGAGTCGGAGTCGGACTCGGATTCGGCTTCGCCCCAGGGCTCGAGCTCGTCCCAGGTCTCGGCCTCGGGCTCGATCTCGCCCTCCGCTTCGGGCTCGGATTCGGCCTCGAATGCCGTCTCCGGCTCGCGCTCGAGATCGGGCTCCAAGTCGGAGTCGGAATCGGTGCCGGCCGCCAACTCGGCGTCGGCTTCTTCCGATTCGTGCCAATCCGCGCAATCCGCGTCGTCTGCGTTCCCCGCTTCCCGAACCTCGACCTCGACCTCGACCTCGGCCTCCGCCGCCTCCGGCTCCGGCTCTGCCGGACTTTCGATCTCGACGTCCGCTTCGAGCTCGGCCGTCTGCGCGGAGTCGATGATGCCTGGAGCGACTCCCGGCAGGCCGTGGGCTCCGAACTCGGCGACGATCGTCTCGATCAGCTCTTCGATAGCGGGTAGGCCGCACGCCTCGAGGGCGTCGTCGAAGTGTGCCGGGCTCAGCTTGTCCTTGAGCTCGTGGATGCACGAGACGAGTTCGTCCCACTCCGTCTCAACTTCGTGGAATCGGCGCCGCAGCTCGTCTTCGGGTTCCTCCGAGGTGTCGAGCGTGGTCGGCTCCGGCTCCTGTGGAGTCGGTGCGGGGTCCTGGACCTCGGGCTCGGCAGGCGGCGCAGCCTGAGGCCGCGCGGCGCGCTGAGCTTTCTGATATCGCAGGACGTAATCGGCGATCGAGAAGGGCATTTGACTCCCCGTTCCGTGGGCCCCCGACGGCCCGTGTCTGTCCACCCCGCCGTGCCCGTGTGGCGCCTCCGGGTGTCCTCTCAAAGCTACCTCGCGGGGTGCGAGTTGTCACAGCGACCGGGGTCGCTCGGCGCATCGGTCGGTATCGGCGTCCACGATGTGGACAGAGGTGTCGGGCTGCGGTCAGCAGCGGGACTCGCACGGTGTCGTCAGCTGGCGCCGCGCTCTCGCCTCGTGTCGGCAAGTCCTTTGTGCCAGCGACGTTCCGTACGCGTGGCCGCTCGGTGCGCGACGGGCGTGCGGGTTGCCCAACCTCCGGCGAGGCTAACGACTCGTGCGAACGCCCGCGACGGGGTTCGAGAGCTTCGACTTCCGCGAACCCCGCTACGGAGAGTTCCGAGACATGAAGAACGGGATCTTCTTCCAGGAAATCAGCGCCGACTGCTCCGCGTTCCTGCACGAGCTCACCGACCCGAGCCTCCTGCGCGCGAGCGCGATTCCGCACGACGTGTCGACGCAGTTGCGCCAGCAGCAGATCGAGCGGCTCGAGAAGAACGTCGCGACCCTGCGGCGCAAGCAGGCGGAGTTCAACGCTCGCATGACCGAGTATATCTCCCACCTGAACCGCCTGATCGAGGGCCTCACGAGCGACGAGCGCCCCGCGCCGTCGTCCGGTAACGGCGCGCAAGACGCCGGCGATGGCATCCACGTTCGCTGTCAGAACTGCAAGGCCGAGGAGAGCTTCCCCGACCTGCAGTTCATCTTCGCCCGCGAGTCGGACGAGTCGATCCTGCAGCCGACCGAGTGTTACGTCTCCGAGGCCGGCGCGATCAAGAAGGGCGTGTTCTACTGCTCGTCCTGCGGCGGGGAGATGCTGACGATCCAGGTGCCCTGACGGCGCGCCTGGCGGCCCGACCGCCTCGAGGTCTGCGCCCGCTGTGTCAGAGCGCGCCTCGAGGACGGGTGATCGGCCGAGCTGTTCCCCAGACGAACGGCCCGCGCTAGCGCGCCTCCGCTCCCGCCGCGACAGTCGACGGCGACACCCGCAGGAGCGCGTTGAGGTCCTCGAGCTGGAACGGCTTCAGGAGGTGCCCGTGCGCGAGGTCGAGCGCCGACTGCGGGATGTCGTCCGGCAAGCGCCCCGAGGCCAGGATGACCTTTGCCTCGGGGTCGGCCTGGACGAGCGCTTCGAGCGTCTCGATGCCGTTGCGGGAGTCGTGCATGCAGATGTCGAGCACCATGAAGTCGAACGTGCCCGGCTCCCAGATCGCCAGCGCCTCGTCGCCGCTCGCACAGCACGTGACGGCGTGGCCCTCGAGGAACCCCTGGAGCATGCTGCGGATCTGGCCCTCGTCGTCGACGACGAGGATGCGCAGCGGATTCTCCTCAGGTGCGCAGGCAGCGGCGACAGCGTCCTGCGTCGTCCTCTCGGGGACATCGCAGGGTGCGTCGGCTGTGCGCAGCGTCACCCTGAACGTCGTTCCGGCGCCGAGCTCGCTCTCGACGTCGATCGTCCCGCGGTGGGCCTGCACGACGTTGTAGCACACCGACAGGCCGAGCCCCGTGCCCTGCGACCTGCCGCCGCCGAGGGCTCCCTTCGTCGTGAAGAACGGATCGAAGATGCGGTCGAGGTGCTCCGGCGCGATTCCTTCTCCCGTGTCGGCGACGCGGATGACGATCGAATCGCTCGCCTCATCGGGTGTCACCGAAAGGCGGATCGACCCGCGGCCGCGGATGGCGTGGATCGCGTTCAAGAGCAGATTGAGCACGATGTCCTGCAGGTGCCCGGGACTGATCGATGCGTGGCCGACGTCGTCGAGTTGCACGTCGAGACGCACGCCGTTCGACTCGATCTCCTTGCGGACGAGGCAGACCGACCCCTCGATGACCTCACCGACGTCGCAGATCGTCGCTTCCGCATTCGTGCGCCGGTGATACGCCGACAGGCTTTTCGTCAGCTCGAGCGCACGCGCCGTTTGTGTGAGCGCGACCTCGATGAGCTGTCCCGCGAATTTGTCGTCCCTCTTCGCGAGCTGCGCGAAGCCCGAGATCCCCGCCATGATGTTGTTGAACTCGTGCGCGATGCCGGAGGCGAGAAGACCGATCGTCGCCATTTTCTCGGAGCGCACGAGCTCGTTCTGCGAATCGACGAGTTGGCGGTTGCGCTCCGAAAGCTCGTCGGTCAGCTTCTTCAGACGCAGCGCGGATCGCACGCGCGCCAGCAGCTCGGGATGCTTGAAGGGCTTCGGGACGAAGTCGTCCGCGCCCGCGTCGAATCCCTCGACCAGGTTCATCACCGTGCCGCGACCGGTGACCAGGATCACCATGATATCGCGAGTTCGATCGTCGCTTTTCAGCGCACGGCAGACGTCGAGCCCGTCGATGCCGGGCAGCATCCAGTCGAGCAACAGGAGGTCGGGCCGCTCCTGACGGGCGATCTCGAGGCCACTTTGGCCGTCGTGGGCCGTCAGGACGTCGTAGCCCTCCTTCGCGAGCATACGCGAGATGATCGCGACGATGTCCTTCGCGTCGTCAACGACGAGGACCTTCCTTGGCGACCTTCTGCTGTCGTTGGGCCTGCCGTGGTTCGCGATCTGCACGTCGTCCGACGCGACGTCGCCGCCGTGCGCAGGATCTGACCGAGTGCGGGGGGCGTGGCTGTCGGACGTCATCCTAGTACCTCGTTCACCTCGGATACCGAACGCGCTTCGCTGGCGTGGGACGCCAGTCGATCCAGGCCGGAGAGGACGATCTGAGCGTTGCGCAAGATGCGCCCGACGTCGATTCGCGCCTGATCGTGAAGCTCTTCGTCCATCAGCATGAGCTCGGCGAACCCGAAGATCGCGTTGAGCGACGTCTTCATGTCGTGCGAGAAGCTGCGCAAGAACGACGCTTGGATCAATCGCTGGTATCCCGGCGACAGGAAGCGCGCTCGCAGCTCGACGAGGCCGCGCACGCGCGCGTCGACCTCGGCGACCTCTTCGGTGTCCGTCGCGTAGTCGCTGGCGCCGCGCTGTAGCCAGAGGCGCCCCGCGGCCCGATCGCTCGTCAGCACGAGCGCCAAGCACGGCCGGCTGGACAGGAAAGCAGCGATCGCGTCCGCTTCCGCGTCGGTGAGGCCGCGCGCATCGACGAGCAGAGCGCCGGGCGCTGCCATCTCCTCGAGGCCGCTGAAGAACGCTTCCGAATCCCGGTAGCTTCGAACGTCCTGCGTATCGACGAACGCACAGCGTTCGCGGATTGCGCCGTCCGGATCGAGCACGTAGAGCCGACTTCCGGCCATGCCATTCCTCGCCTTGAACGAAGACTCTGTCCCACACTACCGCCGTCGTCGGGCGGGAGTTCCGTCACAAAGCTACGATGGCGGGGGGCGACATGCACAAGGCGGTCGGGACGGCCGAGTTATCAGTCCCCAGCAGTCCGTTGAAAGAGGGCTTCGAGCGCGAGGGCGAGACGTTTCGTCCAGGACCGAGGCGCCAGAACGCAGGCAATGTGGTGCATTTCCGAGTTCTGGCAACGAAGAGCCTGGGGCGAAACGGCCGCCATCGCGCCGAATTGCCTTTTTCAACGGGCGGCTAGCTCGTTGACCCGATCGTGGAAATCCGTCGGCAACGGGGCGCGAAGCTCGACGGCCACCTTCGTGCGGGGATGCCAGAATCGCAGCATCTCGGAGTGTAGATAGTACCGGCTCTCGGGACGCTCACCGTCAACGGTGGCGCCGTAGCGCGCGTCTCCGACGATCGGATAGCCGACCGCGGCCAGGTGGAGGCGGATCTGGTTCTGGCGTCCGGTATGCGGCGAGCAGTGCAGCAGCGTGTGGTTCGGCAGGCGACGTACGATCTCGACTCCGGTTCGCGAAGCCTTCAGGACGTCGTGGTTCAGAGCCGCTTCGAGACTGCGCCCTTCGCCGATCGGCAGGTCGATCTCGCGACGATCTTCCGGAAACGCGCCCTCGACGATCGCGAGGTACCTCTTCGTGACCAGGCGGTTCTCGAATTGGTACATCACTTCGCGGTGGACGTACGCGTCCTTCGCGACGACGACGACGCCGGTCGTCTCGCGATCAAGGCGATGGCAAAGCCGTGGTACGACCGCCTCGCCGCCCGCGTCGCCGTCGTCGTGGTAACGGTGGTGCAGGTAGTTCATCAGCGTGTCGTAGACGTGGCGTCCAACCGGATGCACCAGCAGCCCGGCCGGCTTGTT
>CAYMRB010000309.1:0-12374 GCA_964392615.1 uncultured Planctomycetia bacterium | reverse complement strand
ACGGATAGACCAGCTTCCCGCCGGGTTCGCGACCCGTTTGAACCAGGTAAGCGGCCGTCTCGTGGCCGTTGATGCCGTGCGTCATGCTGCGGATGATCGAGTACTTGTCGGCCTGCTGGGCCAACAAGGGGAGCAGCTCGCAGATGCGGACACCGTCGACGTTCGTCGGGATCGGGTTCTCGAACGGTCCGTAGTAGTCGTAGCCGGCTTCGGGCTTGGGATCGAACGTGTCCAGATGCGGCGGGCCACCCCACATCCAGATCTGGATCACGGACTTGGCCTTCGCCTTCGGCGCTGCGGGGATCGCGGCGGCCGGCAGACGGTTGGCGACCAGCAGGCTCGCCGCTCCGAGCACGCCACGGCGCAGCAACTCGCGCCGGTCGATGGAGCCGCCCCCGGGCAGGGTCGTGGGACCCCAGTTCAACGCCACGGTCATCGGTGAGTCGTTCGTGCTCATGTTCTCACCCTCTCTCGAGGTCGGCCGCACTGTCGCTGTCAGTGTCGATGCAGAAACTCTGCGCTGTTGACCAAGGCCCACGCGAGATCCAGCAGGCCGTCGCGGTCCTCGACGACGCCGGATCGGGAATACTCGGCCACGATCTTCAGTTCGCTCTTCGTGGGAAAACGAGACACGATCGCCAGAAACAGTCGCCTGGCGATCTCTTTCGGACTCCGGTTCGAGTAGATCACGCGTTGGATCGCGGCACCACGTTGTAGCTTCCGCTGCACGTGACTCGAGTTCAACAGATGCAGTCGCTGCGCGGGAGTCGGCTTGTTGTCGCGCTCCAGCTCCAGCCCGGTATCCCGCGGCGGACGGCCGAACATCTCGAGAAACGGGCTCGTGATGCTGCCGTCGGCCAGAGCGATCGATCGCTGGCTCTCCGGGACGAACGTGAACGGTTCCGGAATCGGGCTGGAGTACTTCTCCGTCGTCCCGGTGATCTGGCACAACGCATCCACCAGCACCTCCGCTTCCAGACGGCGGATCGAATAGCTGGCGAACAGAGCCGCCGCGCGGGGATCCTTCGATCTCGACACGGAGGAGAGCTGATAGGTCGCCGAGTTCAGAATCAGCCGGTAGATGTGCTTCAGATCGTACTCGGCGGCGACGAGCTCCTTCTCCAGAAGCGCCAACAGGTCGGGATGGCTCGGCGGATTGTCCGGTCGGATATCGTCCGGCTCGTGAACGATGCCGTGTCCGAGCAGCCAGTACCAGACGCGGTTGACGATGTTGCGCGCGAACTTGGTGTTCTGTGGACGGATGAGCCAATCGGCGAAGACGCGGCGAGGATCGCGATCGAGGGAGAGCTCGGTCGATGTCCCATCGGGAAAGGCAGCGCGCACCTTACGACCCGATGCCGCGTCGTTCAGCGCCTTCTCGAGGTCGAAGAAGACGATCTCCTCCTTCCACTCGCGCGACGGCTTGAACCCGACGTACGAGAAGAAAGTGGCCATGCCGTCCAGCCGCGCCTTCGGCCACTTGTCGGACCGCTCGCCGAGGAACGTCAGCGCGACGGCTTGAACGATCGTCTCCGTCTCCTTGCCTTGAATCGCGCGGTAGAAGTTGACCGGCGGCACGCGGAAGTTGCTGCCGCTCGATGTGAGCAGCTCGCGCGCGAAGCGGTCGTACGGCTTGTTCTCGCGCAACGAATCGCTGATCCACCGGTGGTAGGCCTGCGCGGCGTTCGGCCACAGGTTGATCGGGAACTCCGCCTTCACGCGCAGCAGGTCGGCCCACTTCAGCGCCCAATAGTCGGCGAACTCATCGCGATCGAGCAGGCGATCGATCAGCTTGCGGCGCTTCGCGGGGTCGGTGTCGGTGAGGAACTGCGCGGCCTCCTTCGCGGTCGGCAGCGTGCCGATCACGTCGAGATAGACCCGACGGACGAACGCCGCATCCGAGCACGGCCTCGCCGGCGTGACCCCCAACCGCTTCAGGCGAGCGAATACGAGGTGATCGATCGCGTTGTGCGGCTGCGGCTCGGTCGGCTTCTCGAAGAGGCTGACGGACGCTTCGACATCCTCGGCGAGCACACCGTCACCCCGACTCGCCCCCGCCAAGACGAGCGTCAAGGCAACCGCGATGTTCAGGGACATCCCCATGCGCGCACCTCAACGATGATCCCCCAGTGACACTCGCGATCGTACTCGACCGCTGTTGGGGCGCAAGCCGATTCGGGCCCTGCGGCGGTAGACGTCCCGCAGGCGAGCGACTCAGCGGGCGGTCTGGACGGACGAGCTGGTGAAGCGGTACGCGCCGGAATCGACCGAGAACACCGCGTAGTCGCCGTCTCGCTCGAGGTACGCGATCCCGGACGCTTCGGTCGCGGGTCGTCCCCCTTCCGAGACATCCTCGACCTCCTTGGCCGGAATGCAGACCTTGGCCGTCGTGTTCACGGGCACCTCGACACGGAACGTCCCGACGTTTCCGGATCTGGACCAGTTGCTGACGATCGCCCCGTACAGCGATCCGCTCGTCGTGTTGGCGTAGGTCAAATCGCCGACCAAGTGCGGCTTGATGATGAAGTGCTTCATGCCGCATCGGGACGAGTCCGGCCGGATCCCGCCGATCGCCCTCGTGAAGTAGCCCGCGATGCTCGTGTAGCAGGTGTGAATCCTGCTGGCGTGCCCTTCGATCTGCCAGTACTCGGGCCACGTCGTCTCGCCCGAGCGCAGGAAGTAGCCATACCCCGGATGCTCCGTACGCGTGAGGCATGGGTACAGGAGATCCGGTCGTTCGACATCCTCGACGATGTACTTCAGCAGGATCGGAAGTCCTGTACTGCCCGTATCCAGATACGGCTTTCGCTTCGTGATCTCGTCGACAAGATGCGCGAAGACCGCGTCTCTCTCGTGATCCGGAGTAATTCTCGTGTAGAGCGGGAAGGCCAGCGACAGCTGCCTGCCGTCGATGTACTGCTTGGCCTCTTCGTCGAAGAAGTGCCTGTGTGCGTTCTTGCGCAGGCTCTCGAGCCTTCCGGAATACGTGGCAACATCGTCGGACCTCCCCAGAATGCGGGCGATGCGAACGAACGCGTCCAGCCCGTATGCATACACGCAGTTGTTGAACAGCTTCGCCGCGGGCGTTCCGCCGTACTCGCTGCCGTGCGGAGTGGCCCAGTCGCCGAGGAATCGGGACTGCCGATCGTACGCGACCAGGATGCCGTCGGCGGAGACCGACCGCCCCAGGTAGTCCAACCACTTCTTCATGGGCTGATAGGCGTTCTTCAGCTGCCGCTCGTCACCATAGGCCCTGTAGAACTCCCAGGTCATGGTGATCGGGGCGCTGCTCCAGAGAGTGCCACCGGCGCCCTTGTAGATCTGGGGGGCGATCGTGTTGACGAACCCATCTTCTCGCTGCACGTCGCACCAGTCGCGGATCGCCTTCGTGTAGAAGGCCGCGGACTCGTAGTTCGGCACGCCGCATCCCCACATGCAGGCGAAGGAGACCTCGCCGTAGCCATAGCGCTCTCGATGCGGGCAGTCCATGAGAACGCCGTTCACCGTGTTGGCGATGTACGTCCGGAGATCCGTCTCGTAGATCTCGTTGAGAAGCTCGGCAGAGCATTCGAAGCGCCCGATGCGCTCGCGGTCGTTGGTGACGACGTAGCACTTCACGTCTCCCGTCTCGGGCTTGCCGGGAAGCCCTTCGATCGTGATCCAGCGCCCCGCCATGTAGTTGAACCGGTGGCTGAAGGTCCCCGCCCCGCTCGCATCGTGGATGTAGTGGCTCTCCTGCTCGAACTCGACCTTCTTGCCCGGCTGATTGGCCGTCATGAACTTCACGGTCTCCCCGGCCTTGCCGCCTCTCAGGGCGACCTCGAGCCAACCCGTGAAGTTCCGCCCCATGTCGACCGTGTAGACCCCATCGCCGCCTGTGATCGCTACCGGATCGAGTCGTTCGACCTTGCGGTCGGGCTCGATCATCGCCGCGGACAGGATGACCGATCGGCGATAGACAGACGGACTCGCCCACGCGCCGTCGTCGTAGTCGGGCGCGTTCCAATCGGCCACGTGCTTGCGCGCGTCGATCACCTCGCCGCCGTACTGGCCGCGTCCGCCCCCTTTCCACAGGCCCAGGTTCGCGCTCGAGCTGATCCGGCACTTCCAGGTCGTGTCCGAATGGAGCTCCATACCGTTCGACATGTTCACCTGACACCTGAAGACGGCATCCTGCTCCCAGACGGTCTTGCCGTAGGAGCCCGTATTGCGCGCCCAGCCCGGTCCGGACCAGACCGCAATGACGTTGTTCCCGTTCTGCAGACAGGTGGAGACGTCGTAGGTGACGTACGAGACCCGCTTGTTCAAATTCGTGACGCCTGGTGACAGCACGCGCGTCCCGATGCGCCGACCATTCACATAGAGCTCGTGGTAGCCGATCGATCCGAGGTGGACGAAGGCGAGCGCAGGAACGCTGTCCAGCGAGAAGCTCTTGCGATACCAGATATGCTGAACATCCTCAGCCTCTCGGTATCGGATCCAGTCGCCGCGCCAGTCCGACGGCTTCAGAAGCCCCATCGAAAACCGCGCCGTTGGGCTCCACTCGGTCGGGTCGCCGCCCTTGTCCCAGACGCGGACCTTCCACGTGCAGTTCCGGTTCGACGTCAGCGCCGCCCCGGCATAGACGTTGTTGACGGATGACGATGACGCGACCTTTCCGGAGTCCCACAGAAGCCCGCTCGACTCTCCGTCGGACGCGTCTCCCTCGACCACGATCCGGTAGGCCGTCTGCGCTTGACCGCGGGTCTTCTTCGAGTCGATCAGCCTCCAGCTGAACCTGGGACGCGAGATGTCGATCCCGAGCGGGTCGGTGAGGTATTCGCATCTCAAGTCCGTCACCGAGACGTCGGACGCGAAGGAGCGGCCCGCGCACAGGAGCACGGAGAGCACGAGAATCCCGATGGCGTTCGACTCGAATCGCATGAGGCTCTTCCTCAAAGGCCGCACTTGGCCGCGCGAGGTCCGCAAGCCGGAACCATGCACGAACTTCGTGTTCACCATTCGCGTCGGCTCATCGAAAGTCAATCTTCCCAGATGCTCTCGGCTCGGCTTCCATGGACTCTTGCACCTGTAGGCTCTGACTCAGGAGATCCGGCTCGATGCTGCGCTGCGTCCCACTCCTGCTCGCGGTTCTCTCTTCTGCGGTCGCCGTCGCAGGCCCCGAATCGTCCGAACTCTACCGCCACACCGAAACGCGCGTCTTCGACGGCACGGAGAGCCTACGGGTCGCGCCGGGAATCCGGTCGGCGCGAGGTTTCGCGATCGATGTGGAGATCCTCTTCGATGACGTCACAGCGGAGCACCGGGTCTTCGAGCAACCGGGACTGCTGCTCCTGCGCATGGATGCGCCGGCGGAGGGCGGGCGTCTCTCGTTCTTCGTCAACATCGGCGCGCAACTCGAACCCCGCCTGTATTCGATCGAGATCGAGCCTCAAACGTGGTACCGCGTCACGGCGAGCTGGGATGGCTCCCGCATGTGGATGCGCGTGAACGACCGGACCTTCCGGGCGCTACGCACCGGTTCGCCAGCGCGCCTCGACGCCGCGCTGGAGGTGGGCGGCTCGGCCTCCTTCGAGGGCGCGCGGTTCCGAGGCAAGATGAAGATCCTGCGCATTTGGTCCAGCCCTCTGACCGAGGTCGAGACGCTCCTGACACGAAGGGGATCGCACGCGAGCGCCACGCGGGGCTGGTTCGGAGTCGGCGCGCGGATCACGACCTCCGAAGAAGACGCGCTGGTCCGGGCACGGATCGACGCGCCGATGGGCGTCATGGCGACCGCCTCGCTTCCTGCCGATCTGCCCGACTCGGACGTTCTCACTCTTCGCCTGGCTGCGACGGGCGGCGAGTCCATGAAGCTCTATGCCGAGACGACCGCCGGCAAGCGCGAGGTGACGGTTCCGCTCATCGGCGACGGACGCAGTCATAGCTACGCGGTCGCCATGGCGGACTTTCCCGAGTGGCGATCGGATCTGAAGAGGCTCGCTCTCGCGTTCAGCCGCGATACGGAAGAGGTCACGCTGGAGTCGCTGCAGGCCGCAGACGATGCCGCCGGTCCGCCCGAAGGCACGGTCGAGCTGTGCTACGCCGATCCGCCTTACCTGCGTGCGGGTCGCCCGTTCACGATCGTGGCGCGATTCCGCAACACGGCGGGCCCGGGAGGGCCGTTCAGCGCCGTTCTCGGGCTTCCCGACGGAGTCCGGTCGCTGGACGGCACGAGACGTGACCTGGGCCGGCTCGGGTATCGAGACACAGCGGAAGCCGTGTATCGCGTCGAGGCCGACACTCCGCTGCACGGCGTCGCCACGATCGCGCTGTCCGCTCACGCCATGACGCCGACGACCGCTGCAACACGGCTGGACGTTCATCGGGCCCGGCCGATCGTCGAGACGGACGCTGTACCCGCGCCGAGGCCGATCGCGACCAAGCGACTCGTGGGAGCGCACTACTGTCCGCTCTGGAAGCAGGGCGCACGCTCCGGCGGTTGGGAGCTGATCGAGCCGTTCCCGAAGCGCGAACCGGTGCTCGGCTGGTATGACGAGCACGATCCCGACGTGACGGACTGGGAGATCAAGTGGGCGCTCGAGCACGGGATCGACTTCTTCGTCTACTGCTGGTACCGCGGCTCGCAGGAGGGGCCCGTCCGGCCATTCCTCGGGCATGCGCTCCACGAGGGCCTGTTCCACTCCCGATACGGCGATCGGTTCCACTTCGCGATCATGTGGGAGAACCAGCTGAAGGGGCGCTGGGGAGTCCGCTCGAAGCGCGACCTTCTCGAAAACCTGCTCCCGTTCTGGCTGGAGAACTACTTCCGCAGGCCGAACTATCTGGTGATCGACGACAAGCCGGTGCTGTTCATCTACCAGGCGCATCGCGTCGTAGAGGACTTGGGAAGCGAGGCCGCCGTTCGCGGAGCCTTCGCCGCGATGCGTGAGGCATGTGTCGAGGCAGGATTCAGCGGCCTCTACATCCTGGCCGAGGATCGCAGCACGAGAGCCGCGAACCTGAAGCGCCTGGCTCGGCTCGGCATGGATGCCAGCTTCAGCTACTGCTGGCCCATCGCGAACGATCCCGACGACGAAACGGCCATCGCGGCGCAGGAGGACTACTGGCGCGCTCGTCGCGATCTCGCGGTGCTTCCCGACATCGTGACCGTGTCGATGGGCTGGGACGCGACGCCGTGGCACCCCAGCCAATCGAAGTGGCGTCTCACTCCCCAGGGGTTCGAGACTGCGTGCCGCAAGGCCGACTCGTTTCTCGATACGCTTCCGGCCGAGAGCCTGGGCTCGAAGATGATCCTCCTCGACAACTGGAACGAGTTTGGGGAGGGCCACTACATCTTCCCGCATCGCGAGCACGGCTTCGGCTACCTCGACGCCGTGCGCGCCGCGTTCGCTGCCACGACCGAGCGCCACGAAGACGTCGTACCCGAGGACATCGGCCTCGGACCGTACGAGGAGCTATTCGAGGCCAAGAAGCGTCGCGATGCGCAGACACGACAGCGAAGGCTCGCTCCGGGTGGCGACGCGGAGGGGCTCGTGGCCTGGTGGACGTTCGACGAGGCGGACGGCAGCGACCTGGCGTGGGACTACTCCGGACACCGTCTCGGAGGACGTCTGCAGCAGGCGAGCCGCGTTCAGGGCCGCCACGGCAAGGCCCTCGTATGCGACGGCGGCAGCATCCGTGTCGCGCCCGACCCGCTGTTGGCGCCGCGGAAGGGCATCACGGTCACCGCCTGGATCAAGACGGAGATCCCGGACCAGGTCGATCGCTGGTTCCTGAATCGCATCCACGGAGGACGCGACAACGCCGGCTATCGCTTCGGCCTCGAACACGGGCGGCTCTCGTGGGCAGTGCCGCAAACCCGCTGGAGCCACCATCTCCGCGCGAGAGAGCCCTTGCCTCTCGGCCGCTGGGTCCACGTCGCCGCCACCTGCGACCGTCGGACGATCAAGGTCTACATGGACGGAAGACTCGCGGGGACGATGGAGCGATTCGGCGCGGTGAAGGACAACCAGCAGCCTCTCGTGATCGGCAGCTACGACGTCGGACATCGCGCCTTCTTTCGGGGGCTCCTCGACGATCTGCGGATCTACGACTACGCCATGGACGCCGAGAGCATCCGTCGCGTCGCGCGCGACGGATATTGACAGTCCCGCCTCGGAAAGGGCAATCTATATTGAGGTTTGCCGTGGAGTACTGCCGCAGTACTACAGCATCGCAGAAGCCCTTCTCCTGGCCGCCGCCTGCCCGGATCCTCCGGCACGGCTCGATGCTGTAGCGACACCACGCGCTAGGGTGAGCGAGAGGGAGGGACGAATAGCATGTCGGATTGGTCGAAGAACAACGACGCGATCGGCGCAGCCAACCGCGGAAACCCGTGCGAATCGAGCTTGTGCACGCTCTGTCGCGCGGACTGCAAGGGACGCTGCGAAACGTGGCTGTCGAGTCTGAAGGGGAGGAAGGTACTCTACCCCCGCGACTTCGGCGCGATCACGGCCGGTAGCGCGAACACGGTGCACGTCGGCGTGTCGTACAACTCGCTGCGCATCAACGGCTATCTGTACGGTGCGAATCCACCGCCGCAAGGGCTCTCGTCTTCCGCAGACGATTGCGTGTTCCCGAACGTCTCGGTCGAGACGGAGTTCGGGCAGGAGCTGAAGACGAAGTGCCGCGTGCCGCTGATGACCGGCGCGCTCGGCTCGACGTTCATCGCGGCCAAGTACTGGGACTCCTTCTCCATCGGCGCAGCGCTCGTCGGATTCCCGATCGTCGTCGGCGAGAACGTCGTCGGCGTCGACCGGGAGGCGGTCATCGAGAACGGTCGGATCGTCAAGGCCCCCGAGCTCGACCGTCGCATCGACACGTTCCTGCGATACCACGATGGCCACGGCGCGATCATCGTTCAGATGAACGTCGAGGACTCCCGCAACGGCGTCGCCGAGTACCTGATCGACAAGTACGGCGACAAGGTGATCATGGAGCTCAAGTGGGGCCAGGGCGCCAAGGTGATCGGCGGCGAGATCCAGGTGAACAGTCTGGACTACGCTCGTTTCCTCAAGGACCGCGGGTACATCGTCGATCCCGATCCGACGCTGCCCGAAGTCGTCCAGGCCTTCGAGAGCGGCGCGATCAAGTCGATCGCGCGTCACAGCCGCCTCGGCTACACGGACCGCGCTTCGGTCGATGACGTGCGACAGGACTTTATGGATGCCGTGGAGTTTCTTCGCGGCCTGGGCTTCGAGCGCATCTCGCTGAAGACGGGCTCCTACGGCATGGAAGCCCTCGCGATGGCCATCCGGTTCGCCGCCGATGCCAAGCTCGACCTTCTCACCATTGACGGTTCGGGCGGCGGCACGGGGATGAGCCCGTGGAACATGATGGAGAGCTGGGGCGTTCCCTCGCTGCTCCTCCATGCGAAGGCGTACGAATACGCCGCGACTCTCGAGAGAAAGGGCATCCCACCGGTCGATATGGCCTTCGCCGGCGGCCTCGCCAAGGAAGACCAGATCTTCAAGTCGCTGGCGCTCGGTGCTCCCTACTCGAAGCTCGTGTGCATGGGGCCGCGCCCTGATGATTCCCGGCTACCTCGGCTCGAACATCGAGGGCGCGCCGCATCCCGACGCCAAGGGTCGCGTCAACGGCAACTGGGACAAGCTGCCCAAGGTGATCAGGGGGATGGGATCGAGTGCCGAGGAGATCTTCGCCGGCTACTACGACGTCCAGAAGAAGGTCGGCAAGGACGAGATGAAGAACATCCCGTACGGCGCGATCGCCGTCTGGACGCTCGCCGACAAGCTCGGCGCCGGTCTCCAACAGCTGCTTGCCGGCGTGCGAAAGTTCACGCTCGACGGATTGACGCGCGACGACATCTTCTCGGCGAACCGTGAGACCGAGCGGGAGACGAACGTCCCGTTCGTGACCGATATCCAGGACGCCGAGGCGCTGGAGATTCTCGACGCGTGACGTCGGGCGACAACTAGTCACAACGCAACGAGCAACACAGGATAGGACGATGCGCGGGCACGCTATCACTACGTTTCGAACGACCGTCGCCGTCATCGCACTGGCCGCGGTCTCGAGAGCGGACGTCAAGCCGCCGCCGAACGCTCCGGCCGATGTCTCGTGGACAGCCGAGACGGGGACGCTCAGCTTGCGCTATCGCGGCGTCGCGGTCCTCGACGCCGACGTGGTCGTCGAGAGCCGAGACGGCGCCGCGGTCACGGCCGCCGTCAAGCTGTCCGCGAAATCGACGGCGGGCGACAAGGTCGAGCAACGCCTGACCTTGGCGGTGGCCCAGCCGGCAGACGGTCGCACGCTCGTCCTCCGTGCCAAGGTGACCGGCAGCGCGCAGGCCTTTCCTGCCGAGACGCCATCGGAGGCGCAGAAGCGTCTTCCCTATGTCCGCAACAGCGTCGGTCTGAGTCGCAATCTGCGCAACAACGCCATCTACGACCGGCGCTGGGACTGGTCGCTGGTCGGCCCAGGCGATGGCGCAACGCGGATCGTGCCTGCCGGCAGCGACAAGGATCGTCGAACCTTCGCATGGGAGAGTCGCGGTGCGACGCTGGAGCTCGTGTTCAGCCCGCGTCTCTATCAGAAGCACAAGGGGTACACCTACTACGAGCCCTGGACGTATGACATCTGGCCGGGCTCGCTGACGGGCTACTGCACCTGGTGGTCGTACCGCGGCGGCTTCACGCAGGAGGTGCTCGACGGGGTCTTGGCGGTGTTCGTCGAGAAGAAGCTGCCCGATTTCGGCTACGACTACATGCAGCTCGACGACTGCTATCAGAAGGGCAACGGCAGCGCGCCGTGGAACTGGCTCAATTGGGACGAGCGCAAGTACCCGAACGGCTGGCAGGGCGCGATGAAGTCGATCCGCGACGCCGGCATGGTTCCCGGCATCTGGGTCCACCGTGTGCACCGTCCCACCGACCCTGGCGTGCGGGACTTCATCGCAGAGCATCCGGACTGGTTCGTCCCCGGCGCCGACGGCAAGCCGCATCAGCAACACGGCTTCTGCTCGCTGAACACGGCCAACGAGGAGGCCGTGGAGACGATGATTCGCGCGCTCTATCGCGGTCTGGCGGAGCAAGGCTGGAACTACGTCAAGATCGACGGCACCGGAGATCTGCTGCGCGCATACCAGAATAAGAACTGCGCCGAGTTCTTCGCGAAGAACCGCACGACGCCGGAGGCGTTCCTGCGCACATGGGACAAGGTGGCCCGCGAGGAGCTGGGACCCGACGTCTACGTCCTCGCCTGTCACACCGTCGGCAACGCGAGGAAGGTCGTCGGACTGGTCGACGGCGCTCGCTTGAGCAACGACGGATTCCAACCGCGCACGCTGGCCCAGTACAACGATCTGGAGGGCGTGCTCTGGCGGAACGATCCCGACCACTGCGATGTGCTCGGCGGTTGGCTGATGGACATGGACGCGATGATGTCGGTCTTCGCGCTGGACGACCCCGTGCCGGCGCGAACGATCATTCGTCCCGCGATCTGCGCCATGGCCGGCGGCGTGCTCATGGTCAGCGACAAGATGGAGGTGTATCGGGACGATCGGAACATCGAAGGCATGAAGCGCAGCGCGCCCGTGCTCACGACCGTCCCTGGACAGCTCTACGGTCAGGGGCGACGCACGGTTCCCTGGTGGATGCAGGAGATCGAACGCCCCTTCGAGCGCTGGTCGGTGTTGGCGCGCATCCAGTGGGGAGAGAAAGAGAAGACGAAGTGGGTCTTCCACCACAAGGGTTTGCCGGCGCAGGAGGTCGCGTTCGCGGATCTCGGTTTGCCGGCGGATCGCGAGTACGTCGTCTTCGAGTTCTGGAACCAGACGTATCTCGGCAAGTTCAAGGGCTCGTTCACCGCTCCCGCGATGGACGCGAACGACGGCATGCATGTCTTCGCCATCCGCGAGGCGCGTCCGCACCCGTGGGTCGTGTCGACCACGCGACACATCACCCAGGGCGGCGTCAGCCTCCTCGCTGAGAAGTGGGACGCGGGCGGCAACGCGCTGTCCGGCAAGAGCGCGGTCGTCGAGGGCGATCCGTACGTGCTGACCGTCCACCTGCCGCAAGGCTACCGCCTGAAATCCGCCGAGGTCGAAGGCGAAAAGGCCGAGATCGCCAACGGGAAAGAGGTCGCTACGGTCCGAGTCGTGCCGTCAGCGACTCGCACGGTGGAATGGACGATGGCGTTCGCCAAATAGCGAATCGCGACGCCGCGCTTGATGAGCGCGCCATCCGGCCGCACCATCGGCGGCATGAACACGCCACGGAGATTCCTGTCGATCGTCGTCCTGCTTCTCTTGGCCGCCGCGCCGCTCGTCGCGAACGACGAGGCGCGGTTCAATCCACCGCTCGACGGCGCCT
>CAYMRB010000308.1:0-12379 GCA_964392615.1 uncultured Planctomycetia bacterium | reverse complement strand
AGGACCACGAGAGCGCAGCGGAGGATCGCGTGGCCCGCGCGCCGGTCGTCACGTTCCTCGGCCACGTCGACCACGGCAAGACGTCGCTCCTCGACAAGATCCGCGAGACCGAGGTCACCCGCGGTGAGCACGGCGGTATTACGCAGCACATCGGCGCGTACCGGGTCGACAAGGGAGACGTCCAGGTCACGTTCATCGATACGCCGGGTCACAAGGCGTTCACCGAGATGCGCGCCCGCGGCGCGAACGCGACCGATGTCGCCGTCCTCGTCGTCGCCGCGGACGACGGCCCGATGCCGCAGACCGAGGAGGCGATCAACCACGCGAAGGCGGCCGGAGTTCCGATCGTCGTCGCGCTGAACAAGATCGATCGGCCGAACGCGAACACCGACCGCTGCAAGCAGGCTCTGGCAGCGCTCGATCTGCAGCCGATCGAGTGGGGTGGCAAGACCGAGTTCGTCGAGGTCTCCGCGATCACCGGCCAGGGCATCCCGGACCTCCTCGAGACATTGAGTCTCGAGTCGCAGATCCTCGAGCTCAAGGCGGACCCGAACATCAGCGCCAAGGGCGTGGCCCTCGAAGCCGAGGCGACGACGACCCGCGGCGTTCTCGCGACGTGCTTGGTGCAAGACGGCACGCTGCGCCTCGGCGACTACGTACTCTGCGGCGCGAGCTACGGACGCGTCCGCGATCTGATCCTCAACGGCCACGAGCAAGTCGAGGAGGCCGGCCCGTCGGTGCCGGTCACGATCGTCGGGCTCGACAAGGTGCCGCCGGCGGGCGAGAAGTTCTACGTCTTCTCGAACGAGAAGCAAGCGCGCCAGGTCGCCGAAGAGCGCGAGCGCAGGAATCGCGAGGCCGAGCGCGCGTCGCGTTACTCCGTGAAGAAGGTCTCGCTCGACGAGTACGTCGCCTCGATGGGCGACGGCGGCACGGTGGAGCTCAAGCTCATTCTGAAGGCCGACGTGCGCGGGTCCATCGAAGCGCTCCGCTCGTCGCTCGAGAATCTCTCGACCGACGAGGTCAAGGTCGTCACGCTGCACACCGGCGTCGGTGCCGTCACGCAGGAGGACGTCCACCTCGCGAGCGCGTCCGATGCGATCATCATCGGGTTCCACGTCGTTGCCGACGACAGGGCCCGATTGCTCGCCGACGAGGAAGGCGTCGAGATCCGCCACTACAAGGTGATCTACGAGGCCATCGAAGACGTCAAGGCCGCCATGGAGCAGCGCCTCGCGCCCGAGGAGGTCGAGGAGGTCCACGGCCGCGCCGAGATTCGCCAGGTCTTCCGCGCGAGCAAGCTCGGCAATATCGCCGGCTGCATGGTGATCAGCGGCTACGTGGCCCGCAACGACAAGGTCCGCCTCCTCCGCGACGGCAGGGTGATCCACACCGGCGAGATGTCCTCCTTGAAGCGCGTCAAAGACGATGCGAAGGAAGTCAAGGAGGGGTACGAGTGCGGTATCAAGATCGGATACGAGGACATCAAGGAAGGCGACCAGATCGAGAGCTTCGCGGTCACCGAGCAGGCCAGAACTCTCTGATCACGCCCTTCCGGTTCCCCCTGTGCCCCCACGCCACGTCGAACGTATCGCGAGCCGGATGAAGTTTCTCGTTGCGAACGTGCTGCAACGAGAGATCAGCGATCCCCGGCTCGGCTTCGTGACCGTTCTCGCCGTCGAGCCGACCGTCGACCTGCGCGAGGCGAAGGTCAAGGTCTCTGTCCTCGGCTCGCAGGGTGACGTGTCGAAGACGCTTCACGCGCTGGACGCGGCGCGCGGCTTCATCCAGCGACAGGTCGGCAAGGGGCTGCAGCTCCGACAGGTCCCGACGCTTCACTTCGTCCTCGACGAGAAGCCGGACCACCAGCGCCGCATCGAGGAGATCCTCGACGCGACCCGACGCGAGGACGAGGCCGCCGCCGAAGCGGACGCGAACGACCTGCCGCCCGTGGATCGCGACGACAGCGGCGGCGACTGAAATCGCCAGACTCGCTGGCAGTCCACGCCGTGCCGGCGGAGTTGGAGCTGACCGCGTCGCGACAGCTCGACACCGTTGCTACGCCAGTACTGCGGTCGCTGCTCGGTCTCTGCCTTCGCGCTTGGCCTGATAGAGGGCGGCGTCGGCCGATTGCAGGAACCGCTCCTCGTCTTGACCCTGCGTCAGCGATGCGTGCCCGACGCTGATCGTGACCGGCACGGCCTGCGACGGATCATCCAGGTTCGCGAAGTGATGTTCGCGCACGGACTGCACCAAGGTCTCGGCCTTCGCCTGCGCCATCACCGAGTTCGTCTCCGGCAGGAGCACGACGAACTCCTCGCCGCCGTAGCGGCAGAGGACGTCCGAGTTGCGCAGCTTCGCGCGGAAGAGCTGGGCCAGGTCGCGCAGCACCTGATCCCCCTGCAGGTGGCCGTAGCGGTCGTTGATCTGCTTGAAGTAGTCGACGTCGAGGAAGATCAGCGCCGTCGGCCGGTCGTAGCGCGTCGCACGCTGAATCTCGGTCGACAGGCGATTCATGAAGTGCTTGCGGTTGAACGCCTCGGTGAGTGGATCGATCGTCGACTGCCGCTCGAGCTCCCGAGTCAGCCGGAGGTTGTCCAGGAGGATCGCGATGACATCGCCGATCTGCTCCAGCATGTCCCGCTGCCACTGCTGCAGCGGCCGCGAGCCGTCCAGGCAATCGCGCTCGCGTTGGTGCTGCGACACCTCGAGAAGACCGAGCACGTCGTCGTGACTGCGCAGCGGCACGACGATCTCCTTCGCGGCGCGCGTCTCGATTCCAGTGGCGGGCAGGCCGGACCGGAACAGCCTGGCGTAGCGGTTGTCACCGGTCAGCGAGTAGCTGTGCTCGCTCTTGCCCTCCGTTGAGCGGACGACGTTTAGCTGGCTACCGTCCCGAACCAGGAAGGTCACCCCCTTGAAGTTGAGCCCCTCGGAGTTCGTGAGGACGCGCATCGCCTCGTCGAACAACGACTGCTCGGTGTCGACCTCGAGGAGCTGCGTCGTCAGCACGAGCGTCGATTTGATCTTCTCGTTCAGCTCGTACATCCGAAGCGACGATTCGAGCGCCTTGACCGATCGCTGCTTCTGCTGCTCCACCTCGGCTTGCAGGACCGTCTCACGACGGTGGCGCTCGCGGCACTCCTCCGCGAATCCGAGGCAGTACTCGCGGCGGCGCCAGCGGACGTTCTTGAGCCGAATATCGACCGGCACCACGTCGCCGCTCGCCTCCATGAGTCGAACGCTGAAGGACGGCCCCGGCGCTAGCTCCTTCTCGTTCACCCACGTATTGAACAGGCTGCGGTCCTCCGGGAAGACGAACCGCTCGAACGGTATCTCGTCGCCCTGCACGACGTCGACGTCCTGCCCGAGCAGCCCCAGCAGCTTCTCGTTCGCGCCGACGAGGACCCCGGTCTCCGCGTCCAGAACGAAGGCGGCGTCCGACAGACACGTTCCGAAAACCAGCGCCAGTTGATCACAACTGAAACGGCATTGGATCGGAACGGGCAGATTGCTCCACATCTCCCCTGATCGACTCTCTTCAGTCACGAATCCAGTACCCCCTGGGTGGATCGACTCCGACGGCGAAGTATACACCACTGAACGGGGATCGGCCGGCGGCGGCGCGACGGTCCACAGCGCTGGAACGTCTTCCCGTAGGCTGATATAACCGACTACATGTCGGAGGTTTACGCGGAGATAGCACGGCTTCTCGACGTCGGGCGCCGCGGCGCGGTCGCGACGGTCGTCGCGGCGACGGGGTCGACGCCCGGCAAGGAGGGCGCCAAGATGCTGGTCCGCGACGACGGCACGATCGCCGGAACGATCGGCGGCGGCTGCGTCGAGGCTGACGTTTGGGCGCTCGCGCGCGAGGTCGCAGAGAGCGAGCAGCCCCGGAAGGAGGTGTTCCGTTTGACCGCACGAGACGCGGAAGCCGACGGCCTGGCTTGCGGCGGCACCCTCGAGGTCTTCATCGAGCCGGTCGGCTGTCCGACGGTCCTGCTGTTCGGCGCCGGGCACATCGCGAAGCAGGTCGCGCCCCTCGCCGGGCGCATGGGCTTCCGCACGGTCGTCATCGACGACCGCGAGCGTTTCGCGAACCGCGACGAGTTCCCCACCGCCGACCGCGTCGTCGTCAGCGAGTTCGGGAGGTCCTTCGACGACCTCGAGCTCGGCCCGTTATCGGCCATCGTGATCGTGACCCGCGGACACCGGCACGACCAGCTCGTGCTGTCGCTGGCCGCGCGGACCGCGGCCGGCTACGTCGGCATGATCGGCAGCCGCGCGAAGGTCGGTCGGGTTCTGCACCATCTGCTCGACGAGGGCGTTGACGCCGAGTGGCTGAGCTCGGTCCACACGCCGATCGGCCTCGACATCGGCGCTCAGAGCCCCGAGGAGATCGCGTTGAGCATCGTCGCGGAGCTCGTCTCCTGGCGCCGCCGCGCGCTCGTCAAGGGCGATCCGCCCGGGCTGCCGCGGTCCGCGGCGGCCGCCATCGTGGGGAAGCTGGTCGCCGCGAGTTCGAGCGCGGCTCCCGAGAGCGAGGCAGGCTCGGACACACAAGCCTCGCGATCCGAATGACTTGCAACCACAGCCCGCCCTCTGGCGAGGCCTTGGTTCGCGGTTCCCTTCCGGTCGGGGCGGCGCTATAATCCTGGGTTTTCCAAGGGGGGGCCGAGCAGGCTCGCAACGACGAGGGCTCATGAAGAACGCCGCACGCGTGAAGACTCTGGTTCAAGCCGCCGAACGGTTCTGGTGCGCCCCGCAGGCCGAGGAAGGTCGCTATCCCGAGCTGATCGTCGATCTCATCATCTTTCACAAGCTCCACTTCTACCTGCCGCCGGAGCCCGCGTGGAAGTGCTTCGGCCTGCTCCAGCACGAGTTCGTCGATTGGAACGAGGTGCGAGTCAGCGTCGTGCGCGAGATCCAGGAGCACCTGGCGATCGCGCGGAACTCGCTCGAACTGGCCGTCTTCGTCAAGGACTTCCTCGAGTTCGTCCACAAGGAGTGCCGACGCGTGAACGTCGAGCACCTGGCCGAGGAGAACCTGACCGAAATCCGCCGCTTCCTCAAGCGCGTCAAGGCCATCGATCCCTCGACGATCGACCTCGTCCTCCAGCGCCGCAAGGCTCACCCGGTGCTGCCGCTGTCGGCCGCGATGGAGGAAGTGCTGGTCGACCTCGGCGTCGTGTCGAAGGATGACACGCACGATCGCAAGTCCAAGGCGATGTTCGAGGCCGTCGGCGCGGACAACGCGCTGGCAGTCCACCACTACCTGCTGCACCATGTACATGCCGCACCGAACGACGCCGGCGACGACTACAAGGGACTGCCGGACGCGCTGATCGGTGCGAAGCGTCGGCGACCCGCCGCGAAGACCAAGGCGACCAAGCGCGCGAAGAGCAAGAGCTGACGATGGCCGGCCATTCGAAGTGGAACAACATCAAGCACCGCAAGGGTGCGGCTGACGCGAAGCGATCGAAGCTGTTCTCGAAGTTCGCGAAGTACATCACCGTCGCCGCGCGCAATGGCGGCGGGAACCCTGCCGAGAATCTCCGCCTGCGCTACGCCATCGACAAGGCGAAGGCGCAGTCGATGCCGAAGGACTCGATCGAGCGCGCGGTCAAGAAGGGCACGGGCGAGCTGCAGGGTGAAGAGCTCGTCGAGCTGACGTACGAGGGCATGGGCCCGTGCGGAACCGCGGTGATCGTCGACGTCCTGACGGACAACCGCAACCGGACCGCGGGCGAGATCCGCAACTTGTTCGAGAAGAAGGGCGGCTCGCTCGGCAAGTCGAACTCCGTGATGTGGAAGTTCGACCGCAAGGGCGTCCTCGGAATCTCCAAGGAGGATGTCGAGGAGGAGGAGCTCTTCGAGGCCGCGATCGAAGCGGGTGCCGAAAACCTCGAGGACGTTGGCGACTCCTTCGAGGTGCACACCCAGCCCGATGAGCTCGACGCCGTGCGCGGGGGCCTGCAGGGCCTCCTCGAGAAGAAGCGCGGCATCGGAGAGGAAAAGAAGTGGGGCGAGGCCGAGGACGAACGCCCGCTCTTCGCTCGCAACGAGCTGGTCTACGTGGCCCAGAACCCGATCGTCATCGACCAGCCGAAGCAGGCCCAGCAGGTACTCGATTTCCTCGGCGACCTCGAAGACCACGAGGACGTCCAGAACGTGCACAGCGACCTGGACGTGCCCGACGAGATCTTCGAGCAGCTCGGCGAATAGTCAGGGGCAGGGGGCGGCCCGGGGGGGGCCGGCGGGACGTCGCGCCCGCCGGGGGCGTCTGCCTCTATCCGCGCTTCTCGCAGACGGGCTTCTGCACCAGGAAGTCGCGCACGTCGCGAATCGGGACGCGCTCGTTGAAAGTCTCGTCGAGCTCGTGCCAGTGGGAAACGGTTGCCTCGCCTGGCTTCCAGCACAGGAAGATCTTGCGGCCGTTGTAAAGCGAGGGGAAGTTGACGATCCCACGCTTGAACTCCTCGATGAAGCAGCCGAGCTCTTCGACCTCGCGGATATACCCGTTGATCTTGTCGATCAGGCGGTTGAGGTCGAACTTGAGGTGTTGAATCGAGTTCTGGCGCTGCTCGGGATCGGAAACCCGCCCCGCGGACTCGCCCCCCTTCTCGAGAAACTCGAGCTCCGTCCGCTTCTGGATGATCCGCTCCCAATGCACCATCACGTCTTCGACGATCTGGCGGAGCAGGGGGAGCATTCGGTTGGCCTCGTCGATCGCGATGATTCTGGATTCCATGTGACGTCCCGTCTGAAACTCGTTGTTGCCCCTGGAGGACAGTACGGGAGGAAAGGGCAAGGTCCGTGCCGCTCGTCGCCGACGCGCGGTGACGCCCCAAGCCGTGATCGATGCGCAGATTACGGGAACGCGCCCGCGGCCGATTCCGCCGAGCACGCCGCGAACGCGTCCGGCTGCGGCTCGCGGCGTCCAGGAACGGGACAGGAACCGCGACGAGCGAAAAAGGATGGACAGTGTCAGGTGAATCCCGTAAACGAATCGTCCATGCCACGCTCCCCCACCGAACCCGCGCGCCGCACGCTGCGATGCTCTGCCCGGCGCGGCGGAGCGCTTCCGCGACCGAACCCGGTCCGGATGTGGGCGGTGGCGGCCGTCCTGCTCGCCGCCTGGATCGCGTCGCGCGACGTCGTCGCGCAGGACGTCCTCGACGGCAAGGTCATCCGTGCGATCGAGATCGAAGGCCTCGAGCGCGTCGCCGAGAGCGAGGTGCTCGGCCGCCTGCGCGTCCGGGTCGGAACGCGCTACAACCGCGAGGCCCTCAGCCTCGAGGCCGGCCGGCTGTTCGCGCAGGGCCAGTTCCACCGCATCTGGGGGCCCTACGTCGAGTCGTATCAGGACGGCGTACGGATTCGGTTCCGCGTCGAGGAGAAGCCCCGCGTCCAGATCGTCCGGTTTCGCGGGCGTTCCGCGCTCAGCGAGAGCGATCTGCTGGGCGGCACGCCGCCGATGCGCACGCGAGAGGGCGACCTCTACAACGAGTACCTGGTGACGCAGGACGAGGAGACGATCCGCGAGAAGTACCTCGCCGAGGGCTACCTCTTCGTCGAAGTGCGGCACAGCGCGCGCGAGACGACGCGCGGCCTCGAGGTGACGTTCGACATCACCGAGGGAACCAAAGTCCGCGTCAGCGAGATCCGCTTCGTCGGCAACCGCGCGTTCTCCAGCGGCGAGCTGCTGTCCCTGATGCGCACGCGTGAGTGGGACGTCTTCCTCTTCGGCCTGTGGCGGTCGGGATACTACAAGCACGACGACCTGCAGGTCGATATCGTCCAGCTCAAGCGTCACTACCGCTCCCACGGCTACCTCGACGTCGAGATCGAGCCGGACGACCTGGAGCTCGAGAAGACGAACGACGAGCGGCTCGTCCTGCAGATCCGGATCGACGAGGGCGAGCAGTACGTATTCCGCGGCTACCGTTTCCGCGGCAATAAGGTGTTCGCCGACAGGACTCTCCGCGACCTCACCACATCGCCGATCGGCAAGCCGTTCAATGCCGAGCGCATGGAGGTGGACCGCCAGGCGATCCTCGACTACTACAAGGACCGCGCCTACATCTTCGCGGACGCGAGAGAGGAATACGTCGACTCGTTCGACCGCAACGATCTCTACATCGTCTTCGATGTCGAAGAGAACAACGAGATCTACATCGACAAGATCAAGGTCCGCGGCAACATAAAGACGCAGGACCGCGTGATCCGACGCGAGCTCGAGTTCTACCCCGGCGAGAGGGTCGACAAGTCCAAGCTCGACAAGAGCCGCTCGAACCTGGCGCGACTCGGGATCTTCCAGGACATCTCCTACGCGTACGAGGACTCCGACCTGCCGTCGAGCAAGGACCTCGTCGTCAACGTGCACGAAGCCGACAGCGGCCAGCTGATCGTCGGCTTCGGCGTCACGAGCGGCTTCGGCCTCATCGGTAACTTCCAGTACTCGAAGCGCAACTTCGACATGCTCGACTGGCCGGAGTCGTTCTACGACTTGACCAGCGCGTTCACGGGAGCCGGGCAGACGCTCAACCTGACCGCGCAGCCCGGTACGCACCACTCGCGATACCGCGCGACGTTCATCGAGCCGTACCTCTTCGACACGCGCAACGCGCTGTCGTTGACCGCCCAGAAGCTGGACCTGCTGCGCGAGGACTGGGAGGAAGGCCGACTGCGCTTCGAGCCGATGATCTCGCACGCGTTCGACTTCGACCGCGACCTGTCGATCTTCTTCGGCATCCGGTTCGTCGAGGTCGAGATCACGGACCTCGAGCCCGATGCGCCTCCCGACGCTTTCGAGGTCGAGGGCCATACGACGGTCGTGTCGACGGAGGTCGGCATGCGGTACGACAAGAGGCTGATCGAGCCGTTCGAGGGGCCGTTCGACGGTCACCGCGAGCGAATCTCGTACAGTCTCGCCGGCGAGTTCCTCGGTGGAGACGTCGACTACCACTCCGTCCATCTGTCGCAGGACCTCTACTTCCCGCTCTACACGCATCGCGAGGGCAACTACCACCACGTGATCGCGTTCAAGAATCGCTTCGGCTGGCGCAAGTCGATCGACACCGGCGAGGAGATCCCGCTCTTCGAGCGGTTCTACCTCGGCGGCCCGCAGGACGTCCGCGGCTTCCGGTACCGCGGCCTGGGCCCCCACCAGAACGGCGAGCCGGTCGGTGGCACTCAGGAGCTTTGGGGCAACCTGGAGTACAGCTTCCCGATCTTCCAGAAGCTCCTGCGCGGTGTCGTCTGGCTCGACTGGGGCGACCTGGCGCCGGTCACCGATTTCCGGCTCGCCGAAATGCGCTACGCGGCGGGTGGCGGCGTGCGGATCAATTTCCCGTTCTTCGGGGGACGTCCGCTGCCGATCGGGCTGTACTTCGGTACCCCGATCTCCAAGGAGAGGGGCGACGAGGCTCGCGTCTTCCTGTTCACGATCGGCGACTCGTTCTGATCGGCGTCCCGAAAGCTGGTCGACGTCACTCGCATGGCATAAGATGGCGTTTGCGGCGAACCGGCCGCGGGCGCGCGCCGGCCGCTCTGCAGCATCGCGTCGAAGAGACTCGTTCGAGAGACTCGCGCAGGAGACTGTCATGCGGCACCTCACCGTCTTTACGCAGTTCGTCACGTTCGCCGTGACGGTCTGCTCGCTGTCCGTTCTGTCCGCCCAGGAGCCGAAGAGCGCGGCGCTGATCCAGGAGTACTGTCGCCGCGCACGCGACGTACCGCCGCGTGACGCGGACGCCCACGTCGACTTCGCGGCGTGGTGCGCCAGCAAGGGCCTCAACGACGAAGCGCAGGAGTACTACCGCGCGGCCATCGCCATCGACGCGGACCACTCCGCAGCGCGCGCGGCCCTCGGGTTCGTTCGCCACGGCTCGAAGTGGGTCGCGGCGAGCAAGCTGCCCACGCGCAACGCGCGCTCGAGCACCGGCACGACGGACGACGACGATGACGCGACCTCCGCGACGCGGCCACGCCGGGCACGCCCCGCGGACCGAGACGACTCGTCCGACGCGGGCTCGTCGTCCGATGCGGGCACCCCGGAGGTGAGCAAGGTCGATCTGGACGACGTCGACGCCGACCTGGCGCGCAAGCGAGCGTGGGCCAAGGAGGTCGCCGCCAAGCTCGGCGGCGCGCTCGTGACGATCGAGGACGACGACTTCCTGATCCATACGACGCTGCCCTCGGCGAAGGACGCGCGAGTGCGCCAGCTTCAGAGGAACCTCGCCGACTCGAAGAAGCTGATCGCGGGCTTCATCGGCGCCCGCTCGAGCGATCCGCTCTGGCCCGCGAAGGAGCAGTTCGTCCTGCTGCGCTCGGAGCAGCAGTACGAGCAGTTCGCGGAGCTCGTCGACGATGTCGACTACGCGAAGAACAAGGCCGGCGCGTACACCGCCAACGACCACACGGTTCTGTGGAGGCCCGACACCTTCCACGTCTGCAAGCGCCTGAGCGAGACCGCGCTCGACGGCCTGCACGGATCCGACCGGCACATCTCGTGGTGGGTGTCCGTCGGCATCTCCGAGCGCCTCGAGTCGTTCCTGAAATCGAGCCGCAGCACGGACGAGAAGGAGAAGCAGGCGTACCAGCGCGGCTACGTGCGCGCTGCGGACGCCCTCAAGTCGGAGAAGGAGCCCGCCAACATCTACTTCCTTCTCGAATCGCGCGAGCTGGAGAGAAACGAGCGGAAGAAGGGCGAAGCGCTCGCGATGACGCTCGTCGACTTCTTGCAGCGCACGCGCAAGTCGGCGTTCCACTCCTTCCTCAAGATGATGAAGAGCGACGACGCGCCGCCGCCGCCGGAGGAAGGTGACGACGAAGGGCTGAAGACCTACTGGCTCAACTACTTCGCGTTCCAGGAGAAGTCCCTGAAGGCCTCCTACCGCAAGGACACCGAGAAGCTCGACGAGCTCTGGAAGAAGCACGTCCTCAGGGAGGCCGCGCGCTACAACCTCGCGCCCGAGGGCACGGGACGCACCACTCGCGGGCGCAATCAGGGCCAGAGGTAGAGGCCAGGTGGCGCCGCGGACGTACCTCGACAACGCCGCCACGAGCTTTCCGAAGGCCCCCGGCGTCTGGGACGCGTTTCGCGCCATCGCGGAGCACGTCGGCGCTCCGGCCGGTCGCAGCTCCTATGATGACGCGGCGCGTGTCGACGCGGCGATCGAACGCGCGCGAATTCGCGTCGGCCGCTTCTTCGGCGCGCCGTCGCACTGCGTGGCGTTCACGCTCAACGCGACCGACGCGCTGAACATGGCGATCCGCGGCTTGCTACGCCCGGAGAGGGCGGCGGCGGCGGATGCCGTGGACCACGTCGTCACGACGGCCCTCGAGCACAACTCGGTGCGCCGCCCCGTGGAGGGCCTCCGAAGGCGCGGAGCGGCGGACGTCACGGTCGTTGCCGCGTCGCCGCGCGGCGAGGTCGATCCCGACGACATCGCGCGTGCGATCGGCCCGCGAACGCGGCTCGTGGCGTTCACCCACGCGTCGAACGTGTGCGGGACGGTGCTGCCGATCCGCGAGATCGCCGCAATCTGTCGCGAGCGCGAGGTCCTGTGCCTCGTCGACGCGGCACAGACGGCAGGCACGATGCCGATCGACCTCGCGGCCGACGGCATCGACCTCCTCGCGGTGCCGGGGCACAAGGGACTTCTTGGCCCGCCCGGCACGGGAGCGTTGATCCTGCGCCATGACGCGATCGACATCGCGCCGTGGCGCGAGGGAGGGACCGGTACCGCGTCCGACGAGCTCGCGCAACCGCAGGGTCTGCCGATGCGCCTCGAGGCGGGCTCGCCGAACGCACCGGGGGTCGTCGCGCTCGCGGCGGGCATCGAGTACCTCGAAACGCGTGGGCTCGACGCGGTGGGCGCGCGGTGCAGCGAGCTGACCGCGCGCCTGGTGGAGGGCCTGCTCGACATCCCCGGAGTCGCCGTGCCGGGCCCGGCGCCGGGAGTGCCGCGCGAGCCGGTCGTGTCGATCGTCGTCGGCGGCTGGCACCCGCACGAGCTCGCTTCCGCCCTCGACGCGTCGTTCGGCGTGCAGACCCGCTCCGGGCTCCACTGCGCGCCGGGAGCCCATCAGGCTCTCGGGACGCACCCCGACGGCACGTGCCGCCTGTCCCCCGGGCTGTTCACGACGGACGAGGAGATCGACGCGGCGATCGAGGCCGTGCGCGCGCTGGCGACGTGACGTCACGCGGACGTCGGGCACGCCGCGGCCAACGGACAAGAGGCACGCAGATTGCGCAGATTGACCTAGCCCGGGCGTTGCCCGGAACCCAAAGTCGGAGGCCGCCGAGAGGAAAGAACTCTAAGTGCCGCCTTTCACAAATATCTGTGCATTCGAGCGGCATCTCCGCCCGCTG
>CAYMRB010000307.1:0-12406 GCA_964392615.1 uncultured Planctomycetia bacterium | reverse complement strand
GAACGACTCTCGCCCGTTTTTCTTTGGGGGCCGGCGCCGGTTCGGCCGCTAGCCCGACAGGAGGACTACTCCTTGGCCGCGTCCTTGGCCGCGTCGACCGCGTCCTTGGCCGCGTCGGCCGCGTCATCGACCTTGTCCTTGGCCGCGTCGGCCGCGCCCTCGGTCGCGTCCGGGTCGCCGGTCTTCGACTCGTCCGTCTTCGTGCATCCGACGACCATGCCGAACGCGAAGAGCGCGCACAGCGCCAATGTCATGAGCTTCTTCATTCGTCTGCTCCCTGCGCAGGAATCCGGGAAAAAAGTGGGGGGGAACGAGAGAATCGGAATCCCGCTCCCTGACGACGGTTCTTGACTTTGTGGCTGAGCACCGAGATCGGCGGGGACCCGCATACTCCGCACCGCCGATTCTGGTGTACAGCAACGGTCGGTGAACTGGAAGGGGAAATTCACACCTGTTCCGGCGTTTGGGCGCTTGTCAGCATACTACACGCGTACCGTGTTTCTCAATCGGTCGCTGAACGCCAGCGCCGGAATCGTCCCGCGATATCCGCCTGCCACGGCCGACCGGCGTGCGATTCGAGGCGATAGCGCGCGCGCACCGGGCGTCCCGGCTCGACGCTGCGTGCCGCGTCGCGCGTCAGCCCCGGACCGAGCCAGCCATCATCGCGCACGTGCCACTGCGTCTCGCGCGGGGAGTTCTTCGAGTGGTCGAAGCACGCGATGCCGACGATCGTCGCCGGCAATCCCTCGCCGCGCTTCGGCTTCGCCGCGCCCTTTGGCAGAGTTATCGGAACCGGGCCCGAGTAGTCGATCCACTCCGCGTGCTGGCCGAAGCAGCCGGCCTCGTCCTCGGCTTCGTTCGAGTTCACGATCGTGCCGCCGAGGTTTTCGTGCACCCGCATCGTGTGCGCGACGCGAACACCGAGGATGCCGAAGTTCGTCTTGCCGAGCGTCACCGGTTCCTTCGCGGCCTCGAAGCGCGTGTCGATGTCGAGGGCGAGCTCGCCGCGACCGAGGTCGGTGAACGCCAGCCGGCGGTGCTCGATCAGAAGTTCGACGCCATCGGGTCGCAGCCACGAGCAGCGCAGCAGTGCGCCGACGCTCGGTCCGCTCGCGCGGATGTCGGAGATCGCGGTCTGCTCGACGCGGCCGGTGTCCTTGCGCTCGCTCCAGAAGTCGACGCCTCCGACATCGTGGTGCGCGATCCAGATGCCGCGGTGGTGTGAGTGGCCGGTCGGATCGTTCGGATGGCCGAGACGCGTGACCTCGCGGTCGCCGGGGCCCAGAAAGGGATAGACGAACGGTCGCCGCACGAATGGGCCGAACCACGACGCGGCGACGCACGTTCGGCCGCGCCGGATGATGACGCACTTCTCGGGGACGACCTCCAGCCTCAGGCTCATGTCGTCTTCTCCTCCTGCGCCTGCGTCGTGCGATCGACCGCCGCGCGCGCTTCGGCGACGCGGCGCAGGATGATCGCGGCGAGGCCCGGATCGGCTCCGAGCGGCTCGGCGACGCGATACGTGACGTCAGGATAGTGCTCTGCGGCGACGGCCACGAGCCGCGGGATGTCCTCCCGCGAGTGCCGGCCGGGGCCGAGCATATGCGGATGGACCGTGATGTCGTTCGCGCCGGCATCGACGCACGCGGCGAAGCCGTCGTCGATGGTCGGCGGCGCGAGCTCCATGTGCGCGACCTCGACGTGGTACTCGGTCGTCGCCGCGGCGACGAGGCGGCCGATCTCGTGCACGAGCGCGTTGGCCTCGTCGCGCACACTGCCGTGGTCGACGAGCAGGATGGCGCGACGTTTCGCGTCTCGTTCCGGGTGAGCGGTCATGCGATCGACGCCCGCAACGCGCTCAGCGGATCCCCGTGAGCTCGACCTCGAGCGTCAAGGTCGAGTTCGGGGGGATATCCTTGTCGGTGCGGGCATTCTGGCCGTAGCCGAGGTTCGGCGGCAGCGTCATGCGTCGTCGACCGCCGACCTTCATCGTCGCGACGCCCTCGTCGAGGCCGCGGATGACGCGGCCCGTACCGACGGCGAACGACAGTGTTTTGTCCGCTTCGATCTTCCGGCCGCCGTCGATCCACTCCGAGTAGCGGATCGTGACCTCCTGCCCGCGCTTCGGTGCGGCGCCTTCGCCCACGGCGAGATCGACGTAGCGCAGACCGGTCGGCGTCGTCACCTCGGGAGCGGGGGGCGCGTCCCCGGCATCGTTCGCCGTGACGTCGGTCGACGGAGGCGCTGGCGTGCCGGTGTCGGTCGTGCCGTCCGCCGCCGGGGGCGCGGTGGGGGATCCCGTCGTCTTCGTCGCGCCGCCATCGGGCGCGGCCGGATCGCGTCCGGCTGGGTTACCGGGCGAACCATTGCAGCCGACGAGGGCGATCGCCACGAGCGCGAGCGCGATGCGAGTGACGAGAGGGCTTCCGTGCATGGTCCGTCGTCCTCCTGGCGCGGGGGTTCAAGGCGTGGGGCCGCCATCGGCGCCCGGCGAGCGACGATATCACGACTGGCAGCCCGGATCCAACGACTCCCGGAGACGGGGGGCCTCGAGTGCCGATACTGATACCATGCGCCGGGGGCGTCCCCCGGTCCCTCAGACAACGGAGCCTCGCGATGAACACCGGCGTGCAATTGCTTCTCGCTCTGCCCCGGTGGAAGCTCGTCCTGCTCGCACTGGCCGGCTGCCTCGTCGTCAGCGGAGGCGCGATGCACGGGATCGGCTTCCTGAAGGGTGATGACCCGGCGGCGGACCGCGCGGTCTCCGGCGATCAGCCGTCGGCCAAGGTCGTGTCGCCCGACGATGGCGCGAAGGCCGGGAAGACCGGCCTGCTGCCCGGCATTCCGAGGGTCGGCTCGTCGGGCCCGGATCGGCCGGACGGGCCCGCCCCGGGGGAGCCGGACGACGGCGATGGGCCCGGCTCCAGCGGCGACGCGAGCGTCCTCGGCAGCGGTTGGCCACCGGCGATGGTCAAGGGCGGCCTGAGCTTCGTCGTCGCCTTCGCGATCGGCTTCGCGCTGCGGCTGTTCATCCGTCTGTCGATGATCTATCTGGGCCTCGTGTGCCTGACCCTGCTCGGCCTGTCGTGGCTCGGCTGGGTCGAGATTCACTGGGCTGTTCCAGGCGACCAATTCGAGACCCTCGCGAGCGGCCTGCGCGAGCAGTTCGAGAGCTTCCGGTCGTTCCTCCAGGGCAGCCTCCCAGCCGCCGGGATGGCGGGTCTCGGGCTGTTTGCCGGGCTGCGCAAGAAGTGATCCGCTGCGGTTGACTTTACGGGAACGGTCGGCTACATTCCGCCCTTTCGTAGTGAGTGACAAGGAACGACAGCGAGCCGTCGTCGCGAAGTACCTGCGGTACTACTCGGTCGGACTGCAGTTCTTCATCGGCATCGTCCTCTTCACGCTCGGTGGGGTCTGGCTCGATAGCAAGTGTGGCACGACGGTTCTGTTCACACTGCTCGGCTTGGCCCTCGGTTTCGGTGGCGGCCTGCGCGCCATATATGCTGACCTGTATGGCCGTTCGCGGCGCGACCGAGGCGAGCCTTCCGCAGGCGAAAGTCCTGCGGATCATCGCACTCGAGAGCCGAAGAACCAGCGCGAAGATCGTAGCGAACCCGGAGATCCAGCGGAGAAGTGAGAGCGCGTGCGCAAAGCCCTTCCCTTCATCTGCCTGACGATTGTCCTCGCCATCGCGGCGGCGCTGAGCTATCGCGCCGACGACACGCGGGGGCTCGTCGGCTGCGGCATCGGTGCTGCGGTGGGTGGGCTGCTGATCGCGGTGAGCGGCTTCTTCAGCCGGCGGGCTCGCTCGTCGGAAGGCAACGCGATGCTCGCGGCCGTGTACGGCGGCGTGATCGCGTCGTTCGTCATTCTGATCGCGTCGATGATCGTCGTGCATTTCCTGTGGACCGAGGTGTTGGCGCCGGTGACGCTGACCGCTTTCGGGCTCTATCTGGTGTACCGCTTTGCGGATGCACTGAGCTCCTGGCCCGCCCCTCGCGGTTCTGGCGAGGCGGCGGCGAGCGGAGGTCCTGGCGAGTCGAAGACGGTCTCCGGGACAACCCGCTGATCGCGGTGATTCGAACGTAGAGAACCGCGAGCGATCGCGGATCAAGAGCATGCCCTTCTCCCTCGACTTCCTCGCAGCGGCCGACCCGATGAGCCACGTCCTGGACGACCGGCTCGGCGCGGGTCTGTTCGACGAAGGCGGCTGGGCCGACAAGGTCTCCGACAGCCTCTGGACGCTCGGCATCACCAAGCAGTCCGTGCTGTTCGTCGTCGCCGGCGTGCTGACGGTCGTGTTCTTCTGGCTGTACTCGAAGGACGCCGGGCGCAGCCGTGTCCCGTCGCGCTGGGGCAACTTCGTCGAGACGCTGCTCGAGTTCTTGCGGGACAACGTGACGCGCCCCTTCATGGGGACAGACGGCGACCGGTTCCTGCCGCTGATCGCGACGTTCTTCGTCTACATCCTGATCTGCAACCTGATCGGGCTGATCCCGTTCCTCGATCTGATCGGGCACGGGGGCAACACGTCGCCGGCCAACTACTTGATCACGCCGGCCCTCGCGATCTGCTCGTTCTGCATCTACCACTACCTCGGTATTCGCGAGCAGGGCGGGGTCTGGACCTACACGAAGAACCTGTTTCCGCACGTGCCGATCTTCATCCTGCCGATCATCGTCGTGATCGAGTTGGTGGCGCACGTCATTCGGCCCTGCGCGTTGGCCATTCGACTCTGCGCGAACATGACCGCCGGCCACATCATGATGGCGGTACTGATCGGGTTCACGACCGTCTTCACGAAGGACTTCCTGATCGGCGGCGCGGCGATCTCGCTCGTGAGCGTCATCGCCGTGACCCTGCTGACTTTCCTGGAGCTGCTCGTCGCGGTGATCCAGGCGTTCGTCTTCACGTTTTTGACCACGGTATTCCTGTCGATGGCGGTGCATCCGGAGCACTAGGTGCCGGGAGTGTCGCCTTCGATTCGTCTCTGAGCGGAAGCTGTTCCGCTGACCTTCATATAGGAGTCGTCCTCAGATGGACTTTCCCGTCGAGCTCTTCTCTTCGCTGATGACCCTCATCGCTCAGGAAACTCCGCCGAGCCTCTACACGGCGATCGGTGCCGGCATCGGCGTCGGCCTTGCCGCGATCGGCGTCGGTCTCGGCATCGGCAAGATCGCATCCGCGTCGGTCGAGAGCATCGCCCGGCAGCCCGAGGCGTCCGGCGACATCCGCGGCGCGATGATCCTGACCGCGGCGTTCATCGAAGGTGTGTGCCTCTTCGCCGTCGTTGTCGCACTGATGGCCGTCCTCAAGATGCCGGGTGCCGCATGAGACTCGCCCGTTGCTGGCGATCCGGTTTCTCGCGCGGGAGCGCGGGGCTGCGAGCTCTGCTCGTGACGCTTCTCGTCTGCACGCCGGCCATTCTTCTGGCCGCGCCGGAAGGGGACGGCCACGAGAAGGATGACCCGCTGATCCCGGTGACCGTCTGGGCGATCATCTCGTTCTGCATCGTCCTCTTCATCCTTTGGAAGAAGCTCCTGCCGCCGATCCTCGAAGCGATGGACCGGCGCGCGCTGGAGATTCGCGACTCGCTGGCTGCGGCCGAGAAGGCGAAGTCCGAGGCCGAGGAGATGATGCAGCGTCACCAGGCCGACCTCGACGCCGCGCGCCGTGAGGCGCAGACGATCATCGAGGAAGGCAAGGCCGACGCGGAGAAGATCAAGGCCCGGATCGTCGCGGATGCGAACAGCGATGCCGAGGAGATCGCGGGCCGTGCGGTGCGCGAGATCGACCTGGCGAAGCAGGCTGCGCTGCAGCAGCTTCACCTGAAGTCGGTCGAGATTTCGTTCGACATCGCGAACCAGCTCATCCGCAAGAATCTGGATCCGAAAGACCACGAGAAGCTCGTCGAGGAGCGCCTCAGCCAGTTCGAATCCGACAATTGAGTCGCGGAAGACTGGCCGGCGTCGCCTGTGGCGGGCTTCGCCGCGTCCCCGGACAGACCGTCGAGACGCTCGGCGGCAGGGGGGCTCGGGATCGAGAGTGTCGCGATCGTCCGCGAGGCAGGGTAGCGCGCAGAAAGTCGTGTCATGCAGGTAGAACAGATCGACACCATCTACGCTCGGGCGTTGCTCGGGGCCGCCGACGCGGCAGGTCCTGCGACTCTGCCCGGGGGAGTGCTCTCCGACGTCGCTGACGAGGTCGCGGCGCTGCGCAAGATTTTCGCCGCCGAGCCGGACTTCGAGCTCTTCGTCGAGAGTCCGCGGCTCGAGAACTCGACGAAGCGCGAGGTGCTCGAGCGCGCTCTGCGCGGCAAGGTGTCGGATATCCTCGTCAACTTTCTCCTGCTGCTCCTCGACAAGAGCCGCGAGCGGCATCTCGCCGGGATCCTCGCGGAGTTCGGACGGCTTCACGACGAGCACATCGGGCTCGTCCGGGCGGCGATCACGTCAGCCTCGGCCCTCGGCGACGAGTTGGTCGGGAACCTGCGCGATCGCATGGCCGCGAAGCTGGGGAAGCGAGTGGAGATCACGGCCGACGTCGATCCGGACATCCTCGGCGGGCTTGTCGTCCGCTACGAGGGCATGGTCGCCGACGGTAGCTTGAAGACGGCTCTGGACGACATGCGCGCTGACATGCTGGCGCTGAAGTTCGGAAGTGAGATGGTCCATGAAGATCAATCCTGAAGAAATCACCTCGGTCCTGAAGAAAGAGATCGAGCAGTACGGCGCCGAATTCCGCGTCGAGGAGGAAGGCACCATCCTCGAGGTCGGCGACGGCATCGCGCGGATCTACGGCCTGTCGAAGTGCATGGCCGGCGAGATGCTCACGTTTTCGAACGGCTCGTCCGGACTGGCCTTCAACCTCGAGGAATCGAGCATCGGCGCGGTCATCCTCGGCGAGTACGACGACCTGCGCGAGGGCGACACCGTCAAGCGCACCGGGACCGTGCTCCAGGTGCCGGTCGGCGAAGGGCTGATCGGCCGCGTCGTCGATCCGCTCGGCAACCCGCTCGACGACAAGGGCCCGATCGAGACGGCCGGCTACCGCCCCGTCGAGTCGAACGCCCCGGGCATCGCCGATCGCCAGTCGGTCAAGGAGCCTCTGCAGACCGGCGTCAAGGCGATCGACAGCATGATCCCGATCGGCCGCGGCCAGCGCGAGCTGATCATCGGCGACCGCGGCACCGGCAAGACCGCGATCGCCGTCGATACGATCATCAACCAGAAGGGCGGCGACGTCGTCTGCGTGTACGTCGCGATCGGCCAGAAGGCGTCGACGGTCGCCGGCGTCGTGAAGAAGCTGACGGACACCGGCGCGATGGACTACACGATTGTGGTCAACGCGTCCGCCGCGATGCCCGCGCCGCTGCAGTACATCGCCCCGTACTCCGGCTGCGCGATGGCCGAGTACTTCATGTACCAGAAGGGCGGCCACACGCTGTGCGTCTATGACGACCTCAGCAAGCAGGCGGCCGCGTACCGCCAGCTGTCGCTCCTCCTGCGTCGCCCGCCGGGCCGCGAGGCGTACCCCGGGGACGTGTTCTATCTGCACTCGCGCCTGCTCGAGCGTTCGGCGAAGCTCTCCGACGACCTCGGCGGTGGCTCGCTGACCGCGCTGCCCGTTATCGAGACGCAGGAAGGCGAGGTGTCGGCCTATATCCCGACGAACGTCATCTCGATTACGGACGGTCAGATCTACCTCGTCCCCGAGCTCTTCTTCTCGGGCGTGCGTCCCGCGATCGACGTCGGTATCTCGGTGTCGCGCGTCGGTGGATCGGCGCAGATCAAGGGCATGAAGGCGGTCGCCGGATCGCTGCGGCTCGACCTCGCGCAGTTCCGCGAGCTCGAAGCGTTCGCGCAGCTCGGCACCGAGCTCGACGCGGCGACGCAGAAGCAGCTCGATCGCGGCTTCCGCATGGTCGAGATCCTCAAGCAGGGTCAGTACGTGCCCATGGACGTCGTCGATCAGATCCTGATTATCTGGGCCGGCTCGCAGGGCAAGCTCGATACCGTGCCGGTCGACAAGGTCCGCGAGTACGAGAAGGATTTCCTCGAGCACGTCAACACGACGGAGGCGGCGCTCGTCGACACGGTCCGCAGCGAAGGCAAGATTTCGGACGAGACCGCCGAGCAGCTCGGCGCCGTCACGGACGACTTCACGAAGAACTTCCTCGCCGGTCTGTCCGCCGGCGTCGCTTGAGGAATTAGCGCATGGCGAGCCTCAAGGACATCAGCAAGAAGATCAAGAGCATCTCCAACACCCGGAAGATCACCCGGACGATGGAGATGGTCTCGGCCGCGAAGTCGAAGCAGACGATCAATCGCGTCGACGCGTCGACGCCGTACTCTGCGAAGCTGCGCGAGCTGATGGACAGCCTCGTGTCGCGTGGTGGTTCGATCGACAGCGGCCTGGTGCGCGAGCGCGACGAGATCCAGCGCAACGCGCTGCTGGTCATCACGGCGAATCGCGGCCTCTGCGGCGGCTACAACGCGAACGTCGCCAACCTCGCCGAGAAGTGGATCGCGTCCGAGCGCGCGGCCGGTCGCGAGACCAGCGTGTCGATCATCGGTAAGAAGGGCGCGTCGCGCTTCCGCTTCCGTAAGGTGGCGGTCGACACGGCGTACTCGCACATCGAGGACAAGCCGCGCTTCCAGGACGCGCAGGAGCTCGCCGACGGCTTCATGGCGCGCTTCGAGAAGGGCGAAGTCGATCGCGTCATGGTCGCGACGACGCAGTACCACTCGGCGGTCGTGCAGAAGGCGGCGTTCGTGCAGCTTCTGCCGATCGTGCCGCCGGAAGCCGATGCGTCTGGCAGTGGCGGTACCGACTTCATCTTCGAGCCGGGCCCTGACGCGATTCTCGAGGAGCTGCTGCCGTTTTCGGTCCGCCACGCGCTGTACCGCATTCTGCTCGAGGCTGCGGCCAGCGAGCAGATCGCGCGCCGCATCGCGATGAAGCTCGCGACGGACAACGCCGGTGAGCTGGTGCGTTTCTACACCGGCAAGTACAACCGGCAGCGGCAGGCGTCCATCACGCAGCAGATCATGGAGATCGTCGGCGGCGCCGAGGCCTTGGACTAGAGTATTCCCAGCAGATCTCGAACCAGAGATCCCGTAACAGAGAACCGAGACATGAGTCCAGCGACAGCAGAAGGTGCCGGGGTCAAGGGCAAGGTCGTCCAGATCATCGGCGCGACCCTCGACGCCGAGTTCCCGGAGGGCCACCTGCCCGACATCTTCCACGCGCTCGAGGTCCAGACGACGATCACGGACCCGGTGACGGCGAAGAAAGAGGACTTCACCCTCGTGTGCGAGGTGCAGCAGCACCTCGGCGGCAACCGCGTGCGCGCGGTCGCGATGGGCTCGACCGACGGTATCGTCCGCGGCGAGGAGGTCACCGACACCAACGCGCCGATCTCGGTGCCGGTCGGCGACGAAGTCCTCGGTCGCGTCTTCAACCTGCTGGGCAACCCGGTCGACAAGGGCGGGCCGTGTCCCGCCACCCAGCGACGCCCGATCCACTGCGATCCGCCGGAGTTCGACGAGCTGAGCCCGAAGACCGAGGTCTTCGAGACCGGTATCAAGGTCGTCGATCTGCTGACGCCGTACTCGAAGGGCGGTAAGACCGGCCTCTTCGGTGGCGCGGGTCTCGGCAAGACGGTGTTGATCCAGGAGCTGATCAACAACGTCGCGACGAAGCACGGCGGTTACTCGTGCTTCGCGGGCGTCGGCGAGAGAACTCGCGAAGGAAACGACCTCTGGAACGAGATGAAGGACGCCGTCATCGAGCAGGCCGACGGCACGACGACGTCGGTGCTCGACAAGACCGTCCTCGTGTTCGGTCAGATGAACGAGCCGCCCGGCGCTCGTCTTCGCGTCGCGCTGTCGGCGCTGACGATGGCCGAGAACTTTCGCGATCAGTCGAGCGCGGACGTGCTGCTCTTCATCGACAACATCTTCCGGTTCTCGCAGGCCGGCTCCGAGGTCTCCGCGCTCCTCGGTCGTATGCCCTCCGCCGTGGGTTACCAGCCCACGCTGGCGACGGAGATGGGCGAGCTGCAGGAACGAATCACGTCGACCAAGGGCGGCTCGATCACCAGTGTGCAGGCGATCTACGTGCCGGCCGACGACTTGACCGACCCGGCGCCCGCCGCGGCGTTCAGCCACCTCGACGCGACGACCGTCCTCGACCGTGGCATCTCGGAGAAGGGAATCTACCCGGCGATCGATCCGCTGAAGTCGTCGTCGCGTATCCTGACGGCCGAGCACGTCGGTCAGGAACACTACGACGTCGCGCAGCGCGTTCTCCAGATTCTGCAGCGCTACCAGGACCTGCAGGACATTATCGCTATCCTCGGCATGGACGAGCTCAGCGAGGAGGACAAGGTCGTCGTCGAGCGCGCGCGGCGTATCGAGCGCTTCTTCTCGCAGCCGTTCGCTGTCGCGAAGGCCTTCACCAACCTCGACGGCAAGTACGTGTCGATCGCCGACACGGTGCGGAGTTTCAAGGAATTGGTCGAAGGTAAGTGGGACCACCTGCCTCTCGGTGCCTTCATGTATGTCGGCACGATCGAGGAGGCGGTCGCCAAGGCCGAGGCGCTGAAGAAGGGAGCGTAAGGCGATGGAATGCACCATCACGACGCCCGAAGAGCTCGTCTTCGAGGGCCCGGTGTCTTCCGTCGTCGTGCCTGCTGCGGACGGCGAGATGGGCTTTCTGCCGCGGCATGCGCCCCTTGTCGGCACGCTCGGCCACGGTGAGCTGCGCGTTCAGGAGGCCGCGGGCCCCGGACGGCGGTTCTTCGTATGCGGCGGATTCGTCCAGGTGGTCGAGGACAAGGTGACCGTTCTGGCCGTCGAAGCGGCTCCTGTCGACAGTCTCGACGCAGCGACCGCGAATGGCGCCGTCGAGCAGCTCGAGGGGTCGCCGCCCGCGTCGGGGAGCTCGGTGGAGGATCGAGAAGAGTATTCGAAGCAGCTGGCGATCGCGAAGGCGCGTGCGCGTCTCGCGTCGTCTTGACGGCTTCTCGGCTCTCTCGACTGGTTTCTGGTAGCGGGTTTCCGGCACCCGACAGCGGCGCGTAGCGTCACAGTGCGAGAGAAGTGAGAGAGATCGATGAGGTTCGCCGAGTACTTCGAGTCCCCTGAAGCCCCAGTCGTGTCGTTCGAGGTCTTCCCGCCGAAGACCGACAAGGCGATGCAGAACCTGCGCGAGGTGCTGCCGCGGCTGGTAGCGCTCAAGCCGACGTTCATGACCGTCACGTACGGCGCGATGGGGACGACGCGCGTCAAGACGGTCGAGATCGCGGCGATGATCCGCAACGAGTTCGGCCTCGAGTGCGCGTCGCACTATACGTGCGTCGGCGTGACGGTCGAGCAGATCGACGCCCAGATCGAGCACATCCGCCGCACCGGCATCGAAAACATCGTCGCTCTGCGCGGGGATCCTCCGCAGGGGCAGGATACGTTCGAGCCGGTCGAGGGCGGCTTCGCGCACGCGAACGAGCTCGTCGCGCACCTGAAGGCGAAAGGGCAGTTCGGCATCGCGGTGGCCGGCTATCCGGAGAAGCACATCGAGGCGCCGGACATGGAGACCGACCTCGCAAATCTGAAGCGAAAGGTCGACGCGGGCGCCGAGGTCGTTGTTACGCAGCTCTTCTACGACAACGACTGCTACTTCCGGTTCGTCGAGCGAGCGCGCGAGATCGGCATCGACGTGCCGATCGTGCCGGGCCTCCTGCCGATCCAGTCCTACCCGCAGATCCGCCGCATCTCGTCGATGTGCGGCGCGAGCATCCCGGCAGGGCTCGCCGAGCGACTCGACCTCGGCGGGGACGATTCCGAGGCGGTCAAGGCTGTCGGCGACGAGTGGTGCATCGCCCAGTGCCGGGATCTCCTCGAGCGCGGCTCGCCCGGCCTGCACTTCTACGTGCTGAACCGCGCGATCCACATGCAGCGGATCATCGGGGCGCTGCGCGACAGCGAGCACTTGCCGGCGCGATCGACGACGATCTCCTGAGCCTGGCTCGAAGACGGGCGCGCGACGGGGAGGCCTCGGCGGCTCTTGCACGCACGAAAAAACTCCTGCCATGCGACCATGGCCGCGCGGCAGGAGTTACAGGGTGGTGATACCCCCGTGTGAGAGCGCCACACCTGGACTGAACGAAAACGTCGCGTCCAACGAGGACCCGGCGTTCCGACCGAAACCAGGTCGGCCTTCTCCTACTCCCGGAACGCCTCACACGGGGAGTGCTCGGTCTGATAGCAATCGCCGTTCCGTGCCTCTCGCGCGGCGGTGCGGCTCGTAAGTCCTTCCAAGCAGGAGGTTTGCAGTTGCGTCTCGCCGGGGGCTCCCTCGTGGCTTCGCGCCGGACTGTGTCCCGGGGGCACGGTGCCAAGCTCCC
>CAYMRB010000306.1:0-12435 GCA_964392615.1 uncultured Planctomycetia bacterium | reverse complement strand
CCGTGAATCGGGATGCACGTCGGGTGGATCTGCGTGAAGCACGGATTCGCGAAGAAGGCGCCGCGCTTGTGAGCGCGCCATGCCGCCGTGACGTTGCACGCCTTGGCGTTCGTCGACAGATAGAACGCGTTGCCGTAGCCGCCCGTCGCGAGCAGCACGCAGTGCGCGGACCACGACTTCACTTCGCCGGTGACGAGGTTCCGCGTCACGATGCCGCGCGCCCGTCCGTCGACGACGACAAGGTCGAGCATTTCGGTTCGCGTGTGCAGCTCCACCTTCTTCGCGGCGACCTGCGCCATCAGCGCGCTGTAGGCTCCGAGCAGCAGCTGCTGACCCGTCTGCCCGCGAGCGTAGAACGTCCTCGACACCTGGGCGCCACCGAACGAGCGATTGGCGAGCAAACCGCCGTACTCGCGCGCGAACGGCACGCCCTGGGCGACGCACTGGTCGATGATGTCGACCGACACCTGCGCCAAGCGATAGACGTTCGCCTCCCTGGCGCGATAGTCACCGCCCTTGACCGTGTCGTAGAACAGCCGGTAGATGCTGTCGCCGTCGTTCTGGTAGTTCTTCGCCGCGTTGATGCCACCCTGCGCCGCGATCGAGTGCGCACGCCGTGCGCTGTCCTGAATGCAGAACGCGCGGACGTTGTAGCCGAGCTCGGCGAGCGACGCGGCCGCGGAGGCCCCGGCGAGACCTGTGCCGACGACAATGACGTCGAACTTGCGCTTGTTGGCGGGATTGACGAGCTTGAGGTTGAAACGATGACGGTCCCACTTCTCCTCGATCGGGCCGTCAGGGATCTTCGCGTCGAGTGTCATGGGGTAGTCGGGGCCTGGGGGAAGACGACAAAGAGGTGGATGAAGACCGGCAGCGAGCTGTAGCCGAGTGCGATCGCGATGCCGAACGCGCTCGAGACGAACTGCAGCACCGGATCGAACCTCGCGTTGTTCAGGCCGAAAGAACGCAGCGCGCTCTGCACGCCGTGGAATACGTGCATCCCGACGACGCAGACGGCGACGACATACCAGACGAGCGCGAACGGGCTCTGGAACGTCCGGACGACGAGCCAGTACAGCGACTCCTCGTGGGTCGTGCCGTCCACGGTCACGGTCGGCCGCTCACCGAACTTGAACAGGGCGACGTGAAGCACGATGAAGACGAGGATCACGATGCCCGAGTAGACCATCGTCCGGCTCGCCAGCGTGATCTTCCCGCGATTGCCGGAGACCTCGTATCGGCGCGGCCGCGCGCGGCGGTTTTCGAGAGACACGCGCAGTGCGAGGTAGAGGTGGCACCCGAAGATCGCCAACAGCACGATCTCGGCCGGGATGACCAGCCAGGGTCGTGACTCTAGCCCGCCCGCGTACGCGTCGAACACCGCAGGACCGAGAAACAGCAGGAAGTTTCCCGCCAGGTGCGTGACGAGAAACCCGCACAGCGCGAGCCCCGTCAAGGCCATCAACTGCTTCTTGCCGATCGAGCTCGAGAGAGCTCTGATTCTAGCGATCATCCTTGCTCGCGCTCCTCATCTGCGTCGGAACGCACTCACTGTAGTGTTCTGATCGCGAGCGTCAACAGCCCTTCACGCCAGCCGCAGGAGAAACCGGGCGCCTCGACGTCCGGGCGCCGGGCATGGTTCTCGCATGCCGACGCGTGTCTGGCCGCCATCGCGCCGGATTGCCGTTCTCGATGGGGGCCCGAAGCACGGATCGTGGCATGCTCGTACGCGTGCCCGCGTGACAGTCCGTTGAAGCGCGGAGTCGCCTCAGAGGCCGAACCGCTTTATCGCCCAGTTGACGATGAGCGCTACGGCGGCGACGCACAGGACGAGCTGCAACACGGCCCTTTCCTTGCGCCAGGAGATCCGCCCACGACGGTCGAGGACGAGCGCGACCGCGAGGTACGCCGCAGAGGCGGCAAAGACCGCCGCCGCCCCGATGCCGAGGCGGTGAGCGGCGAACGCCTGCCGCAGCTCGCCGTGCATGACGAACGAGACCGAGCGCGTCATCCCGCAGCCCGGGCAGCCGGACTCCGTCAAGTTCCCGACGAGGCAGAAGCTCGGGATCTGCGTTCCGAAGACTCCGGTCGCCTCCGCGCTCGGCGTCAGAACGGCTCCGATCACCAGGATCGCCCCGGTGATGCCGAGCAGGACCGCACGCCAGCGACGTTGACGGTCCGATTCGCTCGCCGCTGCGCTCTCCGCCGGACCCGGGGCGATCCCGGCGGCGTCGGTGGATTCGTATCCGTTGCTCACTTCGATGGGGCCGCGAGGTCGACGCGGACAATCTCGTGGTCGTTGCGGGCGAACACGCTACGCCGCGCGAACGCGGGGTGCGACCAGACGACCCGCCGGCGCATGACAGGCCGTGTCGCCTCGATCAACTTCGCCCGGCTGATCTCCTCGTACCCCTGCGGAGACAGTCGCGCGATGATGAGATCGCCCTGCTCGTTGTGCAAGAAGAACCGGTCCTCGTGCTGCACGAGGAACGCGTTCCACCAGCGTCCCTCGCCGGTCGCGTCGCGCGTCTCCCACACGCGCTTGCCCGTGCCCGCTTCCAGGCAGCGAAGCTGACCATAGCTGCAGACGCCGTAGAGGTGGTCGTCATGGAAGAACGGTGTGCACAGGATCGCGTGCAGACCATCGGTCCGGCGTTCGCTGTCGCTCTTGCCACGCCACAACACGCGCGCGGTCGGCTTCGAGCGCGCGAGCTCGAACATCATCGGTCCGTTGTAGAACGCGGTCACGAACAGTCGGCTCGTCTTCTCGTCGAAGATCGGCGTCGGCACCGTCAGCGCGTGGTTGATCTTGAACGGCTCGCGCCAGTACACGGCGCCCGTCTCCGGGGCGAGCGACACGACTTCCTTCGGCGTCCAGACGATGAGCTGACGCCGGCGGCCCGCATGAAAGATCACCGGTGGGCAATAACCCGGATCGTCGAGGTCGAGCGCCCGCCAGATCACCTCGCCGGTGCGCTTGTGGAACGCCACGACGCCGCTGTTCGGCTGCCCGCCGACGACCGCGATCAGCCTGACTCCGTCGACGAGCGGAGCGGAGCTCATGCCCCACACGTTGATCTCGGTGCCGAAGTCCTCGACGTAGTTCTTCTTCCAGTGCACCTTGCCGTCGGCCGTGCTCAGGCAGTAGAGATCGCCCATCGTGCCGAGCGTGTAGACGCGGTAGTCGTCGACGGTCGGCGTCGCGCGCGGGCCGGCGGGATAGCCGACCGCATACCGACACGGATAGACGTGCTTCCAGATCTCCTTGCCGGTTGCCACATCGAGGCACAGGACCCGTTCCTGGCCGCCCACCGCCGTGCGAGCGAACGGGTCGTCCGGATTGCTCTCCCCGTCGCCGAGAACGCGATCCGTCACGTACACGCGACCGCCGGCGACCGCGGGGCCCGCGTAGCCAGCGCCGATCGGCGTGCGCCACAGGTAGCGGAGCTTCTCCGGGAGCTTGTCGACGATCCCGGTCTCGCGCCACACGCCGTCGCGACGCGGGCCGCGCCATTGCGGCCACTCGTCCGCGATGAGCTGCGGGGCAAACAGAAGAACCGCGAGGGCGGCGAGGCAATACGAGCGGCAGCGAAACGCGATCGGCATCGGTCGAGGTCTTCGTTGCGGTGGGTGACGGCGAGACTCGAACGGCACTACAGCGCCTCGATTCGCTTGAAGAGCGTCTCGAGGTCGGCGATCTCCTTCGGCAGCTTCCAAGCCGCGAGGTCGAACGATAGCACGATATCTCGAAGGACCAGGTCGCGGAAGTTCGAGCAGGACACGTGACGCCGCTTCAGATCGACTCCGCGGTCGCTCCGGTCGGCTGCGGTCTGGCGCGCCAAGCCCGCCAGCGCGACCTCGACGCGCGTGTCGCGATCGGCCTTCGTCCACTTCGCGAGGACGCCGAATGCGAGCTTGTCGAAGCGGCCGAGCTTCCGCGTGTGGTACGGATTGCGAAACTTGATCGCGCCCTTGGGCGGATCGGGCCGGCTTTCCCAGATACGCCACTTCTGTACCTTCACCTTCGGCGCGTCGAGCATCTGAACGGTCTTCTTGGACGCTCTTCCCGCCTTCTTGCCCGTCTTGACGACCGTGCGCACGCGGACGTGCTTGGCGACTGCGTTCTGGAGGAACCAGTAGGTACGATCGGAGGAGCTCGTCTCGAGGGAGACGACGAAGACCGCGCGACCACGCGACAGCCGCGCCCGGCGCCGCACCGAGACCAGCGCCTTCTCTAGCTCCTTGCCGACGAGGTCCTTCGAGCGCAGCTCGTCGATGCCGCGACACAGCCGGTACAGGTACGCGTCGTCCACGTACGACACCCGAACCTTCAAGCCCTTCGCCTCGTGAACCTTCGAGCAGGCCGCGAGGAGCGGCTTCGTGCAGCTGCTCGACGGCAGCTGGATTCCGTCGGCGCGCACGAGGCTCGGGACGCTCGCGGCGACGAGAATCGCCGCGGCCAGGCCGAAGCCTCGTGGGCAGCATGCACCAGGATTCCGTCGTTGCGTCATGCTTAGCTCCCGAATCGTCGCGTCCCCGACACTGCGGCGCATTGTCACCGATCGACCGACGTCACGCCAGCGGTGGCCGAAGGCTCCGCTGAGGCTTCCCCGGCCAGCCCCATGCCCGAAATCGATTGCCGCTTCCCGCCCTCCTCCCCTAAACTCGGGCATGGGTGATCATAGGGAGAACGGCGGGAATCCCGCGGAGGGTCCGAATGTCCTGCAACGCACTGCTCGCGCGCCAAGTCGTACGACGGCTGTTCGTCGTGTGTCTGCTGCTCGGTATCGCACCGGCTCTCCGCTCGCAGGATCCGTTCCTCGAGCTCGAGTTCGAAAGCGATGACGACCTCGTCTACTTCTTCAACCCGACCGGCCTCGGCGCGATCGATCTGTGCGGCGAGCCGTATCCCTCCGGCGACATCCGGGTCGACTCGGGCGAGCTCCTGGTCACCAACGACGAGTTCGCAGGCCTGACTCTCTTCAGCATGTTCCCGGACGAGATCGACGGGCTGTTTCCGGATTCGGGCAATTACCGCCTGCTCGTGCGGATCAACCTCGAGAGCGTCAACGAGCTGCTCGTCTACGTGCGCGGTCGAGGCGAGGCCGACGACACCGTCCCTCAGTTCCGTGCGGACCTCGAGCGCGGCTACGCGTTCGCGGTGTTCCCGGAGCTCTCCGACGCCGAGCGCCCGAACGGTGCACTGGCCGCCGCGGAGTTCACCAGCTGCCACACGACCGTCCCGCACGACGATTGGCCAAACGCCACCGACGGGTTCGCGCGAATCGAGACGCCGTTCCCGGTCGTGGCCGGACAGTGGTATTGGCTCGAGATCGGCGCCCAGGGAGATGACGACGGCGGCCCGGTGCTTCTGACCGCCAGGCTGTGGCCCGACGACGACGACCCTCCCGAGACCCAGATGCTGTCGCTCGTCGACCCCGACGGACTGGATCACACGCCGCAGACGCTCGACCCCGAGAACGCGGTCGAGGTCATCTTCGGCACCTCGATCGACGGCGACCAGCAACCCGGCGCGACGTGTCGCCTCGACGACCTGATGCTGACCGAGATCACCGGCTGTCCGGAGCCCGCGGTGACGGTGCAACGCGAGCTCTGGGAGCCGAGGGCCTCTGTCGAAGGGCGGCAGGCTTCGCTCTTCGAGGCCGACGCTCAGTACGACGTGACGTTGACGATTGGCTCGTGGCGCGAGGCGGGCATCTGCGACGCGGCTGGCCGCGTGACCGTCGTCGAGACCGTCCCCGCGGGTTGGACGATCACGGCGGCGGAAGCCGACGGCGCCATCGACGGCACGACCGTGAGCTGGAGTCTCGACCCGACGGGAGATCCACCCACGAGCCTCCGCTACACCGTCACCGCGGCCGGCGATTCGCCCGTCGTACTCTCCGGCGAGGTCCAGGAACCGGGCAGCGATTTTGTATTCCCCACGGGCGGCGAGCTCCGCGCCGTGCCGACCGCGTCGACCGCGCCGATCAGCGATTTCGGCAGCATCCAGCACTGGTTGATCCTCGGTCAGTTCACGCGCGAGGTCAACGGCGCAGCACCCGGCGATGCGGAGATCATCCGGGACTACCTCACCGACGGCGAGACGACCGAACGGGACGTCCGGCCCGAAGCCGGCGACACGATCGAGCCGGACTATGGCGGCGCGGCCGCGAGCACCGGCCTCGCCGACAATCTGTTCGATCGCAACCCCGGCGGTGTCCCGACGTGGATCGAGTGGACCGATCTCGACGACGCGGACGACCGCATCGACTTCGATTCGATCTATGGCGGCTTCGACGAGGTCATGACGTACGCGCTTGCGTACCTGCGCGTCGACGAGGACGTCGTGCTGAACTTCGGCGTGTCGAGCGACGACTCGGTGCACGTCCTCCTCGACGGAGCGACGCTGCACGCGAACAACCGCTCGCGAGGCGCGCTCAACCGCACGTACCAGGACACGCCGGCCGAGTTCCCCGACCTCGGCGGCGTCCTGCTGACCGAAGGCGAGCACACGCTGCTGGTCAAGGTCTTCGACGGCGGAGGCGAGCACAACTTCCGCGTCGGCTTCCTCGACGAGATCGGCATCGAGATTCCCGGCGGCCCGCCGGAGGTCGAGATCTCGCTGACGCCGCTCGAGATCGACGACGAGCCGCGCTTCCTGCGCGGCGATTCCGACACGCGAGGCTCGCTCGAGCTCACGGACGGTATCCGCACCCTGAACTTCCTCTTCACGGGCGGCGAGGTGCCGGCGTGCCGCGACGCGGCCGACACGGACGACAACGGGCGCATCGAGCTCACCGATGCGGTCGGGACGTTCCTATTCCTGTTCTCGGGCGGCGACGCACCGCCCGCTCCGGGACCGACGGATTGCGGCATCGATCCGACCCCCGACGAGCTGGATTGCCTGTCGTTCGAGGGCTGCTGACTCGACGGTCCGCCGTTACCGCGGCGGCGTCACGATCTCCGCGACGGCTCTCTCCTGAAACGCCGGCAGGGCGAACGCAGCGCGGTGGACGTCCGCGGAGTAGTAGCGAAACTCGAGGCCGCTTCGCCGGACGCGTTCGGAGTCGAGGTCGCGCACGGGGCACATGCGCTTGCGCGTCGCGAGCGAGAACGACCAGAGCCCCGTGGGATAGGTGAGGTTCGCGTAGTTGTAGACGCGCACGGTCGCGAAGCGCCCGGCGAGGATGCCCAGCAGCGAACGCTGCGCGTCCATCTCGTGAAACGGCGACTCGGCCTGCGACACGACGATCCCGTCGTCCGTGAGGACTCGATCGACACCCGCGTAGAACGCGGGCCCGAAAAGCGGCTCGCCGGGACCGATCGGGTCGGTCGAGTCGACCACGACAAGGTCGTAGCGTTCGTCCGTGTCGGCGACGAACCGAACACCGTCGTCTATCGTCACCGTGACGCGATCGTCGTCCAGAGCCGCGGCCGTCAACGGGATGTGCTCACGGCAGGCGTCGACGACCAGGCGGTCGATCTCGACGAGGCGACAGTGCTCGATCGTCGGATGCCGCAAGATCTCGCGAACCGTGCCTCCGTCGCCGCCGCCGATCACCAACGCACGCCGCGCTCCGGGATGCACGAAGAGCGGCACGTGCGCGATCATCTCGTGATAGACGAACTCGTCGCGCTCGCTGATCATCGCGACGCCGTCGTTGAACAGCATGCGACCGAAGCCCCGCGTGTCGACGACCTCGATGCGCTGAAAGTCGCTGCGCTCGTCGAGGAGCCGTCGCCTGACGCGAAAGCCCGTACGGAGGATGCCGCGGTGCTCCTCCTCGATCCAGTCGCTCGAGCCGCTCATGCCGGCCCCTCGGTCGACGACGACGGCACCGGCAGCTGGACGGCACGCTCGACGCCGACGCGCTCGCGCTGAAACGTGACGAACTCCGCGCGATAGCCGCCGGGAAGATCATCGCGGACGCGGCGCCGCTCGATCAGGCCCTCGCACCGCACCTCGCGGTCGACGCCGCGCGTGAAGAGCACGACGTCGAACGATCGGGGCTCGAACACCTCGACGACCCGACGCACGCAGTCGTCGAGCTCCGCCTGCGACGCGAAGGCACGACCGGTCTCGAAGCTCGCGTAGGAGCCGATCGCCTGCGGAGTGACGTGCATCGTGAAATACTCGTCGCCACGCAGCGCGTTCAACGAGTATCCGACGGGATCGAACAGCCAATCGATCGTCCGGAAACCGGCGAGCATTCGATCCGGCCGCAGGCGATCGCGAATCGCGTCGCGCCGGGACGCCGGATCGGTGTGGAAGACGCGCCGAATGTCCTCGCCGAGGCCGTACATCAGGATCTCGAGCGTCGTGTCACCGTCGGCCAGAATGCTCGAGCCATCTGGCGGAGCGCCGTCGCGCTCGAGGCTCCAGAGATAGAGATGGTGCTCGTCTGCGTCGCCGAAGCACCGCGCCGTTCCCGGCAGCCGCGACCCGATGCGCGCCGCGTCGTCAAAGAAGCTCGTCGACTGGCCGTGCGGGAAGACCTCGTTCTTGCGCTCGTAGAAGAGCATCTCGATCGACTCCTCCGGCACGTCTTCGAGGAGTTCCAGCAGAGCCAGGGGCAGGTTCGTCTGGCCGCACGTGATGATCAGCGCGCGGTGGTCGAAGACGAACAGGCTCGACTCGGAAAGCAAGTACGCGTCGCCGCGATCCCCGGAGACCGTGCTCAGAACCGCCGCACCCGCGCGACCGACAATCTCGCCCCAGCGGCCGGGGCCGAGCGCCCGCAACGATGGCGACGGCGCAGAGGTGACGACCTCGAGCTTCTTCTCGGTGCCTTCGAAAAACATGCGATTCGGCCGATAGGTCCCGCAGAGCGCAGAGGTTGGCCGAATGCGCCCCAGATTGCAAGCCTTCGACAGCATCCGGCCGCCAGCACCAGCGGGGACGCCTCGTCCGCGGCGAGCGGATCAGAGACAGCTGCCGGCTGCGCACGTCAGCTCGTCCGGGGTCGGATCCGGCCCGCAGCCCGCCGGCCCGGGCCGCGGCGGCTCGGCGCCCCCGAGAAACAGCCAGTTGAAGATCGCGACAGCGTCCGACAGGTCGACGCCGCCGCTGTCGTTCGAGTCCGCGGCGTCCTCGCAGGACAGATCGCCAGCCCCTCGAAACAGGGCCCCCAGGATCGCGACGCCGTCCGTCAGGTCGACCGCGCCGCTCCGGTCGACGTCGCCGCGGCGAAACTCGTGGTCGTCGCCACCGGCGTCGAACGGCACCTCCGCGTGGACTCGCGCGGTGAACCGGGTCGAGTCGGCCCCACCGTCGATGAAGCCGAGCGACAGGGGCAGGTCACGGTCGAAGAGGCCTCGCCCGTCCGAGTCGACGGCGAAGTCGATCGGCTCGCCGCGGCGCACGTCGACGCGCACGGAGTAGGTCGTCGTGACACCGTTCGTCGGCACGGTCAGGATCTCCTCGCCGGCGCGAAAGATCCGGGCGATCGTGCCGTCGCCAGCCGGGGCCGCGTTGGCGACCGTCCCGCTGATGTCGAGCGCGCCATCGACCGCGGAGGTCCACCGCCGCACGGCCCAGTGGATCTCCGGTTCCGTCCCGAAGTTCGCCGCCGGGTGAGCGCCGTCCGCGGTGATCTGCGTCCACGGACCGTCGCTGCTCGCCGCGTTGTCCTCGAGGTCCCACTTGGTGCCGTCCCAGTGATTCGCCGCGCTCAACGTATCCGTGCCATCGCGGAGGAACGGGACGAAGTCCTCGGGGTCGTAGCCGGTGGAGATGCCGAGCGCGACGTCGAGACGCTGGTCGTAGTACCCGTACGTCCAGCCGCGCGCGCCTTGCACGCCGCGGGCCGAGAAGTCGAGGAGGGAATCCGCGAGCAGCGAACGATTCGTCGCGTCGGGCGGGATGTCGTCGCGTATCGTCAAGCGCATCGCCGAACCGTCAGACCCCTCCGAGCGATCGCCGGTCGGACCGGTCGGATCGAGCGCGAGATCGACGCGATCGCCCGAGGCGAGCACGACGTACCAGTCGCGGTACACGCCGACGCCGTCGTCACCGTCGATCGACGCGCTGTCGACCAGAACGCCTTCGACGAACAGATGCCCGGTGACGCCCGTCCCGCGGAGGTTGTTCTTCCGAACGTGCCAGCGGATAGCGACGGCTCCCGACCGATCGGCGATCCACCGCCGCACGACCCAGTGCTCGCCCAGCGCGCTGTGGCGACCGTTCGGATGCGAATCTTCGCGGCCCAGAGTCGTCCACGGAGCGGACGCCGCACTCGTCAGGTCCCAGCGAGTGCCGGTCCAGTGATTGCCGTCAGGCGCGACGGCCCCACCGTCCGGCCCGACGGAGTTCGCGAAAGGCACGAACTCATCCGGCTCGAACGCGTCGTCGGCGTCGTTCGAGCGCTGCCAGTACCCGCAGAACCATCCGCGCGCGCCTTGCTCGCCACGCGTCGACCAATCCGTCATCGAATCGGCGATGGTCTCGGCGTGAGCGGAGCCTGCGACGAGAGCCACGAGCGCCGCCACACCGACGACCGTCTTGATGCGGCCCCCGGAGAGCCGTCGAGTCGCGAAGGAGTCGGTCGTCGTGAAGCTCTCGGCCGTCATGCTGGTCGGGTCTGCTCAGACCGGAGCCTTCCGGAAGCGCAGGAAACGCCCGCTCTGGAGGTCGGGCTGCTTCGGCGCCGCGTCGTTCGGCACGGGCTCGAATCCCATCGCGGAGATCTCGGCGCTCACGTCGCGGGCTGCCGCGACTCCCTCCTCCGCAACGTGCACGATGACGAGTTCACCGCCGGGCCGCAGCGCGCTCCACAAGGAAGCCATCGTATCGCGCGGGTGCTTGAAGTACGCATAGGTATCGCAGACGAACGCGAGGTCGATGGACGCCTCCTCGAGCCCCACGGACCGGTCGTCGCACAAGACTCCCTCGACGTGACCTATGTTCTCGTCGCGGCTCTTCATGTCACGCCAGACCTGCTCGATGTGAGTCACGCAGGACGCCTCGATGTCGACAGCGAACACCTTGCCCGCGGGCCCGACCTTCGACGCGAAGAGGCGCGTGAACAGGCCCGTTCCGGCCCCGATGTCCGCGATCGCCATGCCGGCGCGAATCTCGCACGCTGCCGCGATCTCGCCTCGTTTGCGATAAACCTCGCGCCCACCGTTCTCGAGCTCGCGGATGAACTGCGCGACCTGCTGCTCGCTGCGCACCAACTCCTGCTCGCTGCGCACCAGGCGCGCGATGAGGAACGACGTCACTCCGACGGCGACGACCAGCGTCACGATGAGCGCGGCCAGCGTCGGTCGGCGGCGGGTCCACTTCACCGCGCGTCCCACGGGGCCGACGCGTCGCGCGCGGATCGGACGGTGGTCGAGCCAGCTGCGAAGATCCTCGGCCATCTCGCCGGCGCTCTGGTAGCGCCGGTCCATATCGTGTGCGACCGCCTTGAGGCAGATCGTGTCGAGATCGAGCGGCACGGCCGGATGAACCCGCCGCGGCGAGCGGGGCTCGTCGATCAGGATGCGACCGATGATCTCCTCGATCGACTTGCCCGGGAACAGCCGCTCGAGCGTCAGCAGCTCGAAGAACGTCGCGCCGAGCGAGTAGATATCGGTGCGGTGATCGACCTCGCCACGCTCGGACCGGAGCTGCTCCGGCGACATGTACACCGGCGAGCCGAGCAGCTCGCCGCTGCCGGTCAGAGTGGCCTCGTCGGCGCCGCGCGCGAGGCCGAAGTCCGTGATGTTCAGCTGCCCGTCGGTACCGACGAGGAGATTGGACGGCTTGATATCGCGGTGGACGACCCCGTGCTCGTGAGCGAACGCGAGCGCCTCGGCCACCTCCGCGATCACACGCGCGACCGTGTCGAAGTATGCCCGATCCGTCGGCGGCCGCCCCTTCCCGGGCACCTTGACGGGAGTCTCGCCGCGACGCTCGGCGAGCTTGCGCGTGTCGGTCATGGTCGCGTCGCACGTCGAGCCGTACGCGTTCACCAGAGGTCGAGCCAAGCGCACGGCAGCCTCGAACGTCGACGCGTCGCCAAGGCTCTCGATGACTCGATCGAGCGACGGCCCCTCGACGAGCTCCATCGCGTAGAAGTAGACTCCGTCCGACTCGCCGCTCGTATGAATCGGGACGATATTCGTGTGCTGCAGACGAGCCGCGGCCTGCGCTTCGCGGTGGAAGCGCTCGATGGACGTCGTGCTCAGCCCAGACATCCGCGACAGCACCTTGACCGCCACGGGCCGCCCGAGCGAGGTCTGCCGCGCCGCGTACACGACGCCCATGCCGCCACGACCGAGCTCGCCGAGTATCTCGAAGTCACCGAGGATCTGAGGCTGGGGGCGGTCGTCGGGCATAGGGAAATGGCGGCGAGTCGATCGGTTCCTGGCAAACGAGCAGTGTAGCGGCAAGCGGCGCGGGATGGGAGGGCGGGAGCGGTGGCGGGGTCGGAGTCGGGGGCGGAGTCG
>CAYMRB010000305.1:0-12464 GCA_964392615.1 uncultured Planctomycetia bacterium | reverse complement strand
GTTTCTGCTTCTGCCTGTCCTCGTTCGACTGCGTTCGCGGCGGGCGGCGGGTCGCGTCGACTCTGGAGAAGCTGCACAGCAGGTTCTGCACCAGCTGGTCCCGCGAGACCTCCAGGCTGAAGACCGCGATCGTCTTGCCGTCGAGCGAGGCGTTGAGCACGGCGTTCATGCAGAACGTCGTCTTGCCCATACTCGGGCGTCCGGCGACGATGATCAGCTCGGCGGGGTGCAGGCCGGTGGTCTTCTGGTCGAGGTCGGTGAAGTGCGTCATCACCGTCCGCTCGTCGTCGCCGCTCGAGTCGAGCCGCTCGAATTGCTCGTCGATGATCTCCTGGATCGGCACGAAGTCGCGCCCCGTGCCCTGGCGGCCGATCTCGAGGATCAGATGCTCGGCCTGATCGAGCTGCTCCTGCGCGGGCTGATCGGACTCGTAGACGCCCTGGACGACCTCGCTGCACTTGCCGATCAGCGCGCGGAGGATCGACTTCTGACGCACGATCTCCGCGTAATACTCGGCGTTGGCCGCGATCGGCAGGCGCTCGATGAGCTCCTCGAGATACGGCAGCCCGCCGGCCGCCTCCGAGTCGCCGCAGCGCTCCAGCTCGTCCGCGAGCAGCACCTCGTCGACGGTGCTGCGCTGATCGTACAGCCGCCGCAGCGCCTCGAAGATCTTCGCGTGCCGGGGGCTGTAGAAATCGTCCTGGCTGAGAACCTGGAAGACGCCGCTCGCGGCCTCGCAGTCGACGAGAAGCGCTCCCAAGACGCTCTGCTCCGCCTCGACAGAGTGCGGGAGCTTGCGGTCGCTCACTCGTACGACGCGACGTCGTTGCCGTCGTCGCCGGCCTCCTCGCCAGCCACCTGCATCGCGGCCCCATCCTGGGAGTCATCGCCCTTGACGACCCAGACCTTGGCCTCGCACTCGACCTCGGGGTGCAAGCGAATGCGCACCTTGTAGATGCCGAGCTCCTTGATCGGCTCTTCGAGGAGGATGCACTTCGGCTCGATCTCGAGCCCCTCGCTGGCGTACTGCTTCGCGATGTCGCGCGCAGCGACGGACCCGTAGAGGTGACCTTCCTCGCTCGCGTTCGCGATGATCGTGCAGGAGGCCTTCTCGAGCTCCTTCGCGAGCACCTGGAACTTCTGCTTCGTCTCCTCCTCGAGGGCGAGCAGGCGTCGCTTCATGCCCTCGAAGCGGTGCAGGTTGTCCTTCGTCACTTCGACAGCGAAGCCTTGCGGCAGCAGGAAGTTACGCCCGTACCCGGCCGCGACTTCGACGATGTCGCCGATCTTGCCGAGCTTCTCGATATTCCGTTGTAGCAGCAGTCTCATGGTCGTCTCCGCGGCCGGGAGTTCCGACCCGGCAAGAACGTTGATTGCCCGGGTAGAGCCGTGAGCTCGGCTCCGCCCGGGGGATGAGTTTCAGTGCCGGACTTCACGAAATCATCATGCAATCGTGAAATCCGGCACTCAGAACCGGCCTTCCGCGCCGAGCGGAATGGCCGGCAGTTGATCAGAACGGGATCTCGGCGTCGTCGACCGGGCTCTCGCCGCCGGAGCCTTGCGAACCAGCTTGGTACTCGTACTGCTGCTGGTAGCCGGCCGGAGGCGGAGCGGGCTCGCTGACCGCTGGACGCGCACCGCCAGCGGAATACGAGCCCTGCGGCGCGCCGCCGCCGCCCGTGTCTCCGCCGCCGCGGTTGCCGATGAACTGGAAATTGTCGCACACGACCTTCAGCTTGCTGCGCTTCTGGCCGTCCTGGCTCTCCCAGGAATCGAGCCGCAGTCGCCCCTCGACGAACAGCGGATCGCCCTTGCGCTTGTACTGCTGGAGGATCTCCGCTTGCTTCCCCCAGACGGTGACGTCGACGAAGGTGACCTCCTCGCGTCGCTCGCCATTGTCCGTCCACGTCCGGTTGATCGCCAGACCGATGTCCGTCACCGCCGTTCCCTGCGGCGTGTACCGCAGTTCCGGATCGCGGGTCAGGCGCCCCATCAGCAGGACCTTGTTCAGGTTCGACATGACCGTCTCCTTGCTCGGCGCGGCCGCCTCTCGGCTCTTGAGTCAGCAGCCCGTTGGCCTGCTGGGAAGCACGAACTCCCGCGCTCCCGGTCCCGGACCACGGCGGCCGCGCGTCGAGGCCTGGGGATTCCGTTCGTCCTGCGGCGACCCTGAGTGCTGCCGATTGCAGCACTGAGTGACGACCCTCGTCAGCCAGTCCTCTACTTCACGACAACGCGGCGCGGACCGCGCCGCGGACTACTCCGCCGCGCCCCCCTCGGGCTTCGGCGCAGGCGTCGCTTCCGCTGGGGGCTCGGCGGCAACCGGCTCGGCCGCCTTCACCTCTGCGGGAGCTTCCGACTTCGCAGCGGCGGCGCTTTCCTTCGCGTCGCTCTCCTGCTCGCTCGCCTCGGCGCGCGCGCGGCGCTGCTCGAGCAACTCTTCGGTGTGCTCGTTGCAGGTCACCATCACCCTCAAGACCCGCTCGGAGAGCTGGCAATCGCGGCGCAACGTGGCGACTCCCTCGGGGGGAGCATTGAAGTAGGTTAGGTAGTACGTACCCTTCCTGCAATTCCTGATCTCGTACGCCAGCTTGCGATCCGGCCAACGCTCGCTGTAGACGAGCTTGCCCGAGCAGCGCTTGAGAAGATCCTCGACATGCTTCTCGATCCCCGGCCAATCACGCGAGGCCAGGTTCGCGTCAAACAGAAAAAGTCCTTCGTAGAGTCTCAAACCGTACCTCCTCGGATCCCGCGACCGCGCTGCTGGAGTGCGGATCGACGGGAAGCCCGGGCTGAATCCCGGGCTGGATCGTAGGATTACTCGTAACCGCTTCTACCAAGAAACCGGGACGCTCGGCAAGAAACCCTGCCGCTCCCGGACACGTTCGTTCCATGACCGGACCGCATCAGTCCGCCTCGCCGGCGGGGTCCGGGTTGTAGCGCTGCATGGCCGCCTCGACTCCATCGTCGAGCCAGCTCGACAGGGACGTCGCGCCGAGCTCGGCTGCGCGCTGGAGCACATCGCGAGTCGCGGCGTCGACCTTCTCGAGCACGTAGTCCGTCACGACGGACCCGTCTCGGCGCCCGACGCCGATCTTCAAACGCGCGAAGCGGCCATGGCCGAGGCATTGAATGATCGACTGGATTCCCCGGTGACCGCCCGCCGACCCGCGCGCGCGGAACCGCAGCTTGCCCTCCGGCAGGTCGAGGTCGTCGTGGACCACCAGCAGGTTCTCCTGCAGGTCGTCGCCCGTCGACTGACCGAAGTAGCCGAGGAAGTCACGCACCGCGTGACCGCTGAGGTTCATGTAAGTCTGCGGTCGCACCAGATAAACCTTCTCACCACCGCCCGCGAGCGGCAGCACGCGCTCGCGGTAGATGGCCTTGAACTTGCGTCTCGGCGCGTCGAAGCCCTCGCGCTCCGCGAACAACTCGACTACGTCGAAGCCGATGTTGTGCCGCGAGCCCGCGTACTTCCGGCCCGGATTGCCGAGACCGACGATACACTTCAGCTTGCGTCCTCCGAAGACTCGCCATCGGCCGTCCGGCCGATGACCTCGGGCTCGGTCGGCGCGGCCTCTTCCTCGCCCTCGCCCACGGCCTTGCCGCGCGGCACGTGGACGATGACCACGACGTCGTCCGGATCGCCGAGGACGTCGCAACCCTCCGGGGCCTGGATATCCCGAATGCGAATGGAGTCGCCGACGCCGAGCTCCTCGATGTTCAGCTCGATGTGCTCCGGAATCGCGCGGGCCGGGCCCTCGAGGCGCAGCTCGTGGTGCGGAACGTCGAGGACGCCGCCGCCGGAGAGCCCCTTCGGCGCGCCGAAGGTCTCGATCGCGACCGCCATCTGGATGCGCTCGTCGCGGCCGATCCGGGTGAAGTCGACGTGCAGCAGGTGCGAGCCCATGCCGTCGTACTGGACCTCCTTGACGACGCTGTGCTCCTGCTTGCCTTCGACGTCGATCACGGCCATGCGGTGACCGGCCTCGAAGAAGTGCAGGAACTCGCTGGCGTCGAGCGTCACCGCGACATTGTCTTCCTTGTGCCCGTAGACGTTCGCGGGCAGGCGCCCTTCGTTGCGCAGGCGCCGCGCCGCCTTCGATCCGAAGTCGGATCGCATCTCGGCCTTCAGTACGAACTCTTCCATGACGTCGTCTCCGCTCGTGTTCTCGTTCTCGGGCCTGCGGCGCCGGTGTTCTCGGGGTTTCTCGATTCGGGCTGCGCAGCCCGTGCTATTTCTCGCGGGTCGATTTCAGACTGCGCGCGGGCACGCCGACCGCGACATCGCCGTCGGCGACATCCCGATTGCGCAACACCACTGCGCCGGCACCGGTGGACGCCTCCGTGCCGACCGTCACCGGCGCGACCAGAATCGTGCCGCTACCGATGAAGGCGCGGTCCTTCACGACCGTGCGGTGCTTCTTGTTGCCGTCGTAATTCGCGAAGATCGTCCCGGCGCCGACGTTGACGTCCGCGCCGACATCGCCGTCGCCGATGTACGTCAGGTGCCTGGCTTTGCTGTCCTTGCCGAGCGTCGAATTCTTGACCTCGACGAAGTTGCCGACGCTCGCGCCGTCCTCGAGCGTCGTTCCCGGTCGCAGGTGCGCGAACGGGCCGACCTCGCAACCGGGACCGATCTCGACGCCGCGGCGCAGGACGCAGAAGGGCGCCAGATGCGCACCCGGCGCGATCGTGACGCCGCGCTCGATGTACACGCTCGACGGGTCGTCGATCTTGACGCCCGACTCGAGGTACCACGCGACCATGCGCTCGCGCAAGAGGGCCGTGACCTCGGCGAGCTCGCGCTGGCTATTGACCTGCGCGGTCTCTTCCTCGTCCTCGACCTCGAACGTCTCGACCTTGCGACCCGCGCGGGCCGTCTCGACGACGACGTCGGTCAGGTAGTACTCGCCCTGCTCGTTGTCGGTGCCGATCTTCTGGTAGAACTCGCGGAAGACGCCGGCCTTGAAGAGATACGTGCCGACGTTGACCTCCGGGATGGTCCGCGTCTGCTCGTCCGCGTCGGACTCCTCGACGATGTCCTGGAACTCCCCGTCCACGCCCCGGACGATCCGTCCGAAGCCGAACGGGTAGTCGCCCTTGTCGCAGGTCATGACCGTCAGGTCAGCCCCGCAGTCGTCGTGGTGCGCGACCATGGCGCGCAGGGTGTCGGGGTCCAGGACGGGCAGGTCGCCGTTGACGATCAGGACGTCCGCGTCATCCGCGCCCTCGTCGTCGACCGACGCGAAGAACGCCTCGACTCCGACGTGCGCGGCGTGGCCGGTGCCGAGCTGCTGGTCCTGGATCGCCCAGACGACATCGCGGTCGTCGTACTGCGCCTGGATCCGCTCGCGACCGTGCCCGATGACCGCGACGAGGCGATCGACGCCCAACGCGTCGCCCTTCTCGAACGCGTACTCGATGAGCGGCATCCCGAGCAGGGGGTGGAGCACTTTCGGGAGCTCGGAGCGCATACGCGTCCCCTTGCCCGCGGCCAGGACGACCAGTGTCAACATCTCGAAAACGCGCTAAATCGGGGCGATCGAAAGACTTCGCTCGACCCGGTCTCGTGGAAGCGGAAGCTCGGCTCGGCTGCCCGGCTCCGGCCTGGTTACCCGGCCAGGACTCGAACCTGGAACAGCAGGACCAAAACCTGCGGTGTTGCCAATTACACCACCGGGTACCGGGAAAACAGGGGACTATATCCATGCCCAGGGCGGCTGTCAAAGGATTTGAAAGCTGCCCGATCCCCTTTTCTCGCCACGACATCGGGCGCCGCGGAGCGGCTACCACGGACCACCCTAGCGCCCTTCCAGCGGGCGGTCGTCCGGGTCGTCCTCGACGCTGGCTGCGTCGGTCTGACGCGCGGCCTGCTGGCGCACGAAGAAGGTCAGCTGCTCGAGTTGAACCGCCAGGTCGATCGAGACGTAGCCGACGTGATCCGGCAGATTCAGGACCGCCGGCGCGAAGTTGAAGATGCCGCGGATGCCGGCTTCGACCAGAAGATCGGCCACGTGCTGGGCGGAATCCGCCGGCACCGCGACGATGCCCAGCTGGATCTCCTCGCGTTCGACCGTCTCGTGCAGCGCGTCGAGCGGACGCACGCTTCGGCCGCCCACGTCCGTGCCGACGAGCGCCGGACTCTCGTCGAAGAGCGCAGTGATCGAGAACCCCTGGCGTTCGAAGCCTCGGTAGCGCGCCAGCGCGGAGCCCAGGTGACCGATACCGACGAGCGCGACATTCCAGTTCCGGTCGGTGCCGAGGATGGCGCGCAGCTCGCCGATCAGCTGCGGGATCTTGTATCCCAGGCCGGGATACCCGAACTGGCCGAAGTAACCGAGGTCCTTGCGCACCTGGGCTGCCGTGATACCGAGGGCCGCGCTGAGCTCGCGGGACGACGTCGTGGTCTCCCCGCCTCTCTCGAGGCTCTCGAGGCAGCGGAGGTACAAGGAGAGCCGCGCTCCGGCAGCTTTCGGAGCGATCGGAACCGTGGGTTTGTCTCGCCGTGCCATCGCGGCCTTCCCCTCACGATTCTGGCGGCGCGACCCGCTGCGAGGCCGACGGAGCCTCGCGCTCCGCACACAGGCCATCGACGAGGTGCGCCGACCAAGACTCCATCGTCTCACGCCGCTGGGCCAAGCTCGTCACCGGAACGAACTCGCCCTCGAGCTGGTCGGTCTCGCGGACGGCGACGTCTTGTCCGTTCGCCTCGAGCACGCCGACCTCACACAGGTACACGAGGCCGAAGTGGACGCGGCCGACCGCGTTGGAATCGTCGTTGAGGCAGCCGACGAGCCGCAGCTGCGCCCCGCCGGCGCCCACGAGCTCCTCGTCGATCTCGCGCCGCAGGGCCGCCTCGACGATGGTCTCGACGTTCGATCCGGGGCTCACGGGATCGCCGTCGACCGGATTCACGTGCCCGCCGACGCCGATCGAGTGCAAATCCCACAGGCGCGACTCCGAGCCCCCGCGGGTACGGCGCATCAGAAAGACGTCGCCGTCGAGGCCTGCGAGCCCGTCGCGGCTTATCGGTCCTTCCGGCGTCGCGGCCGGGGGCCGGCGCACGACGACGGCATACGGAATCAACTGCTTCAGGCTCGGATCGTCCTCCGCCGCGTCGCGCAGCACGTAGCGCGCTCCACGCAGGCGCGCCGCGAGGTCCTCGCGAGCCTCCCCGTCGCGGAGGGCGCGAAAGCCGCAGAGTTCTCCACCACTGGAGCGGCTCGCTCCATGCCCGGCGTCCGCGTCGGGAAGCAAATCCCTTCTCGGAACCACCAACACTCGCTCAGGCATCGTCGTCCCGGATTCGGCGTCTGCGTGCGGCCTTGCACAAATCACTCTGCGTTTCGCCAGCGGGCGAACTCGCTCGGCGAGCCGGCTCAAGCACTCGCGAAAGACCGCACTTCGTGGCTCGTCTCCGCCGCCGTGGCGCGTGCCACCAGCGGCCCATGTTACGATGGAGGCGGCAGTAACGGAAGACCGCAGGGGCCGCGAGATCCTCCCGGCACGCCGGTCGCGGTGGACGCGCGTGCGAGAGCATCCTACTCTTCGAGGGGATGACACGGATGGACGGGAATGAGTGACTCAAACCGCCAGCAGCGACCGGACCCGATTCAGACGCTGCGATCCGGCGGCAGCGCGAAGCTCGCCGCGGAACAGCTCGTCGGGCTGCTCCAGAACGGCCTGCAGGACGAGATCGAGTGCCGTCTCGACTGGCTGAACCAGCGACTCGATGCCCTGGCGTCGCGGTTGGACGGCCTGCTCGACGACAGCTCCGCAGACAACGCGCACGGCGCGGACGCGCCAGGGCTCTCCGATGACGCCCTCACGAAGCGGCTGAAGACCGTCATCGGATCGGTGCTCGTCGAAAGCGGCGTGCTCGAAGAGCTGGTGCGGCGGGTCGTGCGCCGCGAGATCGACAGCGCGGGAGCCGGGGATGCCGGGGGCGACAGCACCGACAAGATCAAGGCGGCCGCCGGCTCGATCGTCAAGGACTTCCTCTCCGAGCACCTGGGAGAGATCCTGCGCAAGGAGGTCGCCGGCGTCGTCGAGAAGCAAGTCCACGCCGTCGTCGGCTCCGACGAGCTGAAGCAGCTGATCGACGACAAGTTCCGCGTGGTCACGATGTACCTCAAGACCGACGTCGTGCCCGGTGCCGTGCGCCAAGCCTTGCAGTCAGGCTGACAGCCGCCTCTGGAATCCCCGCCGCCGACGCGATAGCCTGCCCGGGTGATCGAACCGTATCTCGAGCTCGTGACGCGGCGGCCTCGGGCCACCCTTGCCATCGCGGTGTCGGTCGTACTCGCGCTCGGCAGCGGCCTGCTGTTCATCCGGTTCGACAACCGCCCGGACGCGTTTCTGCCGCCCGGGCACCCCGCGCTCGTGTCGAAGGAACGCGTCGAGCGCCTGTTCGCCCTCGAAGATCCCATGCTCCTCGCGGTGGTCGTCGTCGACGACCAGGGCCGCCCGGTGCCGGGCGGGGTGTTTCGACAGAACGGGGCGCAGCCGCTGCGGCTCGTCGAGACGTTGACGCGGGAGATTCTCGATTTCCTCGAGAGCCATCGCGACGAATTCGGTGCGCCGGGGCCGCATCCGGTCTACAGCCTGGCGACCGAGAACGACGTCGAGCTCAACAGCACCGGGCAGCTCATCGAGCGCCAGTACCTCGATCCGTTCCCGGAGACGGCGGAAGAGCTGGCCGCGCTCCGAGCCGCGGTGCGGCGCGTCGAGCTGTACGACGGCGTTATCGTGTCGGAGGACGGCTCGGCGACCGCGCTCGCTATCGTACCGCCGAGGGGGCACGCGCAGGAGGTCCAGGAGTTCGTCGCCGGGCTCGTCGAGAAGCACCGCCGCAGCGGTCTGCACCTCGCGCTCGCGGGCGAGGCGGCGGTGCGCAGCGTCATGGGCCAAGCGGTCGTGCAGAGCGCGCTGCGGCTCAACCCGTTCTGCGTCGCGATCGTCGTGCTGTTTCTCGTCCTCGCGTTCCGCAGCTTCCAGGGCGTGATGCTGCCGATGGCCGTCGTCGGCTCCGGCTGCGCGGTGATGCTCGGGCTGATGAGCTGGTGCGGCATACCGATCTACATCATCACGAACTCGATCCTCGTGACCGTGATGTCGATCGGTGTCGCCGACGCGATCCACATTCTCGGCGAGTACTACCGCGAGGCCGGTCGCTGCCCCGATGGCGCCGGCAGCTCCGCCGCCGAGCGTGCCGCGCTCGCGAAGCGCGCGGTGTCGCGCCTGTGGGCCCCGGTGCTGTTCACTTCGGTGACCGACGCGGTCGGCTTCGTGTCGTTTCTCTTCACGGGGATCATGCCGCCCTTGCGGTACTTCGGGCTCTTCACGGCGGTCGGAGTCGGCGCGACCCTCGTCGCGTCGTTCACGATCCTGCCGGCCGCGCTCGCTCTCGTGAATCCGCGCGCACGCACGCCACGTCGCCTGGCCGGGTGGGCCGATCGCGGCCCGATCGTCGCGGGACTTCGCACGCTCGGCCGCGCGGTTCACGGACAGCCGGTCCTGTGGTGCGCGGCCTTCGCGGTCCTCGCCGGGATCGGCGTCTGGCAGGCGACGGGCTTGCAGGTGCGCCAGTCGATGGTCTCGACGTTCGACGAGAACAGCCGCATCGTGTCGGACGATCGGTTGCTGAACGAGCTGTTCCACGGCACGTACTTCCTCGACGTGCTGATCGAAGCCGATGCGCCCGGCGCGCTGCTCGAGCCGGACGTGCTGCGACGCATCGACGCCCTCGAGGAGTTCGCGGCCGCGCAGCCGACGGTCACCGGCACGTCGTCGATCGCCCGCTTCGCGAAGAAGATGAACCAGATCCTCGCGGGCTGGGACGAGAGCGAGAAGCGCATACCCGGCAGCGCGGCAACCGTACGGGAGCAGTTCGAGCTGCTCGACGCGAGCCCGTCGAAGAAGGCCGATCTGCGGCGCATCATCGACGCCGAGTACCGGCGCACGAACGTCCGGCTGCGCCTCTGCAGCGGCGAGTTCCACGACGAGCAGCGCGTGGTCGAGGCGCTGTCGCGCTACCTCGACGAGCACTTCCGCGAAGGCGGCCCGCTGCGCGCGTCGCTGTCCGGTCGCGTCAACCTCGACTATTGCTGGGTCCGGATCATCGTCCGCAGCCACATCCAGAGCATCGCGTTCACGATCGTCGTGATTCTCGTGTGCCTGATGCTGCTGTTCCGTTCGTTCTGGACCGGTCTCCTCGCGATCCTGCCCGTGGCTTTCGCCGTGTTGGTGACATACGCGGTGATGGCGGGCGCCGGAATCCCGTTGAGCATCGGCACGTCGATGTTCGCATCGCTCGCGATCGGCGTCGGCGTCAACTTCCCGATCCACGTGATCGACCGCGTGCGCCTCGCGCGCCGCGAGGCGCAGGGCGATTGGCGCCGTGTGTTCGACGAGGTCTTCTCGATCACCGCCAAGGCGCTCGCCTTCAACGCGCTCGCGGTCACGTGCGGGTTTCTCGCTCTGCTCGTGAGCGAGTTGCCGCTTCTGCGCCACTTCGGGCTCATGATCGGCCTCGGCATCTCATCGTGTTGCGTCGCGAGCTTGACGCTGTTGCCGGCGCTGATGATGCTCGGCGATCGATTCAAGGGGCGGGGTCGGAGTCGAGATCCGAGCCTCGGCGGCTCGCACGACTGAGCTCGACGAACCCGCGCAACAGGGAGGAGCGAGTCCTCGCGCCGACCAAGGCGCCGCTGAAGCCGTCGACGGCGCGAAACCAGCGCGTGCGTCGCGTCGCGAGGTGCTGCACTAGATACGGGTAGCCGATGCACTCGAGCAGCGCGACGCGTTCGATCGACCACGCTCCGCCGGCTTTGATCGCGACGGACAGCGCCTGCAACGGGACCTCGGTACGCACGTGGCGAGCCGCCGCGTCGGCATCGACGAGCGTAGGAAGCAGCTCGCCCTCCGGAGGCTCGTCCTCGCGCTCCAGGGGCACCGACGCGTCGAGACGGCGCACCGTACCGTCGATCGCGTCGACGCTGACGATGACGGACTCGACGGGAGACCGCGCTCCGACGATGTCGACGTCGAGGATCCAGGTCGGCAGGAACACCCACTCGCGGCGCAAGACGCGATGCCCGCCGAGCTGCCACCAACGCCGCTGCGTCAGACGTGGTAGCGCGTCGCCAGCCGCGATGGTCGGCGCGACCCGGCGAGCGGAGCTCAGAACCACCAGTAGACCGCGACGTGGATCGCGACGAGCAGCAGGGCCCACCAGCGCAGATCGCGCCATGCAGCGCGGCTCGGCGCGCCGCGGAGGATGTATCGGCGCGGCAAGAAGAACGGCGCCACGGCGAGCAGCACGAAGAACGCGGTGAAGAGCCAGCGGGCGAGGTCGATCTCGGTCACGCGTCGTCCTCCTCTTCGCCGCGATCGCGGAGCGCGCCTTGCGCCTCGTCGTCGCCGAGCGTGCCGCGGAAGACGAGCCCGCGGAGCTCCTCGATCGACTTGGGCCGCGTCAAGTGGCTGACGAGGAACAGCGTCAGGAACGAGACCGCGCACGAGATCGCGGCGATCATGAAGAACGGCTCCGCGGCGTTGAAGGGCGTCGGCTCCTTCACGTACGCGGCGTACTTCTGCCACGAGAACAGACTCGTCGCGACCGACACGCCGACGCAGATCGTCCACACCGCGGCAGCCGGCGTCGCACGACGCCAGAACATGCCTCCGATCAGGATGGCGAGGCTGGGGCCTTGGATGATCGCGAAGAGCGATTGGATCGCGGTGTAGACGCCCTCGAACATCGTCGAAATCGGCGCGCTCAAGGCGCCCAGGACGACCAGGACGCCAGTCGTCACGCGTCCGAACACGAGCAGCGAGCGATCGCTCGGTCGACCGGAGAGCACGCCCCCTTCGTGCGCGCCGAGCCACAGATCGCGCGTGATCATCGTCGCGGTGGACGCGAGCAGCGAGTCGACGCTCGACATCAGCGCGGCGAGGAAGCCGGCGAACACGACGCCGCGAACGCCCATCGGCAGAAGCTCGCGCACGAGTCGACCGAACGCGCGATCACCGTCGCTGAGGTCGGGAAACAGCACGAGACCGATCAGCCCGGGAACGACGACCAGAAACGGAATCGCGAACTTCAGGAATCCACCGAAGAGCGTGCCGGCCTTGGCGCTCCACTCGCTCTTCGCACCGAGCGTGCGCTGGACGATCGCCTGGTTGCCGATGAAGTACGCCGGCGCCAACACGAGAGCGAGACCGAAGAAGACGCCGGTCCACGGGAACGGCGTCGTCGAGTCGTGCGGCAACAGAAGTGTCAGGTGTTGCGTCTTGCCCATCTCGGTGAGCGACGCTTCCATGCCGGAGAAGCCCCCCACCTCGCCGAGACCGATGCCGACGACCAGCGCGGCACCGAATAACATCATGACGAGCTGAATGGGGTGGGTGTACACGACCGCGGCGAGGCCACCGGAGATCGTGTAGACGCCGGTGATGAT
>CAYMRB010000304.1:0-12556 GCA_964392615.1 uncultured Planctomycetia bacterium | reverse complement strand
AAGGGCAAGGGCGACCTGCCGTGCCAGAGGTGCGGCGGCGAGAAGCAGGTCGACGCGACGTGTCGTCTCTGCCTGGGCGCAGGTTCGACGACGTGCACGCGCAAGGGATGCACCGGCGGCACGGTGACCTGCGTCGTCTGCAAGGGCCGGGGCAGCGCGAAGAAGAGAATCATGCCGATCAGCGGCAAGCCGTACACGAAGACGATCGTCTGCGATCATTGCCGCGGCGGCGGATCGGTCACCTGCTGGAGGTGCGAGCACGGCGACGTCCCGTGTCCCGCGTGTGAAAGCAAGGGCAAGGGGAAGATCGATTGCTCGATGTGTGGGGCGCAGGGCATGTCGCGTTGCGCGGCGTGCGGCGGCGACGGAAAGGGGCCGCCACCACCGCTGGGCAAGGCCGCTCTCGGCGCGTTCCGTGGTGCGTCGCGACGGGTGTCGTCGCTCCTCGCCGACGTCGAGGCGAAGCGCGGACTTTTCGGGAAGATTCGCAGTCGGCACGAGAAGCTCTGCGCCGAGGTCCGCGATCTCGACAAGGAGCTGCGGCGCGTTCGATCCGAAGCTCCCCGCGAGACCCCGCGCGAGGTCTCGCGCTTGTTGACCGACGCCTCGGCGTCCTTCGGTCGACCGGACGACCAGCTCGAGCAGCTGACCGGGAACTACCGCGATCTCGAGGCTCTCGCATCCGGACGCGACGCGGTGGTCGGATTCGTCGAGTCGGTGCGCGATCGTCTCGAGGCGCGTCTCGAGAATCCGCGGGAGGACGATAGCGTCGCGCCGCGCGACGAGGTCTCCGCGTATCTCTCATCGCTCGGTCCCGTCGAGCTGTACCTCGAGGAGTTCGTGCACAACGTCGAGGCGGTCGGTGCCGAGCATGAGAGGCTCGCGAGGCGCGCCAGCGAGATCCGCGACGACGTCGGACGATACGAGAGGGCGCTCGGTCGGGCGACCAAGGCGGCGCGACGGACGCGGGACGCCGAATCGGCACGTCGGGAGCGGCGCCGTCGCATCGAGTCGGCGACGCGGGACCTGGCGCGGCGCGGCCGTGTGCCGGAGCCTGTGCGGGCGTCTCTCGACGAGTCGCGCGACGGGGACACGCTCGAGGTCCGTCTCACCGACGAGGGCGCCAGTGACGACGAGGACGACCGGCGAAAGCCGCAGCCGAGCGAGAGGCTGCTGGAGGCGCTGCCGCGTTACGTCTCGGCGCTCTTCGATCTGGACGGCGAGATCGTGGCGATCGACCTGTCGATCGTGGCCGAAGAACTCGACGAGTTCGGTCACCCGGAGCCGATCCCGATTCAATCGTTCGTCTTCGAGCGCGAGGACTGGGGGAAGCTTCGCACCGGAGCGTACCGATCCGACTGGGAGGTCCTGCTCTCGAAGAGCTCGCCGCACCCGGACTTCCCGAGGTCATCCGCCGCGGCGGGCGACTCCGAGCCCGAGGTGCGCGAATCGGGCGGCTATCTCGGCCTCGTCGGGCTGCTGCTCGTTCTCGCAGTCGGCGTGGGGCTGGGGGGCTTCGTCGTGGTCAGGCTGCGGTCGAGATAGGAGATCCTCACGCCCCGCGTCGGGCTGAGGCCTTGATCCGGCTGCGGACCTCCTCGATCTCCTCTTCGCGCTTCTTCGCGATCTCGGTCAGCAGCTCGAGGAAGGGATAGCCTTTGCCGAGCTTCGCGGCGTCGCGGAAGGCCTTGCCACAGCGGTCGAGGTGCTCGGCACACCGTCGGCTGTACTTGGCCCAGAGGGAGCCCGGCATGCGCCAGGGACGGCCCGGCCGCGACCTGATGAGCTGCTGTCGGGTCGGGTCGAACTCGACTGCGAGGTCGAACTCGTCCTGTGCCTTCTCGAGCGCAGCCTCGATCTTCGGAATCACCCGGCGAACTCGCGCGGCGAGCTTCTCGAGGATCTTCTCGCCGCGTGTGCTCGTCTGTGTCCAGCTCGAGATGCCACGGGCGAGCTTCGGGATGCCGTCGAGCTCCTCGACGACGCCGGCCGCCAGTCCATAGCTCCTGGCCTCCCGAGCCGTCGCGGTCAGGAGCTTGCCGGCGGTCGTGATCATGCGCCCGTCCCGGCCTATCGCGTCTCGAGGGAAGACCTGCTCTACGCGGGTGCCGTTGCGGTCGACCAATACCCGCAGCTGCAGGTCCGGGTCCGTCATCGCTTCGGCGAACAGCGCATCGTGGCCGCCGATCTCGGCTGCCCGACGACACGTGGCGCGCCAGACCGAGTGGAACTTCTCGTCGACCGGCGAGACGCCGAACTCCGTGTTGCGGATCGCCAACGCGGCACCGATGGTCGCCTTCTCGTGCATGTAGATCTCGTCGCAGGTGAGCGAGATGATCGCGGCGGCCGACAGCGCGTCGACGACGTACGCGATACTGCGGCGCTCCTCGTGTCGGGCGAGAAGCTCGATGATCTTCTCGCACTCACTGACGAGTCCGCCGGGGCTGTCGATCTCGAGGACCAGCACCGTCGCGGGATCGCGGAGGCCGGCCTCGAACGCCTCCTCGATCGCTGCGGCTGTGAACTCCCGACCGACCACGCCGCGCAGAGGGACGCGGAAGTACCTCGCCTCGCCGGGTTCCGCCGTCGTGTCGGCGTCGGGATCGACGGCGATTGGCTCGGCGTCTCCGGAATCGGCGGGCTCGAGCTTATCCGCCTTCGTGTCGTCCTCCTTGTCGTCGGAGCGCACGAGCGACACGATCGCGGAGCGCGGGAAGGCCTCGAGTCGAGTGGACTCCTCCGAGCGCACCTCGAAGTAGACCCGTCTCGAGGTTTCGATCCGGACCTTGCCCTCGAGAGACCTGCCGTCCGAGAGTGTGAGCACGTCCGCGCGCGACGCCTGAACCGAGATCGACAAGACAATCAGAATGGCGATGCCCCAAGGCCTCATGCTCCGCCTCCGCTTTCAGGAACTGCGCGGCGCATTATAGCCGTCGAAGGAGACTTCGCGCCACAGCTCTCGCCAGCGGGCGATCTCCGTGCTGTTCGCCTCAGCTCACCTCCATCACCTCGCGCTCGCGTTCGTGCTGTGCGCTCTCTTCGCTCTCGCGGTCGCACGAATGCGACGCGGCGCGCGGGCGGTCGTTCGAGGCCGGGGGCTCGCTTCGTGGCCCGAACAGCCCGAGTAGGTACCGCCACAGGATCTTCGCGTCGTGTCGCAGGCTCGCCGTCACCGAGTAGTACGTCTCCGCCGCGAAAAGGTCATCCGTGCTCGGCTGGACGCCGTGGTAGACGAGCGCCTCGGTCACGAGGCCGGGCTTGCTCTTCAGGTACAGGCTGCGCCAACCGTCGGGCAGAGCGCGGATCTCGTCTGCGGATCGCGGCGCGACCCCGACGAAGTGCATCTCGCCACGCACGACATGGATCAGCCCGGGAAGGAATCGCAGGAAGAAGTGGGCGATGCCGCCTCGGGCTTCGTCGCCGCACGCGAACGCAACCAGTCGAAACGGCTTCCAGTGGAACTCTTCGGCTTCGGCAGGAAGCCGTATCGCCTCGGTGTAGTGACGGGCCTGCCTCCCCATCCGGGCGAGCCGAAGAATCGCCGCTGTGAGAATCAAGATGGGCAACGCGGCGATCAGCATGCCCAGCGCGACGACGCGTCCGACGGTTCGAGCGAACCAGTGCTGGAGGCTCTTCTCCGTCAGATTGGCGAGCACGAATGCATCCAACACCGACACGGCGGCGCCGGACTCGACATCGATCGTCCGGGTCCTGTCGATGATGTGCCCGCTGAGGTCGAGGCCCTCGCCGACGTAGCTGCCCGAGAAGACGAGCGCGTCGTGCAGCATGGTACGCTCGTCGATGACGCAGTCGTGGCCTACGTATGCGTTCGGCCCGAGGTGTACGTGGGGACCGATGCGGCTGTTCTCCCCGATGAAGACCGGGGCTCGCACCGTCGCCTTCGGGTGGATCACGACGTTGCGGCTCACCCACGCCGGCTCGACGAAATCACGCCCGAACAGAGTCGTGCGCAGAGGCTCGCTTTCGAGCAGCTTGCGCTGGGCGGCGAGGAAATCGGCATACGAGCGCACCGATAAGACATCCGGCACGATGCACCATTCCCCAGCGTCCTGAGCCCAGTCCGTCAGCAAGCGCATCGCCCCGGGTTCGTCGGCCGTCGCCGGAAGCGATCGCAAGAGACCGGCGGGAACTCTGGCCCAGCCGATGGGGCGAGGGGCCGCGGCCGAGTTGTCGCTCTCCGCGATGCCGACGATTCGGCACGAGCGGCTCGCGGGCCCGTCGAACTCGACCTTGTCGCCCGGAAGACGATCGGCGTGGGCGAACACGACGGGCTCGTTCGGGTCGGCGAACGAGAGTGACGTCACCTTGCCGTAGGGGCGATTCGCGTCGCGGGAGATGTGGTACTTCACCGCGACACCCCAGCGGCTGCCGTCCCCCACGCTCTCTTCGATCTGCTCTGGGAAATCGCTCAGCACGAAGTCGATCTCCGTGACCCCGCGATCGACGAGGTAGGCGACGACGTGATGAACGAACGGTCGGTCCACCGCCGGTACGAGCGGCGTCGGACAGAACTTGTTCACGGCCGACAGATCAGCCGTGGACCCGGTCGCGTCGACGACTGCTCTCATGGCTCGTCTCTCCTTCTGTATCCGTACCCTTGCGGCGCTTGTCCCACAGGGCTCGTGCGAGGAACACGGCGTTTCCAACGAGGTAGCGCTTCCACATCCGCCCCGGCTCGCGCCACAGACGGTAGACCCATTCCATGCCGATCTCGCGCATCCACATCGGCGCGCGCGGGATGCGCCCCGAGTAGAAATCGAACAGTCCGCCGACGCCCAGCTGGACGGGGACGTCGAGCGCCTCGCGGTGGCGGCGAATCCACAGCTCCTGGCGCGGCACTCCCATCGCGACGAGCAGTACCCCGGCCTCGGAATCCCGGATCTCGCGCACCACGTCGTCTTCGTCATCCGGCGACACGAAACCGTGTCGCGTTCCGCAGATGCGCGTCTGCGGATGGTTCTTTCGCACCCACTCGGCCACGTCGTTCGCCACGCCGTCGCGGGCGCCAAGAAGGTAGAGACCATGCCCCGATCCGGCGAGTGCCTCACACAGGAGTGGGAACAGGTCCGTGCCGTTCACGTTCTGCTTGACCTCTTGCTGGCGCATGCGCGCGGCGATTTTGACGCCGATGCCGTCCGCGAAGACCAGCTCGCTCTCGTCCAAAGCTCGGCGGTAGTCCGCGTCCCGGCACGCCACGTTCGCGCAGTGCGCGTTGAGGAAGCTGATCTGGCACGGCTCGTCGAGGTCGCTCTCGCGGTGGGCTTCGATGCGCTCGACGATGCCGTCGATCGCCTGCTCCATGCTCCAGTTGTCGACGCGGATGCCGAGTATCCGAAGCACGCCCGGCGCCTCGCGACGGGTCGACCCGTACAGCGAGACGAGACAAGCTCGTGCCAGAATTCCCAGGTCGCCGCGGCAGCTCGCGGTCGCGACGTACTGCTCATCCGACTCGCGTTCGGCGTCGAAGCCGATGCCGCCGCGTTCCTTGAGCCACCATGTCGACACCAGGCCGGGGCGCGCCTGCCAGCGCGCTTCGACGAGAGGGTCGCTGTCGCCGACCTCGTCCTCTGGGAACGCGCGAGGGCCGACTAACGACTGGCTTCCTCCGAGCACGTTGAATAGCGCTGGCCACGAATCGACTCCTAATCGCGACGCGAGCGGCGCGGGCCAGCCGGTCGTCGGGCGGAAGCCATAGCGGTGAAACGGCACGCCGTAGCGACCCACGAGCCGCGTTCGCATCACCGCCCGTCCGCGGCCGAGCTTGATCAGAAGCACGATCACCATGAGCGGCGAGATCAGCGCGAGCAGCGTCGCGCTGAGGGCGACGTCGACCGCGCGTTTTCCGAAGCCGGTGCCGGGGCGAACGCGAACCGGCCTCGTGACCGGTCGGTCCGCGAGCTCGGCCTGGGCAGGCGGTGGGGGGAAGCGAGTGGGAAGAGCCATCTCAGTACGCCCCCTTCCCGAACAGCACCGCGGGGACCGTCATGAACAGCAGCTTCAGGTCGAGCCAGAAGCTGCGGCTCTCGATGTAGCGGAGGTCGAGCTGGACCTGCTCCGGAAACGCTATGTCGCCGCGGCCGCTGACTTGCCAGATGCACGTCAGGCCGGGTACCGCGTCCAGGCGTCGTCGCTCGGCGAGCGTGTAGAGCTCGACCTCGCGCGGCACCGGCGGGCGCGGGCCGACGAGCGACATGTCTCCGTTGAGGACGCACCACAGCTGCGGAAGCTCGTCGATGCTCAGCTTCCGGATGATGCGGCCGATCCATGTGACGCGGGGATCGCGCTTCATCTTGAACGTCACGCCCGCCTCGTGCTGGTTCTGATCCATCAGCTCGTCCTTGATCGCCTCGGCGTGGGTGACCATGGATCGGAACTTCGGGCACGGGAACTCGCGCCCCCAGCGTCCGACGCGCGTCTGGATGAACAGCACCGGGCCCCAATCGGTGAACTTGATCGCCAGAGTGACGAACAGAAACACGGGTGACAGCAAGATCAGTCCGATCCCCGACGCCGTGATGTCTACGCTGCGCTTGAGCACCTTCGCGCCACCGACGACGAGCAGCCACGCGTACTTCTTGCGCAGGAACCGAAGCTGCCGACGCAGGTTGCCCGTCGCGGAAGTATCACCGTATCTCTGGTAGAGCTCGTCGATGAGCTGCGTGCGGCTCTCGTCCGGTATGCCGCCTTCCGGAGCCGTCGGCGTTTCCTCTTGACGAGGACGCGGCGGCGTCAGTTCGGTCGTGCTCATGTCCTGCCCCTTCGCTTCACTGTTCTTCTCTTCTTCGTTTCTACGCCCTCTCACACGGGGAGAGGGCGGATCTTGGCCACTGTCGATCTCATGCGACCACCGGAACCCCCAGCTGCTCGATCAGCTCGAGCGTGCGCTCCGCGGTCTTGCGCCACGTGAACTCCCGGCTTCTCGCCAGGCCGCGCTCCTGACACTCCGTCCGCACCGTCGAGTCGGTCAGGAGCGCACGCAGCGCCTCGGTGATCTGCTCCTCGTCATACGGGTCGAACTGCAGTGCGGCGTTGCCGGCGACTTCCGGCATCGACGACAGGTTCGAGCACGCTGTCGCGACGCCCGCGGTCATCGCCTCGAGAACCGGAAGACCGAATCCCTCGTACAGCGACGGAAACACGAAAGCGTGGGCACCGCAGTAGAGGTCGGGGATGTCCTCATTCGGAGCGAAGCCGGTGAAGACGATGTCTGATGCGCAGCTGCACTCGGCGGCTACACGGTGTACTTCGTCCGCTCGCCCCCAATCGCTGCCGGCAAGCACCAGCTGGTGAGGGAGGCTCTCCGACTCCTTGAGGCGCTCGAACGCCCGGATGAGTCGCACGTGGTTCTTGCCCGGATGCTCGATGCGGGACACGTAGATCACGTAGGGCGGCTTGATTCCGTACTTCCCCGCCACCCGCGCCGCGGCCTCCTCCTGCTCGCGTGGAGCGAACATGTGTCGGTCCGCGGCGAGTGGTGTGACGAAGACCTTCTCCGGCGGGACGCGCGCGTACTCGACGATGTCGCGCTTGCTGCTCTCGCTGACGGTCAGCACGCGGTCGAGTCGGCGCACCAGGGCCGGCAGGACCGTCTTGATGTAGAACATGCGCGCCGGGTCGTACTTGCCCTTCACGTGCAGGCTCGAGAAGTCGTGCACGGTGCCGACGGTGGGACACGGCACCTTGAAAGGCACCCGCCGGTTCGCCGCCGGCAGGAATAGCATGTCGTACTCGCGCTGCTTGCAGCGCCTCCCGAGCTCGAACTGGTGCCACAGGATGTTCATGATTGTGGGACGGATGCGGTCGCCAAAGCACACCGGCGTGATGCTGCTCTTCTCCGGTACGAAGATGTCGACCTCGTCCTCGAAGACCATCACGTCGGTCTCTTCTCCGGCGCGTAGATCCGCGAACTCTCGCAGCAGGCTGATGATGTACTGACTGATCCCGGACTTGCCCCCATCGCCTCCGAACGTCGTGATGCCCAATCGCATGTCTTCTGCCCTCGTTCTTGTGCCCCTGATCTGCGGCGATCACGCCTCGGTAACGAGCGCTTCGCGTCGGCTCAGATGCATCTCCAGTTCGTCCAAGTAGCCGTCAAACGAGAAGCGCTGCCGCACTCGTTCTCTTGCATTGGCGCCGAGCGCTCGTGCCATCTCGGTATCGTCGAGCAATAGCTCGAGCCGCCGTGCCATCGCCCCGGTGTCCTGCTCGTCGACGAGGAAGCCGGTGTCTCCGTCCTCCAGCCAGTCCGGAATGCCGCCGACCGCGAAGGCCACGACCGGCCGCCCGCGCCACATCGCCTCGAGCCCGACCATTCCGAACGGCTCTGGCCATCGCGACGGCACGACGACGACCTTCGCCGCTTCGTAGAGCGCGCCGGTCTCGGCCGGTGGAACCCAGCCCGTGAACTCGACGCGGCCGCCGAGGCCTAGCTCGTCGCGTAGCGCCTCCAGCTTGGCAAGTGCGTTCCCGGTTCCCGCGATGCGCAGCGTGAACGGCCGGCGGATCTCGGCCGCTGCGTGCAGGAGAAGGTCCATTCCCTTGCCCCGTATGAGTTGGCCGACACACAGGACATTCGGGTCCTCGGGGACCGGTCCCGTGTCGATCTCCTGCATGCGCACGACCGGCGGCAAGATGTGGACGCGTTCGCGAGGGAAGCCGTTCGTGAGCAGCTCGTCCTGCATGAACCTGCTGCCGACGAGCAGCGCGTCCAGGTGGCGGTTGCGCCGCATCTCGCGCAGCTTGGCGCCGATGCTCGCGTAGCGAACGGGCAGCGGGCCGGAGCTGCGCTCGAGGAACGCACCGTCCATCCAGCAACGCCATCCAGCACCGCACCGACAAACGCGGCCGCTGTGTGCGAAGTACTTGTGACGGCGCGGGCAGCACAGGTCGTGATCGTGCACCATGCGGACCACGCGTCGCCCCTGTGCGGCTGCGATCCACGGTTCGACGCGCTGCACCTTGTGCAGATAGATCGCGTCGGGAGCTGCCGCCTCCACGAGCTTCCGGACCTCTTGTTGACTCGCGCTATCGTCGAACCGATGCGTATCGGAGAAGAGCGCGCGGTAGACGTCGGGCTCGCGGTCCGTCACCGACGTGAAAGCGAGCTGACACTCGTGGCCCCGGGCGGTCAGTCCTTCGACGGTGTGCGCGATGTTCTGCTCGACACCGCCGAAGTAGCCGCACTTCTCATTGACAAACAGCAGTCTCACACCGGACCTCCTCGTAGAGATCGATCAGGCTCTCGGTGACGCTCGTCCACGAGAACTCGACTCGAGCCTTGCGCTGTCCCGCCTCGGCCAACGCCGTCCTCTCCTCGGGATGGGTCGCCAAGCGCTCGAACGCCGCGATGAACCCGTTCGCATCGTTCGACTCGAACAGGACTCCGCCGCGCTCGTGCTCCACGAACGAAGGGATGCCGCCGACGCGACTGGCGAGCACAGGAAGGCCCGCGGACCACGCCTCGAGAATCACGATTCCGAACGGCTCGTGAATCGACGGCAGCACGAACAGGTCGGCGGCGTGGTAGGCGTCGACGAGACTCCTATCCGCGGCGTCGAGTCCGGGGATCAGCGTCACATGCTCTCCGAGACCGGCTTCGTCGATGGCTGCCTCGACTTTCCGCGCATAGGACTCGTTCGTCAGGGCGCCGATAAGGACGAGGTGGACAGCAGGGCACCGTCGGCGCATCTCGGTCAGCTGATCGATGAGGAAGAGCTGGTTCTTCTGAGGGTCGATGCGTCCCATCGACAGCGCTACGAATGCGTCGTCCGAGATGCTGTGCTGGCGACGAAAGCGAGATCCATCGCCGACCGCGAAGCGATCCGGGTCGACGCCGTTCGGAAGGTTGACGACGCGCTTCTGCGGAAAGCGTTCGGCGACGCGGCGAGCTTCTTCGGCGCCGACGCAGATGATCGCCGCGGCGTCATCGAGGACGCGTCGCGACCCGACCCACCAGCCGAGCGCCTTGCCCCACTCCAGCGCTCCGGACGTCGGTTCGACGAACGAGGCTTCCTCCTCGGCCGGCATGTCGAGCAGACCGCCGTGAAGCGACACGACGTACGGGATGCCGTGGCGTCGACAGACGTGACGCACGATGCCGCCGACCCGCTTCTGCGTATGAAGGTGGACGAGGTCGACATCGGACCGCTGCCCGAGCTCGCGCATGAGCGAGAACGAGAAGAGGTTCCCTCCCTTCTTGTCGAGCTGGCGCTTCGCTCCGTGGCGGAGTCCGAGGTACGGATAGAAGTACGGAACACGAGTGACCTGGACCCCGTTGATCGACTCCGAGTCGGTGCTGGCCAGCGCGTTGGGGCAGAGGATCTCGGTGTCGTGCCCCAACCGCAGCAGCTCGCGGCTCGTTTCCAGGATGACGGTTTCCGTGCCTCCCCACTCGTCGCGCACGAACCGCCGCGGTACTTGGACAATGTTCATGACAACCACCCCGAATGATCCGAGACCGACGAGAGCCACAGCGCCCTCGTCCAATCGCAATCAGCTTGCGTAACTCATGTACAGCTTTCCGACGTCGTTCGCGACGACGCCAACTACGTTGCATCCGACTTCGTCGAGACGCGCCAGCGTTCGCTTCAGGACGCCGGCCGAGCAGCTTCGGCTGCGAACGACGAACAGCGTTCCACCTGCGATTTGCGCCAGCCCGTCTGCGTCGAGGCACTCCCCGATCGGCGGACCGTCGATGAGAACGAAGCCGAAGTGGCGGTCGGCCTCTTCGAGCAGCTCGCCCATGCGAGGCAGATCGAAGCACTCGTTCGAGCACTCGCGGCCTCTCGGAATGCACTCCACGCCGGGAAAGACAGTCGGCAGAACCAAACTCTCCAACTCGACCTGCGGCGAGAGGAGGAAATCGCCGAGACTGGGCGGCGGGCCCTCTTCCGGGTATGGCGCAAGCTCGGTGATGCCGCTGTTATCGCTGCGGTCCTCCAGGTGCGCGTCGACCACGAGTACGCGGTGGCCCCGCCGGGCGAAGCACTCGGCCATGGCGACCGTCACGCTTGTCGTGCCTTCTCCCGAGCCGCACGCGGTCACCAGAAGGCGTCGATTATCAGTCGGCAGCATCCGTGTGACACGGCGCGTCGCGAGCTTGATGCCCTCCGGCAAGCCGCGGTCGAAGCTCTCCACCCTCTCGTGCTTCCTGCTCTTCTTGCCCTTCTTAGAGAACGACCGTTCGTCCGCCGACTGCGTCGCGATGGCAGCGAGAACCGGCAGCTTCGTCCGCGCTCGAATGTCGGCCGGTGACTTCAGTTTGCGATCCAACAGCTCCAGTCCGGCGATGAGCACGAGGCCGAAGATGAACCCGAGCGCCGCCACCGCGATGGCAACCAGCTTCTTGTTGGATTTCGACGGGCGGACCGGCTGTTTGGCGTCCGCGACGACAAGGAAGTCCGGCTCGTCGGTTTGGTGGATCCGCCGACTGATTCCGAGCAGCCCCTCGAGTCGCTTCTTCTCCGCGACGCCGACCTCCACCTCGCGAGTCAGGGCGTAGAACGTGCGCTGCAACTCAGGGAGCGTTCCGAGCTTCCCTTGGACGCGAGCCAGCGCCTCCTGAAGGTGCTCGACTCTGGCCGATACCGATACCTGCTCGAGCTGGATGTTGAACGCCTTACTCATCATCTCCTCGAGCATGCGACCGGACGGGGTCACGTCGTCCGAAGGGATCATGACCTTGTCGAGCTTCTCGATCTGGCCCCGCCACTCCTTGATTTGGTCGGAGTCCTCTGTGACGATCCGTTGCTTCTCGTACGCAGCTCGTGCCTGCTCGAGCTGTACTTTCGATATCAAGCCCTGGTCGAAAAGGCGTTTCGAGGTCTCGTACTCGAGCTGTCGTTGCGCGAGGTCGACGCTGCGCCCGCGCAGGGACACGTCTTCGACGATCGACTCGCGCAATCGCTGGATTCTCAGGTTCACGTTGCTGAGCTGGTCCATCGACGTCGACTGCTGCTGCTCCTGTGCGACGCGTCGCTTCAGATCGGCGATGACCTTGTCCAGGTTCTCAGCCTGAAGCGCATTCGTCTTCATGCTCACGTTCGCGGCATCGAGCAGAAGGTTGACGGAGGTGAGCTCCTCGAGCAGCCACTGCGCCTCCTTGTCGAGATCCACGACACGGTGCTCTACCGTGAACTTCTGCAGCTCCGAGTCCGCGGCCTCGAGCTTCCGCACGACGCTTGCCAACGTGGCTTCGAGGCTGAGGATCCGCTTGCCGATTTCCTTCCGCCGCAGCCGTACCTGATTCTCCAAGAACACGTCACGAAGCTCCCTGACGATTCCCGCGACACCCTCGGCGGAGTCCCACTCGCCTCGCAGAGCCAGCACCTGCGTCTGCTTCTCGACGTGCACCGTGATCGCCTCGCCGATCGATCTCGGCTTGACGGACAGATGCAATCGCGCCCGCACCTCCTCGAGATTCGGAGCCAACTTCACGAGGTGCAGCTGCGTCGGTAGCGGCAGCGGCGTGTAGACGTCCACAGCGTCCGCGCCCTGCGGCTTGTACACGAGCACCGTGCTGGCGCGGTAGAGCTTC
>CAYMRB010000303.1:0-12575 GCA_964392615.1 uncultured Planctomycetia bacterium | reverse complement strand
CGGAGAAGAACGAGATCGTCGCAGGCACGCTCGCTCTCGACCCGCACGCGATGCATCACGAGCCACGCGAGCGGGTGGAACCAGTACAGCGAACACGCCGCCTGCGCGACGATGCGCACGAGCCAATCGGATCGTCGGATGTGCGCAAGCTCGTGAAGCAGCACGAGTCGACGACGCGCGTCAGGCCAATCGCCGAACTCGACCGGCAGCAGGATGACCGGCCGCAGGACGCCGTACGTCGACGGCATCGTCGCAGCGTCCGACACGAAGGCGCGAACGCGGCACCGTACGCCGACGTCCGCCGCGAGCGTGCACACGAGGTCCTCGATGGCCTTCCCGGCCGGACTCGCGCGACGCCTCCATCGACGGACGGAGACAACGCCGACGAGAAGCGGCAGCAAGCTCGCGACAGCGCCGATGAGCCACGCGCCACCGACCCACGCGCGCCACGACGACCTCGGCGCACCGAGCGCCGCGACGCGCTGCCGCTCCGCGGCCGTCGCCGACGACGATGCGTGCGGATTCCCGGTCGCGGCGACGGGCGGCTCGAACGCGCGCGGCATCGGCGCAGACTCGGCCGGCGCGGCATCGAACGGAAGCGAAGGCGCCAGCGCCGCATCGGCTGCGACGTCGACCGCGGGCCCGGATCGGACGACCGGCCCGGTATCGACCGCGTCGACGGCGAGCAGATCAGGCGGCACGATCGGCACGTCGACGCGTGGCAAGACGACCGACGCGAGTGGCAAAGCGATGAGCGCGACCGCCGTCAGCGTCCACACGAGGTGACGCGTCGCCGCCGCCGCGCGCCGCAGCGTGAAAGCGACGCCGAACGCGACCAGCAAGACCACGGTCCCCTTGATCGCCGCATCGATCAACACGGGAATCGACCCTTCCGCGAACGCCGTGATCGGCGTCTGAGCGACGAAGTTCATCGGGATTCCTCCGCATTCTCCTTGGCTGCTTCGATCAATCGAGACAAGCGGTCGAGCTCCTCGCGCGTCAGGTCCTTCGCGCCGAGGTCGAGCATCGACGCGACGGCGTTCTCGACGGAGTCGTCGAAAAACGTCTGCAGCACGCGGCGCAGCGCCGAGCGCCGAGCCCTCGAAGCGGGCACGGTCGGACGGTAGACGTAGCGGCGCCCGTCCTGCTCGTGCCCGAGGTGCCCTTTCTCCTCGAGAAGCCGCAAGAGTGCGCGAACTGCCGAGTAGCTCGGCGGATCGGGCAGATTGTCGCGGACCTCGGCTGCCGTTGCACGCCCGCGCCGGTAGACAACATCCATGATCTGCCGTTCGCGACGGCTGAGATCGACGGAAGATGGGCTCATTGCCGGACACCTCCTCCTGCCGCCCTTGAAGTGCTAATTTTTTAGCAGGTCATGGCGGCCGTGTCAAACGGCGAGTCGTACGTTTTCGGATGATCGTCGCGATCGCCCACGAGCGGCTCATTCCCGCGAGCGGGGCGACCGACTACTCTGTCGTGGAGACAACCGGCCGCGAGAACGGATCATGGCGAAGAAGAGCAGCGACAACGGCAACGACGCGGGTCAGAACGGGGCGCCCACCTCGAAGTACGTGTGCGTCGTCTCCGACGCGACGGGCCGCACGGCGAAGCGCGTCGTGAGTGCCACGCTGGCGCAGTTCGACGATGCGGACGTGGTCGTCGACGTCGTCGGCAAGGTCAACACGATCGAGGGGATCCAGGCGGTCGTCGACAGAACTCGCCGCCGGGGCGGGCTCATCGCGTACACGCTGGTCGAGCCGAACCTGCGCCGCGAGATCGCCTCCCTCGCGAACGAGCGCGGCGTCGAGACCATCGACCTCATCGGACCGCTCTTGACGGCCCTCGGCGGGATGCTGACCACGACTCCATCGCTCGAGCCCGGCCTCTACACCGAGCCCGGCGAGGATCACTGGGACCTGCTCGAAGCCGTCAGCTTCACCGTCAAGCACGACGACGGCATGTGCGCGAACGAGCTCGATCAAGCTGACATCGTCATCACCGGGCCTTCCCGCACGGCGAAGACGCCGCTCAGCGCGTACCTCGCACACACGCGCGGACTCAAGGTCGCGAACGTGCCCCTCGCTCTCGGCATCGAGCCGCTCGAGTCGCTCAAGCAAATCAACCCGCGTCGCGTCGTCGGCCTCTCCATGCGCGCCGGTCTGCTCGCGGAGATCCGCCGCACGCGGCTCGGAGAAATGGGCAACCCGGACATCGAGTACGCGCAGCTTCCGTACGTCGAGAAGGAGCTGCGTCATTGCCACGAGATCTACCGCAGCTCCCCCGCGTGGTCCGTCGTCGACGTCACCGGCAAGTCGATCGAGGAGATCGCCGCGCAGGTCTGCGCGCTAACGCAAGACTCTAGCGCATAGCGCCGACCGGACAACGAACGCAACGGGCCGTCCCGGAAATCCCCTTGCCCTCTCGGCGGCGCACTCGATACGCTTTGGTCGGACTTCCCTGGGGGCGCTTCGGCGGAGTAGCTGCTCGGCAATACGGTCAGGTCGGGTCACCATGCGGCGAATCAGCTATCAAGACATTCAGTACTGCCGTGAGGGCATGCTCTACGGCAAGCTGAGTGAGGAATTCGACAAGCTACGCGAGCGTTACAGCGATCTCGCGACCAAGGTACAGCAGATCGAAGAGAACTTTCTCGAGCTGCTCAGCCATTCCATCAAGATCGACCGTCTCGATCACATCGCTGCGCTGATTCAACGCGTGAATCGGCGGTTGCAGACGAACTTTCCGCTGAACGTCTTCCTCTGCGAATTCCCGACGTCCCAGGCCCTCTGCATCCCGCGATACGTCGACTCCCGCCATGACCGGGACGAGCTGACCGTCATCGTCAGCCAGCACTTCCTGAACAACCTCTGTGCTGACGAGCAGGCCGCCATCCTCGGGCACGAGCTCGCGCACATGATGTTCGGGCATGTCGAGATTCCGGCCAACGCCGTGCTCGAATCGCCCTTCGATTTCGGAGACGTCCAGGAGCTCAAGGCCGAAATCCTGAAGTGGAAAACGTGCTGCGAGATCACGTGCGACGTGTCGGCGTTCATCTCGTGCGGATGCGACGCCGATCACTTCTCGGCGGCCATGCTGAAGTTCTGCACCGGCCTGTCCGACGGCGTCGTGGATTCGGTCAGCAAGAACGTCCTCGTCGACCTGTTGCTGCAGCAGTACGACGACATCTCGCAGTCCATGCTCGACAGCGTGGTGACCACCCACCCGCTCACTCCGCTGAGGCTGAAGATCATCCGCGCCATCGAGGATGCACCCCTCGTCAAGAACTACGGCGTCGACCTCGACGACGACAAATTCCGCGCATGCCACGACGACTTCAACAAGCGCATCGACGACCTGGTCGTTTCCATCTACCCGGAGATCATCAGTGACCGGGAGTTCGAGGGCGATCAGATCGTCTTCGAGATGAGCGTCGCGGTTGCGCTGGCCGACGGTCAACTCGAGAACGACGAGCTCGAGGCGATAGGCAAGATCACCGGAGGCGAGAGGGATCTGAAGGCCACTCGAAGAGCTGTCGCGAAGCAGCTGAAGGGCGAGAGCCACGAATCCCTCGTGAAGCGGCTCGTGACGCAATCCGTCCGCAAGACGAGGTCTCAAGACTTCGTGAAGTCAGACGTCGTGAAGATGGTGCGTCAGCTCATCGTGGTCGCTTCGTCGGACGGTCACATACAGAAGGAAGAGCTCGAGACGATCTTCGAGTACTCGAGGGAGTTCGACGTGGGGAAGCGCGAGATCGCGTTTCTCGCCAAACAAATGGGGCTGGCGTAGCAGAAACCGAAAGGAGCCCGCATGGCCTGGTTCGAGAGCAGAAAGACCAAGGAACGAAAGAGCCCTTCAAGAACCTGGTGATGCTGGCGCTGGCGGACGGCAGCCTGGACGAGAACGAGCACGACCTCCTGTGTGCGGTGGGTCAGAAGTGGGGACTGACCGAGGCGCAGGCGAACGACGTCATCCGCAATCCGGACAGGGTCAAGTTCATCCTCCCGAACGATCCCGAGGAGCGCTTCCACCAGCTCTACGAGCTGGTTGTCATGATGCTCTCCGACGGCGAAATCACGCCGGAGGAGATGGACCTCTGCGTCACCCTCGCCGCGCACATGGGCTTCCGTCCGAGCGTGGTGAAGGAGCTCGTGGAGAAAGTCGTCGAGGGAGTCAAGCAGCAGAGCGCCGAGAACAAGGTGCGATCGGATCTCGACGATTTCCTGGCCGACTGAGATCCAGACTCAGCGACTCCCCTCCGAGCGAGCAGGGCCGCGAGGAACGGTAGCCGTCCTGACGAGACGACGCGCCCCCGACGCTACCGCGCCTCGACCGCGAACGAGTACTGCCCGACGTCCGTGCGGATCGCGCGCACGGTGATCGTGTACTCGCCACCGCGCTCGAGCGTCCTCTCTCCGACGTCGCGGCCCTCCGCCAGCGGGTTCTCGCCGAAGACCCGTGCTCCACCCTCGTCGACGCAAACCCAGCGGAATGAGCAGCAGGCGGTGTCCTGCTCGCTGAAGTACACGGTCGTCCCTGACGCCGCCGTGAACGTGTAGACGTCGAGGACCGCCACCGCCTCGATGACTCCCGCGCCGGCTCCCGGGACGCCGGGCGAGACGACATCGCCGATCGCGATCTCGAACGCGTCCGGCGCGGCCACTGTGTGCAGCCGGAACGCGTACGTCCCGGTCGCATCGCGGCGGCCGCAGACGGTGATCGTATACGTGCCACCCCTCGTGAGCGTCAGCTCGCCCACGTCGTTCAACAAGAAGTTGTCGTCGGCGAACAGGGGCTCGCCGCCCTCGTCGACGCATGCCCAGGCGATCGGGAATCCCGCAACGTGAAGCTCTTCGACGTAGATCACCGTCCCCGCCGGCGCGTCGAAGGTGTACACGTCGCACACTCCGCGCACCTCGATCGCGCCGAAGACATCCGTGTCGAGCTCGATGCTCGCCTCGTCCGGAGACGGCACCGTGTCGAGCTCGAACGAGTACGCTCCGGTCGCGTCGCCCTGCGCCCGGACCTCGATGGTATACGTGCCGCCGGCGAGATCGAACGCGCCCGGGTCGCGCGAGTCGCCGAGAGGATTGGACGCGAACACCTGCTCGCCGGACTCGGTCGAGCACTGCCAGACGATATCGCAACACGCCGACTCGAGTTCGCCGAAGTACACGCGCTCGCCGACGCCGGCTGTGAACACATACGCATCGCGTTCGCCCGGCGCCGAGATGGTTCCGGCCCCGCTTTCCGGCGCGTCTTCGGACACGATGTCGCCGACTCCGAGCAGGTAGCTCGCAACGCCGCCGTCGACGAGTCGGAAGGAGTACGATCCGACCTCGACATCATCGCGACCGGAGACGACGATCACGTACTCGCCACCTTCGTCCAGACGGATCGGACCGAGATTCTCCGTGCCGAACGCTCTTCGTTCGAAGACGGCCGCACCGAACGCGTCGTAGCACTCCCATTCGATCGCGCAGCACGCCGTGTCGAGCCCCTCGAACACGAGCGTCTGCAGCGGGCGCGCCGTGAAGGTGTAGAAGTCGCGTGCCCCCGGTGTCTCGATGCTCCCGGCTCCATCAGCCGGCACGTCGAGCGAGACCTCATCACCGACCGCGATCGCGACCGGGGCGGGACACGCGGAGTGCGCGCCGCACGCCAGCGCGTCGGCCGTTCGGTCGATGCCGCACACGCGAACCGGCGGTGGAGGCGGAGGCCCGCCGAGAAACAGGAAGTCGAGCAGATAAACCGCATCGGAGATGTCGATCGTGCCGGAGTCGTCGCTGTCGCCGGCGTCGAGGCAATCGAGCCGCTCCGCGCCTCCGTTGAACAGATACTCCAGGACACGCACTGGGTCGCTGATCTCGAGCCTGCCCGAGGCGTCGGCATCCCCGCGCCGAAACGGTTGCGACGCACCCAGCGATGCCGTCGACAGCAGGCACAGGCAAACCGCGACGACAGCGCATGCTGTCGCATGCCAAGAGAGCCGACGCTGGCGAGGCAGACTGTTCATGCGACGGAAGTTCTCGGTGCCGAGAGAGCTCGGCAGTCGACGCGGGCGCGGTGTCCGCGGCGTTCCCTCCCCAACAGGAGATTTCGACACCCAGGGGTCCGAATACCGATGGTAGTGCCGAGTGCAAGACCGATCAAGCCGCGGGTTTCCGCGCCTTCAGATCCGTCGCACCGGACAACCCGCCGCCGTCGGCCCCATCGAGCCACCCGACCGCGCAGTTGCACGCGCCGTTCGGCTGCCGAACGCTACCTCCCCAGCAGGTTCACCGCACGCGCGGTCCGCTGCCGCGCCTCGATCTCCGCCGGCAGGTGCCCCTTGAACCACGCCTTGGCGCGATAGCGGAACGAGTCGGCGCGCGGCAGGAACTGCACCGGATCGTGGCGCGCGGCGGCGGGCACGTCCGTCCTCGCGGCGGTCGCCGTGTTCGGGATCTCGTGACAGCCGACGCACGACTTCGTCTCGCCCGGACGCGTGTAGATCCACGTCAGCTGGTTTCCGAGCACGCGTCGATCGCTGTCGAGCACCTGGAAGTGCACGAGCCGGTCCGCGGGCACCTCGACGTAGAACGAACCGTCCGGTGCCAGCGGCGCGGTGCCCAGGACGCGCGCGAGCGTGCCGCCATGATTCTTCCACACCGGATGCGGATTCGTCTGCGTGCTGTGCCGTTGCACGACCGGCGTGCCCTCGATCAACCGCACGAATCGCGCGCGCGACGCGACGTGGGCCTCTCGCGACGTGAAGGCCGACGTACACAGGAACCGCCCGGAGTAGCCGCGCCTCTCGTCACCGCGCGACAAGGCTGGCGGCGGGCGTCGCGAGCGGATCGGACGCGGCTCGAAGTCGGCAGTCGCCGGATCGTTCCACAAGAGCTCGAGTTCACCGTTTGCCGGATCGAATCGATAGAGCCCGAGATCGACCTCGTTGCGTTTCGGCGTCTTCAGGGTCGACGCGCAGAGAATGCTGCCGTCTGGCAGCGGCCACGGCGTCGTGTACGCACGCGTGTGGTTGTTCGGCGTGATGATCCACTCGCGATCGCGTTGTCCATCGACGAGCACGAGACCGCCCTGCGTCACGACAACGATGTGCCGACCGTCGGGCATCGGCTGCGGCTGGGTCATGCGCAGTACGCGATGCGTGAGCGGCGCCTCCTGCCCATCCGCCGGCGTCCGCGGACCATGGTCGAGGCCACGCCAGTACGTACGCCTCTCGGGACCGTATAACACCTCGTCACGGGTGCCGTCCGGATGGACCGCGTGCAGCGTGAGTTCCGTCTTGTTGCGCGAGTAGAAGACCTCGAGCCTGCTGAACACGATGCGACCGTCCGGCAGGATCGCGGGCTCGTTGTCGCGGCCGATGTTGATCGCGATCGACCGGATACCGCTACCGTCGGCCTCCATGACGTGAAGCGAGGTGCACGGATAGCCGTGATACTCGTCGCGTATGCCGAGCCGACTCGACGCGTAGACGATACGGCCGTCGGGCAGGAACGCGGGACCGACGGCGTGATACGGCCCGTGCGTGAGCTGCACCAGCCCCGATCCATCAACGGCGATACGGTACACGTGCCACCACGGATCGTCCTCACCCCGATACGAAAAGACGACGTGACGGCCGTCCCACGACACCTCCGGCTCGGCGACGTAGCCGTCGGCGAACTTCGTCAGCTGCGTCACGCGACCGTCCGGTCGCGGCGGCCTGAGCACGTACAGATTGCGACCCGGGCGGTACGCCGGACCGGAGTCGGTCACGACGTACGTCTGCCGCCACCGATCGGCCTGCTCGACCGTGCCCTTCGTGTTCGGAATGTCGTTGTTGCCGCGGACGAAGACGATCGCTTCGGGCTCGCTGTCGACGGTAGCGCCGGTCGACGTGTACGGGCGCAGGCCCGCGGCATGCTGCACGCCGCCGCCGGCGGCGTGCGAATCATCGTCATCGTCGTCGCCGTCATCATCGTCGTCGTCGTCCGCGCCCGTCGAGCGATCGAAGCGCAGCGCGTCGACCGCGACCGTCCGCACGCTGTGGAATGGATGGCCCTGCGCCGCGCGCTCGAGCGCGGCACACGCGACGTCGCCGCCGAGATCGGCCAACGCCGATGCCGCCGCGTGCCGTATGTCGAGCACGGAGCGCTCGTCCTCGAGGATTCCCGCGATCAGCGGAGCGTGCTGTCGCGCGCCGAGAAGCCCGAGCGCGCGAATCGGCCCTTCACGCCAGCGCGGCGCTGGATCGTCGAACTCCTCGTTCTTGAACGTGGCGCTGAAGCCGAAATCGGCCTCGGCCGGCGCCTGCTCGAGAATGCGCGCGAGCGGCTCGACCGCGCGCTCATCGCCGAGCCATGCGATGGCCTTCGCAGCGTTCAGACGCACCCAGCCGTCCGCGTGCTCGAGAAGTGCCAGGAGCCGCGGCAAATCCTCGCGCTCGGTGCACACCGCCGGCAACCACGGCGCGATGCGTTCCGGCGGGAACTTCGACCACTCCAGCGTGACGCTGTCCGACGGAGGCGCGACGCGACGCGGCAGCCCGAGCTGCTCGAACGCCTGCTCGCAGGCTTCCTGACGCAGGCCGGCGATGTCGGCGAGGTATCGCGTCAACACGTGGCCGACCTCTGGCTCGTAGAGGACGAACGTGTCGTGGTCGCCCGGCAGATTCGCGAGGAGGCGCGGCACGATGCCGCGCAACGCCATGCGATCCGTATCGCGCTCGAACGACAACCGCGACAGCGCGAACGCGATCCGGTACGGCGTCTCGAGCATGCGATCCTCGCTCGGGAAGCCCATTCGGTCATCGCGCGGGACCTGCTTGGGGTCCGCGCCGTTGAGCTGCTTCGCGTATCGCCCATAGGCCTCGATGAGCGCCGGCACGGCCCGCGAGTCGCCGCGGTCGCCCAGCGCGTCGGCCGCGTAGCGCGCCCAGTTCGTGTCGCCGAGGAGCCCGAGGAGCACGCGAAAGCCGCTCTCGTCCTTCAATCGCCCGAGCGCACGAACAGCGGCGAGCATGGGCAGCCGCCCGCGATGCGACGGCGGCGTGGCGATCTTGCCCACGTCATCGGCGTCGAGCCACGCGAGAACCGCCTCGGTCGCGCCATGACCTCCGAGCGCACCGAGCGCGCGCAGGCCGCGTTCGTGTTGCCAGCCGACCGGATCGGCGTCGATGTCCTCCGAGCGATCGAGCGCATTCGTCCCGTCGTCGATCTCGATCTCGAAGAACGTCGTCGGGTAGATCGGCCTGACCGAAGCGTGGCTGACGATGCGCACGAACCGCGCGTTCCGCGGCTCGAAAGAGAGCACGAGTCGCACCGGGGTCGTGCCACGACGGCGCACGACGGTCTCGAAGCGCTCGCCGTCGACGCTTGTCGCAAGCTCGCAATCCGTCATCACGAACGCCGGGCCGTACTGGTGAACGACGACCCTCGCGATCGACTGCAGCCCGCCGAGGTCGATCGTGCACGACTGCGGAAACGGCACGTTCTTCGTCTGCCAGAACCCGGGGCCGACCCGCCCGTCGCGGAGCACGGATGGCGGCCCCCTGTACGTCGACGATACCGTGACCCAGCCACCGCCCGCGGGCCCCGCGCCGCTCTCGAGCAGGTCGAAGACCGACGGTGGCGGACGATTCGCCGGTACCGAAGCCCACCAGTCGCGCCACGCCGCGACCTGGTGCCGACGGTCGACGGACCGTGCGGTCGACGCGAACGGGTGCTCCATGCCGGTCAGGTTCGTCAACGCGACCCACGCGCCTTGACGCGTCAGCCAGTCCTCATCGTCGAGACGCTCGAGGAGCGGCGCCACCGACGTACGCGTGCCGCACCACGCGAGCGCCATCGCCGCCTGACGCCGTACGCGCGCCGACGGATCGGACAGAGCGGCGATCAACGTTTCCTCGGCATCGTATGCGCGCAGGAATCCGAGAGCCTCGGCGGCCGCTTCGCGCTCGTCGACCGATACGGCGGAGAGCCGTGCGACGTGCGTCGCGACCTGCTGCGCGAACGGCCCCCTCGGCTCTTCGCAACGAGCCGTGGCGGTCGCTACGGTGCAGAACGCGAGCCACGCTCCCAGAGCCCTGCAGACGAAACTCATGCGCTACTCCTCGGTTTGCGGGAAACGATCACAGGAACGGTCGATGTCACCGTCTGCGGTCGCACGCCGTCTGTGACGGCTATCACGAGCGACGCGCGGAGAGCTCCATCCTGGACGTGGCGGGCACTCGGGTCCACGCCACGTTCATCCTCGACGACAATCGCCGGGGCGAGTACTTTCGAATTCGAGGCTTCGTCGCGCGACGCGGCGAGCCCGGCGACGGCGCCGCGGCGGAAACCCCCTCTCGGGATCGCGACCCGCTCCTGCGCCGCCTGCTCTTGCCCGCGCCTCCCTGAACGCCGATCAGTCTTCGGAGAACGCCATGAGTTCCAGCCTCCTCCTCTGCGCGTGTCTATCGGTCGCCCTCGGCTCGGAAGGAGACAAGGAGCCGACGCGCTGGGGAGGCAGGACGGGGCCGAACATGGTGTCCGACGCCCGGAATCTGCCGGTCGACCTCGAGACCACGACACCGCTGTGGGAGCTCCGCGTCGGCACGCATCAGTACGCGATTCCGACTATCGATCGCGGCAGGATCTACGTCGGCAGCAACGACTACCGCTTCGATCGCGATCGACCGGGCATCCGAGTGACCGGCGGCGGCGTCCTCCGCTGCATCGACCAGGCGACCGGGAAGCTGATCTGGCACTTCCTCACACCGCGCTACTTCGAGGGCATGCGTGAGCCCTACCACTTCAATCAGTGGAAATGCGGCATCGCGTCCGGCCCCGTCGTCGACGGCGATCGCGTCTTCATCGTCGGCGGCCGCGGCGAAGTCCTGTGCCTCGATCGCAACGGGCAGATCGACGGCAACGACGGTCCGTTCAAGGACGAGGTCGCGTACATGGAAGCCGAGCCGGGCACGGAGCTCGTCCCGACGGATGGAGACATCATCTGGCGCTTCAACATGCTGACCGAAGTCGATGCCGTCCCGCACGACGTGTGCGGCAGCACGCTCCTCCTCGACGGCGGCTTCCTGTACGCAAGCACGTCGAACGGTCTCGACGGGCGTCACGCCTACATCGCCAACCCCGCGGCGCCGAGCCTGATCGTGCTCGATCGCGACACGGGGAAGCTCGTCGCCCGGGAGCGCGAAAAGATCAGCCCGAACACGCTGCACGGCAACTGGTCGTCACCGTCCGCTGCCGTGGCGGGCGGCAAGAAGCTGATCTTCTTCGGCGGCGGCGACGGCGTGCTGTACGCGTTCGAGCCGCCGAAGCGGCCGGCAGAAGGCGACGAGGTGCAGGCCCTGCGCAAGGTGTGGTCTCACGACTGCAACCCGCCGGACTACCGCATGCGGGACGGCGAGCCGGTGCCGTACTCGAAGCACAACCGCCGACGGCCGGACGGCCCGAGCGAGATCGTCGGCTCGCCGGTGTGCCACGATGGCCGCGTGTACGTCACGATCGGGCAGAGCCCCGTGCACGGACGCGGCCAGGGCCAGCTCACGTGCGTCGACGCCGCGACCGGCAAGGAGGTGTGGGCGTCGCGACTCGTCGATCGCACGATGGCGACGGTGTCGGTCGCCGACGGCCTCGTATACGTCGTCGATTACTCGGCGAAGCTGCAGTGCTTCGACGCCATCACGGGCAAGCGCTATTGGATGCACGACATCGGGCTGGGCACCTGGTCTGCATCGACCTTCGTCGCGGACGGCAAGGTCTACGCGAGCAGCACCGAGCGCAAGACGCTGTGGGTGCTCGCGGCCGGCAAGGAGCTCAAGGTGCTGTCGAAGAAGCGCTTCTCGACGCCGCCGATCACTCCGACGGCCGTCGACGGCGTGCTCTACCTGCCGACGCAGAAGAAGCTCGTCGCGTATCCCGGCGCCGCGAGTCGGTAGGCCTCGCCGCTACTTCGCCGCGGCCGCAGTCAGCAGCGGCTGCACCATCTGCGGCGGCAGGACGCCAGCCTCGTCGCCGCCGAGATCGAGGCTCGACGCCGGTCCACCGACGAACCGCGTGACGAAGTAGCGTCCGGTCCGCAGCACCTTCGTCCCCTTCGGCATCGGCTCGTAGTACGCGACCAACATGCGAAGCTCGAGCTGACCGGAGTGCTTGCGCACAGCCAGTCGATCGAGCGCCTTCGTCAAGCGCGGGTCGCGCACCGTCCACGGGAACGAGTGCTCCACGAGGTTTCCGTCCTTGTCGAAAACCTCCGCGATCTCCGGGCTTGCGAGGGTCGTCCGAGGCGTCCACTGGAGGTCACCGCTCGGAAGCACCTGCCCCTCGCGAAACGAGAGGAAGTAGCGCACACTGCCGATGTCGGGTTCGACGACCTCCTTGACGTACGTGGAGACGGCCAGCCCGCGCTCCTCGGTGCGCACGAGCCCCTCGCCGATCACCGCGTCGATTCCCCAACGGCTCGTGGGCTGGATCTTGACGTGGATGTCGGCGTGCATGAACGCCGGGTCGACCTTCCTCTTCGGGTTCTTGTGCTCGTAGCCGTTCACGGTTTGCGAGATTCCGCTAAAGTCACCGATGGGCCGCGTCCGA
>CAYMRB010000302.1:0-12616 GCA_964392615.1 uncultured Planctomycetia bacterium | reverse complement strand
CCGACGGCGATGGCGACGGCGACGCCTGCGACGACGACGACGACAACGACGCGGTTCCCGACGGCCTCGACAACTGACCGTTTGTGCCGAACACCGATCAGCTCGACAACGACAACGATCTCATCGGCGACGCCTGCGACGACGACGACGATGACGACGACGTCCCTGACGCAGCCGACAATTGCCCGTTCGATTTCAATCCGGATCAGCGCGACTCCGACGACAACGGCATCGGTGATGCCTGTGACGTCGAGCTCATGGACTCGGACAACGACGGCGTATTCGATCACCTCGACAATTGCCCCGGCGACCAGAACTCGAATCAGTCGGACGTCGACGGCGATGACATCGGCGACGTCTGCGACAACTGCTCCCAGGACGCGAACGCGAGCCAACGGGACGGCGACGCTGACAGCGTCGGCGATGTCTGCGACAACTGCCCGGAGTTCCCGAACCCGCTGCAGGAGGACATCAACGGAGACGGCACGGGCGACCACTGCGATCCGCTGGCAGACGTCGACGGAGACGGCCTCCTCAACGAGGAGGACAACTGCGTCGCTGTCGCGAATCCGGACCAGGCGGACCGGGACCGCGACGGGATCGGCAACGCCTGCGATGACGATGACGACAACGACGGCGTCAACGACGACGTCGACAACTGCGTGCTCATCGCCAATCCGGATCAGGCGAACAACGAGAACGACCGACTCGGCGACGCCTGCGATCAAGACGACGACAACGACACGATTCCGGACGACGTCGACAACTGCCCGACCGTGTCGAACTTCATCCAGAGCGACGAGGACGGCGACGGCCTCGGCGACGCCTGCGATGACAACGACCCCGTCGATACCGACGAGGACGGGATCATCGACGAAGAGGACAACTGCCCGGAGACTCCGAACCCGCGCCAGATCGACCGCGACGGCGACGGCCTCGGCGACGCCTGCGACCCGACGAATCCGCCGCCGGACATCGACGAAGACGGTGTCCCCGACGGCGAGGACAATTGCCGACTCGTGCCGAATCCGGACCAGATCGACACGAACGGGGACGGCATCGGCGACGCTTGCGAAGGGCCGTTTCTCTTCGTTCGCGGCGACTCGAACCGTGACAGCTTCGTCGACATCTCCGACGGAATCGCGACTCTGCAGTACCTGTTCGGCGGTATGCTGATCACCTGCGAGGTCTCCGCCGACGCGAACGACGACAATCGTCTCGACATCGGCGACGCGATCTTCACGTTCAACTACCTGTTCACCGGCGGGTCGCCGCCGGCTCCTCCGTTCCCGGCGGAAGGCGCTGACGACCTGACGCCCGGCCTGCTCGGCTGCGAGGCGTGAGTCGAGCCGGCGCCGCGCGCCGGTAAATGCGGCACTGGGAAATCCGCCGATGCCGACGCGCCCGCCAGCGCTCGAGATAGCCAGAGAGAAGCACGAACGGGTCCTGATCGAGGCTGCGGCGAGCCTGCACGCAGCGATCGTCGAGCTCTACGGCGAGACCGACTGCATCGACTTCACGATCCGCGCGGGAACGCCGTTCCCCGGCTTCGCATGCGCGATGCGACTGGCGACGCCGATCGATCGCACCGGGCTCGACCGACTCGAGGCGCGCGTCGTCGCGCGCCTCGCCGGCGCCGAAGCACACGCGGCGCTCATCCGCCTCACGCCACCGAACGCGGCCGGACGGCAGCATATCGAGGGCATCGCGTGGCCGTCGGAGCGCCAGCTGCGCCTCGACCGCGCGCTCCACGATCGCGCGGCGGAGTGCGACGCGCTCACGGTCGCGCAATCGTTCGACCTGCTGCGCACCGAGCGGAATACGGCGGACGGCGAGCTGCTGTGGCTGCCGGCAGGCGTGACCGCGCTGCGCGTGCTCGAGGGCGTCGTGCGGACGTTTTGGCGCGGCGCGAACGCCGAAGAAGTCCGCGGCGGCGCCCCCCCGGCCCGACGCGTGTGGACGACGAAGCGCCGTGGCGCGCGCGACCTGCCGGGACGCTACTTCTGGTTCGAAGACGCCGCGGCCGAGGTGAGGTCTCCGTCGACGGACTGCTGGATCGCCCCCGAGCTCGACTTGCGCCGCGCCCGCTCGCAGACGCGAGACGGCGCGCTGTCGCTCGTCCCGCCGGAAGCCGCCGCTCGGGAGGTCGACGAGATCGCGACGCGCGCCACGGCCCTTTACCGCGCGCTCGGTCTCGAGGTCGACGTGCGACGCGGCAACGATCCGCCGTGCGCGCTACTCGCGATCACCAATCGCTTCGGCTTCGTCGAGCATCTCGCGGCGGTGCTCCGCACGCGTGTCGGTGACGACACGACGTCGGGTGCGCCGCTCGTCCACGTCCGCCGCGACGGCTCCGAGGCGCCGCTCGCGCGGGTCGAGTCGACGTTAACGGGGAGCGTCGAGGGACTGCTCGCCGCGCTCCTCGAACGCTCGATGAACGGCCTGCCGGCGTGGCTCGCGCCGGTGCAGGTGAAAATCGTCCCGATCACGCCGGCCGCACAGCGCGTCGCGCATGACGCCGGCGAGGCGTTTGCGGCTGCAGGGCTGCGCACCGCGATCGACCGGCGCGAGGAGAGCTGGGAAAACAAGGTGCGCCAGGCGGTCGACGACCGCGTGCCCTTTTTTGCGGTCCTCGGCGATCGCGAGGCGGAGGGCGGCGGCGTCGACCTGCGAACGCGGCGAGAGCCGCGCGTCGCGGTGGGGATGTCGGTCGACGCCGCCGTCGAGCAGGTGCGCGAGGTCGCGCAACTACCGTCTTACGACGCGTAGAGCTCGGCCACGCGGTCCCAATTGACGACGTTCCAGAACGCCGCGACATAGTCCGGTCGGCGGTTCCGGTAGTTCAGGTAGTACGCGTGCTCCCACACGTCGAGGCCGAGGATCGGCTTCTTGCCTTCGGACAGCGGCGTGTCCTGATTCGGCGTGCTCGTCACGGCGAGCTTGCCACCGTCGACCACGAGCCAGGCCCAGCCGGACCCGAAGCGCGTCGCAGCGGCCTTGGCGAATTCGGCCTGGAACGTATCGAAGCTGCCGAACGCCGCGTCGATCGCCGCGGCGAGCTCGCCGGTCGGAGCGCCGCCCTTGCCCGGTCCCATGACGGTCCAGAAGAAGCTGTGGTTCGCGTGACCGCCGCCGTTGTTGCGCACGGCGCCGCGGATAGCTTCCGGCACCGCGTCCAGATCAGCGACGAGCTCCTCGATGGATTTCGCCTCGAGCTCGGCGTTGCCCGCGATCGCGTTGTTCAGATTGTTGATGTAGGCCTGGTGGTGCTTGCCGTGATGGATTTCCATCGTCCTCGCGTCGATGTGCGGCTCGAGCGCATCGTGCGCGTACGGCAGGGCCGGAAGTTCGTGGGCCATCGAAGGTCTCCTGAGGGATCGGGCCGATCTGAAAAGCACGACAGTCGGTTGTCCCCGGGTGGGGATCGAGGCCCAGGATTCTATCGCCGGCCCCGCACCGCATCCAGAAATGCGGCGAACGGAGTGCCAACAGGCGACCTCGGTCGCTCAAGAGGGCGAGGAAGGCGCTGAATCCGGCGAGACTCGAGCTCAGAGACGCCGTCGATCGATCGCCAGCCGGGCCGGGCGATCCCCGATCTCGAACGTCAACCCGTACGCGAGGCGCGTCGTCCGCGTGACCTTGTCCCAGTTGATGCGGTCCGGCGTGTCGGTCGTCTTGTGGTAGTCCGGATGGAAGCCAGCGAAGAAGAACGCGACCGGAATGCCCTTGGCCGCGAAGTGGTACTGGTCGCTGCGGCGCCAGACGCCTTCTTGGTCGTACTCGAACTCGAGGCCGGTGGCGCGATTGACGCGGTGGACCCACGGATCGAGCTCGGCGCTGAGCCGCTGCGTTCCGACGACGTGGAGCGACAGCTGGTTGTCCGCGGCCTTTTCGCCCGGACGGTTGTCGCGATCCGGCCTCTCCTCGTTGCGCCCGATCATGTCCATGTTGAGCATCGCGACGGTGCGATCGAGGGGCCACAGGGGCTGATCGGTCCAGCAGCGCGAGCCGTGGAGCCCGACCTCCTCCGCGCCGAACCACATCAGGATCGTCGTGCGCCGCGGGCGACGCCCGTTGGTCATCAGCGCCTTCGCGACGCCGAGGACGGCCACGCTGCCCGAAGCGTTGTCGTCCGCGCCGAAGAAGATCTGATCGCCGCGCGTGCCGACATGATCGAGGTGCGCGCCGACGACGATCGCCTCCGCTGCCAGCTTCGGATCGGAGCCGCGAACGATACCGACGACATTGCGACTGCGCTGCTCGGTGCGCGTGAACGGGACCGCGACCTCGACGACGACGTCCTCCAGCGCGAACGGTGCGGGATCGTCGCCTGCCTTCGACGCCTTCAGCAGCGCGTCGACGTCGGTGCCGTTCGACTCGAGGAGCTGATCGGCGATCGACGGGGCGATCCAGACGATCTCGACGCCGTCCGGATCGGCCTGCGGCGCCGGAATGCGATACCCAGGCAGCGTCCGGAAGCGCAGCCCCCGCGGTCGGCGCGCGCGGCGATCCGACACGATCAGCAGCCGGCGCACTCCCGCATTGCGGGCACCCCGTGTCGGGTCGTCGTCACCGGGACGAGGCAGGATGAGCGCGATGCCGTCCTCCCGCGACACGGCGTGGAACGTGTCACGGCCGTCGCGCGCCGCGCCGTCACCATGGCCGACGAAGACGAGCGGGCCCCGCCACGCGATCGTCCCCGGCGCATCGACGTCGAAGTTCCCGCGCAGGCGGATGCCGCGGGGCTCGGCGGTCATGTCGTCGGCTGCACGGACGCGGACCCATGCCTCATCCCGCGGCCGCTCGCGTCGCACGAGCGCGAACGGCTGGAAGTACGTGCCGTCGACCCCGCCCGGCTCGACGCCGAGGCCGGCGAGGACGGAGGCGACGTAGCGCGACGCGACGTCGTAGCCGGGCGTGCCGGTCCCGCGGCCACCGAGCTCCGGCGACGCGAGGAACTCGAGCCACGAGCGCAATTCCGGCTCGCCGATGGACTCGAAGCCGGCGCGGTAGGACTCCGGAGCGGGCTCGATCGGAGCGCAAAGGACGAGGGACGAGACCAGAATGTAGGGAAGCATGCGCGACACCGTGGACTGGGATTGCAGGAGGGCGGGCCCGGCCGGTCCGGGGGTTCGAGGATAGGGGCGGCGCCGGCGGGACGCACGACGATTCCGGATTCGCGCTGGACAGAATGCCTACTAAAGTGTAGGAATTTGAGTTGCCCAGCGCGGTTGTCCGCTGCTGCTGGCTCGAAATCCGCCAACACTGCAGAACACGGTCCGATGAGAGAGAACCAGAAAGAGATCGAGGCCCTGACCGCCGCGCTCGCGAGCGGTTGGGACATCGAGAAGGCCGACGCGCTCGCCAGCCGTCTCGCGAGCCGCGGTGGAGTTCGCGCTAACCTCGGCCGGTTCGGCGAGGCGCTTGCCGACCTGGTCCGGTCCGTCGAGCTCTTCACGCGGCTCGTCGTCGACGATGGCCAGGACGCGCTCGAGCCGAAGCTCGCTCTCGCGCGCCTCAACCGCGGCATTTCGCTCTGTAACACGGGACGCGTCGAGGAAGGCGCCGCCGACTTCGAAGCCGCCGCGGCGATCTACCGCCGGCGCATCGACGAGTGCGGCGAGGGCGATCACCGCGACATGCTCGAGACCACCACTCGCAACCTCCAGATCGCCCAGCAGCACATCGCGCAGTCGCGAGTTCGCCAGGGCGGCGCGCCGATGTACGACCCCGCGGCCGTCCAGCCGATGCGCGAGGAGTTGACGCGGCTCGGTGTGCGAGAGCTCCTGACGCCCGAGGATGTCGACGCGACACTCGGCAGCAATCAGGGCACGGCCCTCCTCGTGATCAACTCGGTCTGCGGGTGCGCGGCCGGCGGTGCGCGGCCGGGCGTGGCACTGGCGCTTCAGAACACGACGATCCCGGACGAGCTGACGACCGTCTTCGCGGGCATGGAGCGCGACGCGGTCGATCGCGCGCGGGAGCACCTCGATGGGTTGCCGCCGTCGTCGCCGTTCATCGCGATTCTCAAAGACGGCGCGGTCGTCGCCGCCATGCAGCGCGGCGATATCGAAGGGCGCGAGCCGGGAGACATCGCGACGACCCTCGCGGGCTACTTCGACGAGCACTGCTCGCGGCAGGGCCCGTCGATCCCGCGCGAAGAGTTCGAGCAACTCGAATCCATTCAGAAGATGTGCGGCTCGAAAGTGCCGCCGTTTCTTGGCTAACGGGGTAGCGACGTGAACACCGGGATCCACGCAGCCTTCCAGTCCTTCCTGTGCTGGGCCGAGCCGACCGCGAAGGCAGCGGACTCGGTCGAGCCGCTTATCACCAACGACGCGGTGATCCTCGGCATCCTCTTCGTGATCCTCGGCTTCGTGTTCGCGACGGCGGCGAGCTCGATGCCGTTCTGGCGGCGCTTCTACTCGATCGTGCCGTCGCTGCTGTTGTGCTACTTCCTGCCGTCGCTCCTCGGCACGTTCGGCGTCGTCGATCCCGAGCAGTCGCAGCTCTACTACGTCGCGTCGCGGTTCCTGCTGCCGACGAGCCTCGTCCTGTTGACGCTGAGCATCGACCTGAAGAGCGTGCTGCGTCTAGGTCCGAAGGCGGTGGCGATGTTCCTCACGGGCACGGTCGGCATCGTGCTCGGCGGACCGCTCGCGATCCTCATCGTCTCGACATTCGCCCCCGACATCGTCGGCGGACACGGACCGGAAGCCGTGTGGCGCGGCATGACGACGGTCGCGGGCAGCTGGATCGGCGGCGGCGCGAACCAGGCTGCGATGAAGGAAGTCTTCGAGGTCGACGACAAGGTCTTCTCGGCGATGATCGCCGTCGACGTGCTCGTCGCGAACGTCTGGATGGCGTGCCTCCTCGTCTTCGCGGGCCGCGCCGTCCGCGTCGATCGCTGGCTGCGCGCCGACACGCGCGCGATCGACGACCTGGTCGAGCGGGTCGAGACGTTCCGGAAGCGAATAGCCCGCACGCCGACGACGGCCGATACGATGAAGATCCTCGCGATCGGGTTCGCCGTAACCGCGGCGTCGCACGCCCTCGCGGACTTCGTCGCCCCGTGGGCCAGGACGAACGCACCAGCCGAGTGGAACCTCGATCGGTTCAGCTTGACGAAGGAATTCTTCTGGCTCGTCGTCGCCGCGACGACCGGCGGGCTCGTCCTGTCGTTCACACCCGCGCGGCGGCTCGAAGGAGTCGGCGCGTCGCGCATGGGAACGGTGCTGCTCTACGTCCTCATCGCGACGATCGGCATGAAGATGGATCTGCTCGCGGTGACGAAGCACCCGGGGCTGTTCCTCGTCGGCGGCATCTGGATGGCGTTCCACGCGGTGACGATGATCGTCGTCGCGAAGCTGATCCGCGCGCCGGTCTTCTTCCTCGCGGTCGGCAGCCAGGCGAACGTCGGCGGCGCGGCGTCGGCACCGATCGTCGCGTCGGCGTTCCACCCATCGCTCGCATCGGTCGGCGTCCTGCTGGCCGTGCTCGGGTACGCGCTCGGCACGTACGGCGCGTGGCTGTGCGGCATCCTGATGCAGGGGGTGGCGCCGGAGGCGGCTGCCGCGGGTTGATGGCCGGCCCGCCCCGCCCACGGCTTTCCGCCGACGCGCGCAGCGAGATCAGCAGTTCTCCGCCGGGTACTCGCAGTCCGCCAGGCCGTCCTCTGTCGGGTCGGAGCCGCAATCGAGCGGCCCCGGCGCGGCCGGCCCCGGGCCGCCGCGGAACAGCCAGTTCAGGATCCAGATCGCGTCGGTGATGTCGAGCTCGCCGGTGTCATCCGCATCCGCCGCATCCGGACAGGCCGGAGCCGAGTCGCCGAGGAACAGGAATCCGATCAACGCCACAGCATCTGACAGATCGACGACGCCGTTGGGGCTCACATCCGCGCGCTTGAACGATACCGCGTCGCATACGTCACCGATGCCGTCGCCGTCGCTGTCTTCCTGGTCGGAGTTCGCATCCAGCGGGCAGTTGTCACCGCCGTCCGCCACGCCGTCGTTGTCGTCGTCCGCATCGCATACGTCGCCGATGTCGTCGCCGTCGTTGTCTTCCTGGCCGGGATTGGCGTCATCGGGGCAATTGTCGACGCTGTCGAGAACCCCATCGCCGTCCGGGTCGGCGGATGCGTACTCGAAATCGTCGAGCTCGAACTCCTCGAACTGGGACGACTCGGACCGATCGTCCGGGGAGAGACGGAACGTGGAGATCCCGCTCGGATCGATGACCCCGATGAACCCGTCGCCGTCCTCGAGCGCGCCGTCGGGGTAGAAGTCGTGCACGTCGACAACGATGCCCCCTACCTCGACCTGCAGCCCGTCGTGGGTCGTCGCCGAACGAAGCTCGAAGCCGAAGCCCGCGACCGACGCGGCGAACTCGACGCCGACCGACTCCACGCCTTCGCCCAGCAGGACGAATCCTCCCCCGAGATCCACGTCGGAAGTGTCGTGGACGACGCGGATCTCGAGCGCCTTCGATCCGTCGAGCTCGCCGGGCTCGATGACCCCGACCTGGCTCCCGCCGTTTCCGATACTGTCGAGCGTCACCGTGAAGTCGCCGTCCGTCGCGCCGAACGCGTGCGGCCCGGCGCCGAGGCCGTAGCCGACGGCACCCGGAGCACCGGGCGTCAGGGGCACGGTGTCGAAGTCCTCCTCGAGAACGTCGAGATCGCCGAGGGCGTCCAGCCAGTCGACGCGCCCCGACGTCACGCCGTCAAAGTAGACCGTGACGCCGCCGATCGCGACCGAGTCAGCGTGCGCTGGACACCACGCAGCCGCGACGAGTAGCGCAGCGCCGGCGCTCAGCAAGATGCGAGACAGTCGCATGGTCATCTCCTGTTTGTCTCGACACAGCCCGCGTGGCGGCGGAGCGGCCCGGTCAGCCGAAGTGTGAGCCCGTTGATCCTCATCTGACGTGCGCCTCCGTCGTCCTTCGATGCCCTAATCCCGCGACGGAAACACGCCGATGAGCGCGATGATGTAGTTCAAGACGTTGAACGGTGCCATGTTCGTGTGCGATTGGCCGCCGCCTGTAGCGCTGGCCACGACCGTGGCGCTTGCGCCTTCGATGTCCGTGTCCGGCGGCAGCGGCAGCGAGCTGTACGCATTCAGGCCCGGGGCTCCCTGCACGGTCGGCACAGCGAGCACCGTCGTCGGCGACGGCTCGTGCGAGTCGGCGTTGCCGGTGGAGGCGCCAAGCTCCGGGGTCAGGGTCACTCCATGCGTGTGGCTCGGGATCTGAGCGGTCGACAGCGTCACGATTTCGTCGCCACCGCGACTGCCTTGAACTCGACGCGTCAGGCCGGGGCCTGCCCCGGCGCCGATCGGTACACGCCCCTGCAGGTTCGGCAAAGCGAACGTCACGCGACCGTCGCCGCCGTAGGTCGTTCCGATCAGCGCGAACAGCGCGGTGTTCGAGCCGATCGGCAGCAGCTGACCACGGCAGAGCGCCCAGCCGCGCGGTGCGAAGTTGCCGGCGAAGAGGTTGATCTCGCCGAGAAAGGGTTCTGACATGGTCGTTCTCCGGTATTCCTGATTCGCGAGCGGCGTTGCTATCAGAACGCTGGCCTCGCGGCCACACTCAGCCCCGCGACGGAAAGATGCCCCGTAGCGCGATGATGTAGTTCAGCGCGAGATAGGGCTGACGATTCTCGTGCGCCTGGCTGCTACCGGCGTCCGCGACCTCCGCCGACAACGACGTGCCGCCGATCGCGGTCGTGTTCGCCTCCGAGTCGGAGAATGCGTGCAGCGCCAGCGGGGCCTGCAGGTTCCCGAGCACTTGGCCCGGCCCCGGCGCGGTCGAGTCCGCGTCGTCCGAGCCGTGTCCCTGAAGCCCTCCCGCGACGCTGCTCTCCGTGTGCTCATGCGCCGGCAGCTCGGCGGCCGTTAGCGAAACCGAGACCGCACCACCGCGCTGACCGAGCGCGTGCCCCGCTCCCTCGTGCAGCACCGCCCGGCCCCGCAGATCGGGCAGTGCGAACGTCGTGCGACCGTCGCCGCCGTACGTGGTGCCGAGGAGGGCGAAGAGCGCCTGGTTCTGGTTGATCGGTAGCACTTGTCCGTCGCAGAGAGCCCAGTCGCGCGGCGCGAAGTTCCCCGCGAAGAGGATGACTTGTCCCAAGAAGGGTTCCGACATGTTTGCCTCTCCTGTTCTTCGTGGGCCTACGCGCGCGATGGGAACATGCCGACGAGCGCGATGATGTAGCGGATGGTCAGGTACGGCTGCATGTTCGAGTGCGCTCCGCCGCCACCGGTCGCCTCGAGCGTGGCGCTGGCATAAAGCCCACCGAGAGTCGTATTCGGCGCCGCCGAGCTGTAGAGGTTCACATCATGGCCGGTCGACAGCTTGGCGGCGGCGAGCCGGTTCGTGGCGCTCGGCGTCGATTGGTCGCCTTCGTCCGTCGTCGCCACGACCTCGAGGGTGGCCTCGGTGACCGAATGGTCGTGCGCCGCGAGCTCGTCTCTGCTCAACGCCACCTCTTCCGCGCCGCCGCGCTGCGCGAGAGGCGCGGGCGGTAGACCCGGCCCCGTGCCCGCATGCATAGCGTAGCGGCCACGCAGGTCGGGAAGGGCGAACGTCGTCCGACCGTCGCCGCCGTACATGACGCCGAGGATCGAGAAGAGAGCGCCGTGTTGGCTGACGGCGAGTATCTGTCCCTCACAGAAGGCCCAGCCGCGCGGTGCGAAGTTCGGCGCCCACGGTATGACCGTCCCGATGAATGGTTCCGCTGGCATGTCGATAGCTCCTGAGTGTTCACTGCGCCGCGTCGACGGATACGAGCAGGTAGGCGAACTCCGCCGCCGCCTTGCCTTCGAGGCTGCTGAGCCACGGCTTCCGAACTGCCGCGTCCTCGATGTCCGATCTCGCGATCGCGAGCGCACACGCCTCCAGCGCCGCGCGGCGCCGCGAACCGAGTGGCGTCCACGCGATCACGTACAGGCCGCGACGCAGCTTCGGCGCGCCCCACTCGGTGCCGGGCGCGAATCGGACGAAGACGTGGGTGTCGTAGAAGCCCTCCTCGTCGAACGGGGGCCGCTCCGTCGGCTCTCGCGGCTCCGAATCCCGCGCATCGTGGAAGTCGAGCGAGAACGTCATTCCAGCGCGCTTCGTCACGGGCATGTCGAAGGACACCGGACGGCCCGTCGACAGTCCGTCGTCGGCCCAGACCAGGCACGGAGCCGACGAGAACGGCTCGTAGTGCGCGTAGACACCGACGGGACCGATGCGTTGCCAGAGCGCGCCGTCGCCGACGAAGAAACCGTGAATCGTGCAGCGCGCGCCGGTGTGCACGAACCCCGGATCGCCGCTGCGCATCCGATGCGCGTCGACGAGGTGGTCGTGCACGACCTCGGTCAAGCCGCCGAGCTGCTCCGCCTCGATGGACTCACCCACCTCGTCGACGTAGCCGCCACAGGCATGCGTGAGGTACTCGAGGCCGTGGAGCGTGTCGCTCTCGAGAAGGTAGCCGACGGCGACATGATCGATGAATGGGCGCTTGTGATCCCGTCCGAGCCCGCCGCCCCGTTTCTTTCGCCAGCCGCCGTCTGCCCGCAAGAGAGCCGGCGTCAGCAGACCCGCGGCACCGATCGACCACGACAGGAATTCGCGTCGTCGAACCGGACCGGACTCCGACTCGTTCATGGTGTGCCTCCTCGGATGGATTTGTGTGCTCCGCGCGACTGCCGAAGCGGTGCATCGTCGAAGCCCTGCCGTTCTTTCACCCAAAGACGGGCGGGTGGGCACCGCACCCGTGTATCTCGCACGACCAGGCTAACCGAGCTCCACTGTCGCCAGCGAGGCATTTCGGAATGGGGGCTACTGCCCGTGGGGCCTCGCGCGGTCAGAGTGGGCCCGCGGCAACCTGGAGCCCCTCCAGAGGGGCGGCCGCCGGACGCGGACTTACCGTCAATCCGGCTGACCGGGCCGCTGCGTGCAGGAAGCTGGCAGCTCGCGGGCGGCGGCAGAGGGGCCGCAGTTCCGTATCCGCACTCCGCCGTGGCGCCGTAGCACCGGCTTGCAATTGCCCTACCGACAGCCTATTCTTGATGAACTTCCGTTTCTCCGTGAGGGAGATCATGGCCGACCGATCGGGACCATCCTGCTGTACCTGTACCAAGGGAACGCCGCGCCGTTCCCTGTGCCTCAGCTACAGTTGACTCCTGACGGGTTTCGGACCCGCGCGACGGCCACGAGCAGAGGGGTATCCCTCGGCGCCTGGACGCGCGCAGGCCCTCCGCTTGATTCGGATCCGATTCTGTTCGCAACCGAGCCCGTCCGACACCGGACGGTTTTTTTGTGCCCCGTCGACGACCGCGAGTCCCGTGCCGGGAGATTCGCCCAGGACGGTTGAGCTTCCAGCGAGACGGATGCGATGAGCCGCCTCTATCCGCTCTATCACGATCTCCGCAACCGACACGCCATCGTCGTCGGCGGCGGTGTCGTGGCATCGCGACGTGTGCCGCGTCTCCTCGAGGCCGGCGCGCGGGTGACGGTCATCGCCCCCGCGGCGACCCCCGCGATCGCGGAGCTCGCCGCCCAGGGACGAATCGAGTGGGAGCGCCGGCGATGGACGTCGCGCGATGCCGACGACGCCGACCTCGTGCTCGAG
>CAYMRB010000301.1:0-12637 GCA_964392615.1 uncultured Planctomycetia bacterium | reverse complement strand
TTGTTTTGTTGTTTTTTTTTTTTTGTTGGGGGGGGGGGGGGTTCTCCCGCCGGCGCGCCCCGCCCCCCCCCCGTCTCCGCTTCACGCGGCCGAAAAGTCGACGCTGACCGGCGGCGGCCCCTCCGCCTCGAGAAGCGAGAGCGCCGCACGGATGACGCTCTGCTGTGCGGCGGGATCGCTCGGCGCGCCGAGCGGGAAGCCGAACGGGTACGGCACCTCGAGCGTTCGCGGCGGGCCGACTCGTGCGGTGATCTCCTTCGCCACCGAGACGCCGACCGTCGCGATGCCCGCCGCTTCGATCGCGCCCTGGATCAGTCCCACGGACTGATGGCACATGGGTCAGACCGGGCAGAGGAACGCGACGTCGACCCCGGCGTCGCTCAGCATCCCTGCTGCCTGCGGCGCCGAGTCGCGCCTGAGACGGCCGGTGGCGGTGACCGAGCCCATGAAACTCAGCGCCTCATCGTGTAGCGCGCCCACCTCGCCGGCGGCCTCGAGCTCGCGGAAGCGATCGACAGGCAGCGCGAGGTTGTAGTCCGCCTCGATCCCGGCCGAGTCGAACGCCGCAGAGCGATGGGACGACCGCAGCTCGCGCAGACGATCCGCGCCCGCTGTGTTGACGTCGATAACGCGGAACGACGCATCGCCGCCGCGAATCTCCTCGTCGAACGGCTCCTGATCCGGGAGGTGGAACGCCGCGCTCGTCACGAGCGCCACGCGACACTGCGCCAACGGTTTCGCCAATCGCGTCCACGGCGTCGGATCGAGGCGCCGGAAACGATACGCCTTCAGGAACAGGCGGTACTTCAAGGGCAGGTCGGCGATCCGTGCCACGGCAACGGGCCCTCGTTTCTCGAGCGACGGAGGCCGCGACGCGCCATGATTCGACGCGTCGCGTCGCGATCTCGCACCGACTCTCGACGTCTCGACTACGTCGTGATGTCCTTGTACGTCGGCGTCGACAGATACCGCTCGCCGGTGTCCGGTAGCACGACGACGATCAGCTTGCCGCGGTTCTCCTCGCGCTTGGCGATCTGGACCGCCGCCGCCGCCGCCGCACCGCTCGACACGCCGACGAGGACGCCCTCCTCGCGTACGAGACGCCGCGTCATATCGATGGCGTCGTCGGTCTCGACCTTGAACACCTCGTCGAGGCGCTCCGTCTCGAGGATGTCCGGGATGAAACCTGCGCCGATGCCCTGAATCGGGTGCGGGCCCTTGGTGCCGCCGGACAGGACCGGGGAGTCCGCGGGCTCGACCGCGACGATCTGCAGCGACGCCTTCTTCGGCTTCAACGTTCGGGCACAGCCGGTGGCCGTGCCGCCCGTCCCGACTCCGCAGACGACGATGTCGACCTGGCCGTCCGTGTCATTCCAGATCTCCAGCGCGGTCGATTCCTCGTGAATCGCCGGATTCGCGGCGTTCTTGAACTGCTGCGGCATGAGGTAGCTCTCGCCGGACGCGGCGATCTCCTCCGCCTTCGCGATCGCCTCGCCCATGCCGCCGGCGCCGGATGTCAGCACGAGATCCGCGCCGAGCGACTGCAGCAGGTTACGCCGCTCGATGCTCATCGTCTCCGGCATCGTCAGCACCAGCTTGTAGCCGCGCGCCGCACAGACGAACGCGAGAGCGATGCCCGTGTTGCCGCTCGTCGGCTCGACGAGAATCGTGTTCGGGCCGATCTTGCCGGCACGCTCGGCCGCGTCGATCATCGCGACGCCGATGCGGTCCTTGACCGAACCGAGAGGGTTGAACATCTCGAGCTTCGCGGTGACGCTAGCTACGGCTCCGTCGGTCACGCGGTTGAGTTGCACCAAGGGCGTTTGGCCCACGAGCTGGGTGATGTCCGTCGCGATCTTCATGTCGTCGATTCCCCGGTTCGGTGTATCCGTCGTTCTCGATGTCGCACATTCCCGGCCGTACCGGGGCTCCCCTGCCGACAGCGAATCAAATCAAATCGAATTAAATCTGGTAGTCGTCGACGCTCTCGTCCAGGTGAATCTGCTGCGGCGGAGTGACCATGATCTTCGTATACGGCGGAACGCCGTGCGTGAGCCAGACGTTCCCTCCGACGACCGATCCGCGACCTATGCGCACGTCGCCGAGCACGCTCGCGCCGGAGTAGATCGTCACGTCATCTTCGATATCGGGATGCCGCTTGATCCCCTTGACCAGACGCCCTTCCTCATCCTTCTGGAAGCTCCGCGCGCCGAGCGTCACGCCCTGGTAGATCCGAACGCGATCGCCGATGACCGCCGTCTCACCGATCACCACTCCCGTGCCGTGATCGATGAAGAAGCGCTTACCGATCGTAGCGCCGGGATGGATATCGATGCCGGTCTGCGAGTGGGCGAACTCGGTCATGACGCGCGGCACCATCGGGATGCGCTCCTCGTAGAGGACGTGCGCCATGCGCTGCACCGCGATCGCCTGCAGTCCCGGATGGCTGACGATGACCTCCTCGAACGACCGCGTCGCCGGATCGCCCTCGTAGGCTGCCTCGATATCGAACGACAGCATGTCGCGAAGGCGCGGAATCTCGCTCAACAGACGCCGAGCGGCGGCCCACGCCGTCGCGTCCCGCTCCTCCGGCGGCGGAACACACGCCGCGCAAGCGTCGTCGGTCGGATCCACCTGGGCGGAACCGTCGGGACAACCCGAAATCCGAAATCCCTTGCGGATCTCGGCCGCCAGACGCCGCTCGATCGAGCTCACGCGCTCGCCCGTGCGGTGGGCGATCTCAGCGTGTGGCGGCGCGTGGAGCTCGAGAAACCCCGGGAACACCAAACGCAGCAGATCCTCGACGATGAGCCACAGGCTCTCGCGGCTGGGTAGATCGCCGCCCTCGAGATGGCTCATCTCGCCGCGATCGGCGTAGCTCTGCAGGATGGCCTGGACGATCTCGTCGCGCCGGCGCAGCTCGGCTTCCGCGTCCATGATCGTTCGTCCCCGTCGGAGTTCTAAGGCACGTGCAGCGACACAGACCGGGAAGATTACGGCCAACAACCGCGTTTTGTCAAAAAAGACCGCCCAAAAGGCCGTCAGCACGCGGCCCCTCTACCGGCCCCACAGCGCCAGCAGAACGAGCCAGCGGTTGTTCTGCAGCAGCCAGGGCTCGTTCGTGTGGTAATCCGCGTTCGGCTCGTCCGACATGTCGAGCCACGGTCGATCGACGTGCGGCCAGGCGCGCACGAAGCCGTTCAGAATCGCGCCCGGCACCGCCCCCCGAGGATGACCCGGAATCGCGTTGTAGCGGTGGTGGTAACCCGGGACGAAGTGCTTGCCGACGCCCTCCATGAGCGACACGCCGAGCGGGTTGCGTCCGAGGATCCAGTGCACCTGATCCTCCGCCACCGCCCGCCCGCCCGCGGCGCCCAGACGCGCCGCCAGCAAGCCCTCGATCGCGACGTCGAGCCGGTATCTGGTCTCGCCGACATACCAATCGTTGACGTCCTCGTAGGCGCGGCAGTAGACCGTCGTGCCGCCCGGTCCGCTGCGCCGTGCGACGCCGAACCGGTCGTCGCACAGACCGCGCAGCGCATCGACGCGCGAGCGGGCGAGTGAGCCGATCGACGCCGACGCCGTGAGGGGATCGTCGGGAAAGTACATCGCGTACCAGCCGAGCTCCCGCAATCCCTCCCCGCGCGCAGCGAGCTCCGTCGCCCGCGCACGGGCCGCATCGCGATAAAGCGACGCGCCGGTCGCTGCAAACAGCGCCGCCTGCGTTTCGACTCCTCCGCCGTACTTCGCCGCGAGGCGCTCGGCGATCGCGATCAGATCGCGACCGCGCTGCGCCAGCTTCTCGTCGTCGCTCGCCGCGACGTGCTTGCCCAGCAGCGCGAAGCCGGGCGCGCACCATGTCGGGTCGCCGCGTCCAGCGCGCACCGGACGTTCATCGCCGGACTTCGGCCGATTGTCGGTTTCGCGCTCGGGAGGTCCCCAGTAGCGGTAGCCGCTGAACACCGCGTCGAGCAGCTCCAGCCGCTCCTCGTCGAGCATCTTGCGAACGAACCGCGCACCCCACAGCGCCTCGTCGAGGATGTCGGCGAGACCGCTCCCGTCGCGATCACCGTCGCGGAATGCATCCGGCGCGAAATGATACGCGAGCGCGAGAGCGTACATCGCCTCGGGAGTCAGACCGCAGTACTTGTTGTAGTCGCCGGCATCGTGCCAGCCGCCCGCGAGATCGCGCCACTCGCCGCCGGCAAGTCGCGCGTCGTCGAGATGGCACGCCGCGTGAAAGCCCGGCACCTCGACGCCGCATCGCTGCAGAGTGTAGAAGCGGTACGCGACCTCGCTCGTCCGCGCGCGTACGAGATCGTCGGCGATCTCGAACGGTGGTGAGCGGACCGGACTCTTGCCGCCAACCATGACGACGTAGCGGCCCGGCCGCTCCAGCGCCGAGAACTCAGCGGTCCAGTGGTGTAGATCCCACTGCGCCTGATACCCTCGCGGCTCCCAAGCGCCCGCGAAGACGATCGCTCCCGATTCGACGTCGACGACGACCGGCGCAGGCGGGGATTCGATCGGCCGCGTCGACTGCAGGACGACCCGCTTCGTTGTCGACCGCGTCTCGTAGCCGAGCTGATCGACGAGCAGCACGCGGCTCGGCCGGCGACGGAACCGCAGGGACACGTCGTCGATCCAGAACGGCGCGACGGCGTCCGACTCGATCCACAGGCTCGCCTGCAGGCTGCCAGCAGGACGCTCCGCCTGCAGATCGAAGAGCGCCCAGTCCCCCACTGTGCGCCGCGGCAGATGCGCCCGATCTCGACGCAGCTCGACGACCGGCCGGCGGTCGCGGCGTCCCGTCCAGACGATCGTCAGCGTGACCGACGCGCCGCGCGGCGGCCGCACCCAGACACCGGCCGCGAGCGCTTCCGTGTCCGGATCGAGTCGCATCGCGATGGTTCTCGCCCCCCGCACGCCTCCGTCGACCGTGACCGTCCGCTGCCCTTCGCCGCCGTTGTAGTCGGAGAAGAACACGGTCCCGCGCACGGGTCCGTGCGGCCCTGGAGTGACCCGCAGCGACCGTTTGCCGCCACGCGCGACGTCGTCGACGATCTCGACGCCGTGAGCCGTGCCGGCGACGATCGGCCCGATCGGGAGCCATCCCCCCAGTCTCCGGCGGTCGAGCTCGAACGAGGCGTTCGGAGCGACGTTGGGCGGACTCTCGGCTCGCGACTCGGAGAGCGTCGACAGGACGCAGAGAAGCGACACGCCGAGTGCAACGATCGCTCGCCCCATCACACGCCGGTCTCCAACGCTGCCTTCACGACAGGCGGATCGGATAGCGCCCGCGGCGATAGTTCGTCTCGCACATCGCTCGAACATTGTCGACCTTGGCATAGCTGACGACCGAGTTGCCGCTCGCCAGCACGTAGCCACCGGCGGGCGCTACGCGGCGCAGCAGATCCAGGACCGCGGCCTCGACCTGCTCCGGCGTCCCGCCGCTCAGCAGATCGACGTCGACGTTGCCGACGAGCACGAGACGATCGCCTAGTCGCTCCTTGAGCGCCGCGATGTCCATGCAGGCCGGCTCGACGGGATTCAGGGCGTCGATGCCGAGATCGAGCAGATCGTCGAGAACGGCGCTCAAATCGCCGTCGCTGTGATAGCACCACTTCAAGTTCGTGGCGGCGATCGCGTCCGCGATCTTGCGAACGTGCGGCCAGAAGCGCTCGCGGTAGAGGTCCGGCGAAATCAGCGGACCGGTCTTGCCGCACACATCGTCCGCCGTGTGGATGACGTCGAAGCCGACCTCGTCGAGCACCGGCACGAGCCCGGCGGTCCACTCCGCGTAGCGGCGCATGAGGTCCTCGACGAAGTCCGGATCGTCGACCACGCGCAGAAAGAACTCCTCGAATCCGATCGCGAGGTATGTCGCGCTGATGCCGCAGCGCGTCAGCGCGACGGCCGCATAGCCCGCCTCGCGCGCCGTGGCGACGAACTCGCGCAGGCCGCGCCTGTACTCCTCCGTCGTCACGTCCGGCATCTCGAGAGCCTCGAGGTCGTCGCGAGACTTGACCTTGCCGTCGTGGAAGAACAGGATCCGGTCCTTGCCCGGCCGCTTGACCGCGGGAATCGGCGGCAGACAGCTGAGGATCATGTTGTCGCGGTGGAGGACCTCGTTGACGCGCAGCTGATCCGCGATGTCGAGCGTCACGTACTCGCCGGAGTCGAAGTACTCGTCCGTCGCGATGGGGCGCTCGAGGAGACGGCAGATGAACGGGTAGTCGATCGACGTCTCGTAGTACGGGACGCGGTCCGGGATCTCACCGGCGAGGGCGCAGAGCAGCCTCTCTCGGGATGTCATCGTCATCGTCATCGGGCGCCATCGGAGTGTCGAAAGGCCATCAAGGACACGGTGCCGGCGCGTCGGGAGTCGGCGGTGCGAGCTCGACGCCACCCTGGAAGAAGTACGCGAGGAGAAAGATCGCGTCGGAGAGATCATGCCGTCCGTCGACGTTGCTGTCGAGGGCCTCCGGACAGGCAGCTCCGGTTTCCTCGCCGAGGAACAGTCCGCCGAGCATCGACACCGCATCGGAGATGTCGAGTCCGCCGTCGCCGTTGGCGTCGCCGCGAATCCACACGATGTCGAGCTCATAGACGAAGCCGATCTCCCGGCGATCGCAGCCGAACTCCGTGCACACCTCGATCGGAGCGGCACCGACGCGATCGCACGGCGGCGCCTGAACACGCAGCGTCGACCCGCCGGAAAGAACGAACTCCACGGCCTGATCGCAGACCGACACCGTCAGCTCGGGGCCGTCGAAGCGCGACCCGGTGATGAAGAAAAACTGGCCGGCGGCACCCGATGCGTTGATCACGTCGGTGATGCGCGGCCGCAGGTCCTGGACGATCGCGACGTCGAGATCGTCGGTGCGCAAATCGAGCGGCGCGCCGTCGCGCCCCACGACGCGGTTCTCCAGCCGGAATTGCCCCGAGCGCCTCGAGAACGAGATGGTCGTGTCACGCGGCTGGGTCGCGAGAACGCGGTACCGAAGACGGGCGAGCTCGATGGCGGTTCCAGCCGGAATCGCGTCCTCTCGATCTCCCGCGAACAAGGCGCACGCGAGCGCGCGACGAACCGAGTCGACGTCGGACTCGAACCGCTCCACCTCGAGCGACGCCGTGCTCGGCGCGATGTCGGTGAAGCGGAACGACGAGTCGTAGCCCACGACGACACTCATCGCGCGCACCGGGGCATCGCTGTCGAGAAGAAGACGCAGCTCGCCCGACTCGCCGACGTTCGCCGGCACGGGCGCCTCCAAGTAGAGTCGCGCGCCCAGAGTCGCCCCTGGGGGTTCAGGCGGGGGATCGAAACCCGTCAGGAACGCGGCCTCGAGTCTCGCATCGAAGTAGACCGTCCGATCCACTGCCGCGTACCTGTGGATCTCGAGCGCCAGAACGTTGCGGCCGGCACGGACGGGATCGGCGCACAGCGAGAAGATCTCGAACGCGCCACTCGGATGGCGCGTCGGTCGTGTGTCGAGCGCGGGCTCGAGGCCGACCACTCCGAATCCACTGCGCGCGACCTCGACGCCGTTGATCCACGCGATGAACCCGTCGTCGTAGTCGATTTCGAGGCGCAGCAGATCGTACGCCGACGGATCGCCGACGTCGAACTCGCGCCGCACGCGCAGGACGCCGTCGAACGCGGCGATGGTCGTCGCGGCCGACTCGACCCCGACGCCGATACCGACGACGGCCTCGTCCCACGAGTCGACGTCATGGTCGACGTCGCGCCACGCTGACGCGGGCGGCTCGGCCGACGCGTGATAATTCCAGGCAGCACCCGCAGCGACGAGCTCGGGCCCCGGCTCGACGCCGCACGTCAGCTCATCGGCGGTCGGGTCGGTGCCCCGAACTGGAAACGGCGCCGCCGGGCGATCGTTCCCGACGAGCCTGGCGAGTAGCGCGTGCGCGTCGTCGTTCGTCAGCGCACCGTCATCGTCGACATCGAGTCGGTCCGCGCACCCGACATCGCTCGACACGCCGGAACCGGCGACGACGGCCAGCGCGTCGGAGATCGCGACCACGTCGACGATATCGACGCCGCTGTTGAACGGGCTCGACGGGCCGACGACGTTTCCGCGGACGAACGAAATCGCCTCTTGCGTCGCGGCCGGGAGCTCGCACGACGGATGGCGCACGGCGACTCGCGCGACGTGAATCGGCTCGGGGCGCAACTCATCCGTCGTGTAGAACTCGCGATCGTCGAGGTCGAAGCAGATCGCCTCGCTCTTCGGCTCCGCGCCGCCGGCGTCGGGAAGGACGCGCCGTGGCTGGAAGAAGATCTGCTCGAAATCCGCGCCGGCCGCGATGGCGTATTCCTGGACGGCGGGAAACGTCCGCACGAGCAACCGGCGGGCGTCAGCGGTCAGATCGGCCGCGGTGACCTCTCCGTCCGCCGCGAAGTCGCCGAGTCGCTCGAGAACCTGCACGCCGGCAGCCGGATCGGACGACGGGAAGCGATACACGCCGGCGGTCCCGGCCGTCTTCGTGATCAGGTAGATTCGCCCCGTCGTCGGATGCACGACGAGAGCCTCGGCGTTGTGCGTCCCGTCCGGATAGCGGAAACGGATCGCAGCCGCGGGTTCCGAGGTCAGAATCTGACCCGGAAGGACGTGCGCAAGGACGGGCTCCGGGAGTCGCCACACGGTCAGCTCGTCGCGATCGAGACCGTTGTTACCGGTGTCGGCAACGAACAGATAGCCGCGATCGGAGATCGGACCGGGCCCGTCCGCGATGTCCTCCCAATCGGTGTTTGTCGCGCCCGTGACCGCAACCGACGCGACGACGGAACCGCTCTCGTGGACGGCGAAGAGGTGCGGGGAGTTGTCCGAATCGTTGTGGACCCAGAACCAGCCCGGGCGGCCGCCGATCGGAATCATGCCGGAGAGCTCGGTGATCCGCGCATCGTCGACCGTGCCGACGCGGGCCGGCGCATGGTAGTCCAGCGCGTCTTGACACGAAGCCGGTGGGACCGCCAGTGCGGCTAGCAACGCTGCCAGCACCGCGCAACCCGCTCTTGCGATCGGAGCAGCCGACATGAACTCCTTCCCGTTCCTTCCGCGAGGAGTTCATCGTAGCGTATCCTGCGTTCGAGCGACACGTCCTGCCACTGACGACACACGAGAAAGCCATGCACGAGCCGATGGATTCCCGAGCCGTCCCGTCGACCCGCCGACGCCGTTTCCTGCGTCAAGCCATCGCCGCGCTCGGCCTCGGCGCGATCGGCACGTCGTCCTTCGCGTGCCGGACGGCCGCGGCACGGGACGAACAGGACAAGCCGTATCCCGGCTTCGCGCCGGGGGCCGGAGATCCCGCCGGCGACGCTGCGCCGCGACGCGGCGCGATTCGCATCACGCGACTCGAGACGCTCCTCGTCAATCCGCGCTGGCTCTTCCTGAAAGTCCACACGGACGAAGGCATCATCGGGCTCGGCGAGCCAATCCTCGAGGGGCGCGCTCGCACGTGTGCCGAGGCGGTCGCCGAGATCGCCCCGTACCTCGTCGGCAAGGACGCGCGTCGCGTCGCGCATCACTGGCAGGCGATCTATCGCCACGCGTTCTATCGCGGCGGGCCGATTCTGACGAGCGCGCTGAGCGGCATCGAGCAAGCCCTGTGGGACATCAAGGGCAAGGCGCTGGGTGTCCCGGTGTACGAGCTTCTCGGCGGTCCGACGCGCGATCGCGTCCGCGTGTACTCGCACGCGTCGCGTCCCGACGATCTGAAGGCCAAGAAGGCTGCCGGCTTCACGGCGTTCAAGACCGGCGTACGCAGGACCCGCCCGGGACGAGTCGTCGACAACCGCGCGTTCGTCGAGCACGCAGCCGAGGGCTTCGCGGCCCTGCGCGAGGCGGGCGGCGACGACGTCGACATCGGCATCGATTTCCACGGCGCGATCAGCCCGCAGACGGCGAAGCTCCTGATCCGCGCGCTCGAGCCGTACCAGCCGTTCTTCATCGAGGAGCCGGTGCAGTGTCAAAACGTCGACGTCCTCGCGGACATCGCGCGCGGCACGCACCTGCCGATCGCGACCGGTGAGCGCGTGTTCACGAAGTGGGGCTTCCGCGAGATCCTCGAGAAGCGCGCGGCCAGCATCCTGCAGCCGGATCTGTGCCACGCCGGCGGCATCCTCGAAACGCGAATCATCGCGGGCATGGCCGAAGCGTGGTACGCCGCGATCGCGCCGCACAATCCGCTCGGACCTATCTCGCTCGCCGCGGGCATCCAGCTCGCCGCGTCGATCCCGAACTTCCTGTGTCAGGAGCAGGTCAGCCTCGGCGAAGGCTACCTGAAGCAGCCGTTCGTCGTCGCGGACGGCCACGTCGCCATCCCGCGCGGCCCCGGCCTCGGCATCGAGCTCGACGAGGATGCGGTCGCGGAGAAGATCGGGCACGACTGGCGCAATCCGGAAACCTACGACGCGGACGACGGCTCGGTGGTCGACTGGTAGCTCGGGTCGGTCCCCGGAAAACCCGCGGCTGCGGTGGGAATCCTCGCGGCTCCAGCGGCGCACGCGGCACCGTTTCCCGGTCGGAGCCCGCTGGGAGCGCGCCGCCGGTGCATTGGCGACGGATTTGCTATGTCTCCTTGCCTTCCTCAGGGTATTTCACACCGCGACGGGCGTCTCCTCTTCACGAGCCACCGGCCCCCCGCCAGGAGGTTTGCACCATGTCGCCACGCCTGCTTTCTCTGCTTCTGTTCGCTCTGATTTCATCGCCTGCGTTCGCCCAGCCCGAGCTGGAGATTCGCCAGGGCGAGTGCCTCGGTGACGTCGACGTCGACCACACGACGACCGTCGAGGTCCGCGATTGCATCGTGTGGCTCGAGCACCACGGCATCCTGACCAATTGTTGCCTCGAGTACGCCCCCGAGCTGCGCGTGGACGGCAACGTGCTGCGCGTTCGCGACGTCGACGTCGGCCCGCCGTGCGATTGCATCTGCCCGTTCGACCTATCTCTCGGCATCGTCGGACTGGAGCCGGGCGACTACACCGTCGAGTGGGACGCCCTCGGACTCCGTGAACCGCTCGCCATCCGAGTGACGATTCCCGAGTCCTGCGGTGGCGTCCCCGAGATCAGCGCGCCGCAGGTCTGGTCGCACATGGGCATCGCCGGCGTCGAGGTGCCCGTGCTCGCCGCGCATCCGGGCGGCGTCGAGGCGTTCTCGTTCGGCGTCGAGTTCCCCATCCAGCACTGCCGGATCGCTGCGATCGATCTCGAGCGGACGGTCACGGAAGAGGTCGGTGCGGAGCTGATCGTCGTCGATATCGGGACGGATGTCGCCGTGCCCCGCGTCGGGCCGGTCGATCCCGGCTGGGCGACGTGTTCGGTCGTCCTCGATGCCGAGGAGCCGTTCGAGGAGCAAACGCTCCCGGCCGGCACGGACCAGCGCATCGCGCGGCTCGTGTACGACATCCTGCCGCCCGGTGCCAGCGTGCCGCGGAGCATCTCTGTGCCGTTCGTCGACGACCTCGGCAGCGAACGCGTCCACGTCCTCTTCCAGATCGGCGGCGAGATGATTCGACCGGACCGGCGCTCGGGCCAGATCCAGATCCGCATGCCCCAGCCGTCGTTCCTGCGCGGCGACGCCCGCGTCGATCAGGAGATCGACATCTCCGACGCGGTGTTCCTGCTCAATCACCTGTTCAACGGCGGCCCGCCGTCGGAATGCGAGGACGCGGCCGACGCCGACGACAGCGGAGAGCTGGACCTCACGGACGCGATCCGCATCCTGCAGTACCTCTTCCTCGGTGGCACGATCCCGCCGCCGACCGGCCGCCCCGGCCCCGACCCGACCATGGATCCGCTGGACTGCGTTCGCGGGGTCTGATCGGATGGAGACGGAACGACGCGCGCCGGCGCGGTTCCGTTTCCTCGGTCCCGATCCTGCCAGCAGAGGCTCTGCATGCGACGACGCCATCCGACGGCGGCGCTGATTGCGCTGTGCCTGATCAGTGCGAGCTTCCTCCGCCTCCCCGCAGCCGAACCGACGCCGGTCGGTGCCGCCAAGGTCGACATCACGCCGTCACACCCGGTCCTGCTCGCAGGCTATGGCGGCCGGACCGAGGAGGCGACGGAGGTCGACGCGCGCCTGTGGGCGCGCGCGCTGGCGATCGGCGGCGACGATCCCGCGGTCCTCGTCGCGATCGACAACGCCGGAGTGCCGGCCGCCGTCACGGCGCGTGCCGCGGCGAAGCTGTCGGCAGCCGGCGTGCGCGGTGAGCGGCTCGTCGTCTGCTCGACCCACACGCATTCGGCGCCGAGCTTGACCGGCTACGCGCCGGTCATCTGGGCGGGGCGCGCCAGCGAGGGGCAGCTCGAGCGCGCCGATCGTTACACCGACCGGCTCGTCGATTGGATCGTCGAGGCCGCACAGCGCGCTCTCGCGGCGCGCGTGCCGTGTCGTCTCGGTTGGAACCGGGGCCGCGTGACGTTCGGTGGCAACCGACGCGTCCTGATCGATGGTGAGTGGCGCGGCTTCGGATTCCAGCGCGATGCACCCGTCGACCACAGCCTGCCGGTCCTCGCGGCGACGGATGGCTCCGGGCACACGCGCGCGATCTGGACGAGCTACGCGTGTCATTGCACGACCGTCGGCGCGCGCAACCACATCGGCGGCGATT
>CAYMRB010000300.1:0-12677 GCA_964392615.1 uncultured Planctomycetia bacterium | reverse complement strand
CGCGTGCTACCTGCCGGACGGGAGGATCGTGTTCTGCTCCACGGCATGCTTCGCAGGCGTCCCGTGCGTTCGCGGGCGAGACCACGTCGCTGTGCTGTATCTCATGCAGAGCGACGGCAGCAACGTCCGACAGCTCTGCTTCGAGCAGGACCACGATTGGTGTCCGACGGTCCTCAACGATGGGCGCGTGCTCTACACCCGCTGGGAGTACACCGACACGCCGCACTTCTTCAGTCGTCTGCTCTTCCAGATGAACCCCGACGGCACCGAGCAGCGGGAGTACTACGGGGGCAATTCCTACTGGCCGAACGCCGTCTTCTACGCCCGTCCGATTCCGGGTCACCCCAGCAAGGTCGTCGGCGTCGTGAGCGGGCACCACGTCGCCCGTCGCAGCGGCGAGCTCGTGATCTTCGACGCGGGACGAGGCCGGCACGAGACGGACGGCGTCGTGCAGAGGATTCCCGGCCGCGGGAGCCGGGTGGAGCCGGTGATCAACGATCGGCTCGTCGTGGGGTCGTGGCCGAAGTTCCTGCACCCGTATCCCCTCAGCGAGAAGTACTTCCTCGTGTCGTGCCGAATGGATCGCGCGTCGCGATGGAGCATCTATCTCGTCGACGTGTTCGACAATCTGCTGCTCCTGCGGGAAGAGAACGGCCACGATCTTCTGGAGCCGATCCCGCTCCGTCCTGTGCCGCGGCCGCCGGTGATTCCCGATCGTGTGGATCCGCAGCGCTCGGATGCGACCGTGGCCATCACGGACATCTACACCGGAGCCGGTCTCGAGGGGGTGCCGCGGGGCACCGTCAAGAAGCTGCGGCTGATCGCGTACCACTACGCCTACCGGGACATGGCGGAAGACTCGCAGGCGATCGGCGTCGACGCGTCGTGGGATACGGTGAAGCTGGTGCTGGGGACCGTTCCCGTTCACGACGATGGCTCGGCTCACTTCCGCGTGCCGGCCAACACGCCGATCTCGATCCAACCCCTCGACGACCGAGGCAAGGCACTGCAGTTGATGCGGAGCTGGATGGCCGCCATGCCGGGCGAGGCTCTCTCCTGCGTCGGCTGCCACACGTCGCAGACGAGCGTCCCAGCCACAGGCAGCGCTGTCCGCACGGCGCAGAAACCGGACGAGATCGCCCCCTGGTACGGACCCGCTCGCGGCTTCAGCTTCGGGCGCGAAGTCCAGCCGGTGCTCGACAAGTACTGCGCGAGCTGTCACGACGGCTCGCCGCGAGAGGACGGCAAGACGATTCCCGATCTCTCGGCAACGAAGGGCAAGGGGCCTCGGGGCTTCAGCCCGGCGTATCTCGAGCTGCACCGCTTCGTTCGCCGGCCGGGCGCGGAGTCCGACTACCATGTGCTGCGCGCGTGTGAGTATCACGCCGACACGTCCGAGCTCGTCCAACTCCTGGAGAAGGGACATTACGGCGTCGAGCTGGACGGCGAGGCATGGGATCGGCTTATCACGTGGATCGACCTGAACGTGCCGTTTCACGGCACGTGGGGGGAGGCGCAGGGCGCACAGCGCGTCGGCGAGCAGAGAGAGTTGCGGCGGCGGTTGCGGAGGCGGTACACCGGCCTGAACGAGGATCCGGAGGCCGTGTTCCCCGTGCGGATCGAGCCGGTCGAGCCGACCGTGCCGAAGCCGCCACCGGACGTTGAGCCGAGTAACGTCTCCTGTTCCGCTTGGCCGTTCGCCGCCGAGGAAGCCGAGCGACGGCAGCGAGCCGCCGGACCGACCACGGTGCGGACGATCGAGCTGGGGCAAGGCGTGCGGATGGAGCTGGTGTTAGTACCGGCGGGGGAGTTCGTCATGGGCGATGGTGCGGGCTACGCCGACGAGCGGCCTCGCGCTGTGGTCCGGATCCCCGCGCCGTTCTGGATGGGAAAGTTCGAGGTCACGAACGAGCAGTACGGCAGATTCGATTCTTCCCATGACAGCCGCTACGTGCGGACGCACGGCATCACGTCGACCCGAGGCTATCCGCTGAACCAACCCCGGCAACCGGTGGTGCGCGTCTCCTGGCAGGAGGCGATGGAGTTCTGCCGCTGGCTTTCCCGAGAGACGGGGGAGGACTTCACGCTACCGACGGAGGCCGAGTGGGAGTACGCCTGTCGCGCGGGGACAGCCACACCGCTCTTCTACGGGAGTGAGGACGCCGACTTCTCCGGCGTGGCCAACCTGGCGGACAAGAACGTCGCGCACCTTCGAGACTACAGCCACAGCTCGAAGCTCGCGTGGATGCCGAGAGACGATCGCTTCGACGACGGCCACATGGTGACGGCACCCGTGGGAACTTACGAGCCCAACCCGTGGGGGCTTTGCGATATGCACGGAAACGCGTGCGAATGGACTCGCAGCGCGTACGGACCTCATCGTGAGACTGACATTCGAAGCGACGCCGCGGCGACCGGCAGAAGGGTGGTCCGCGGCGGTTCTTGGCGGGATCGACCGCGCCGCGCTCGCTCCGCTTTCGGCCTCTCGTACCGGCCGTGGCAAGGCGTCTTCAACGTCGGCTTCCGGGTCGTCTCGGGACGTCCGTCGGGCCGCGACCGCGAGTAACGCGTCGAGGTCCGCAGCCCGCTACCGGTACTTCGCGAAGAGGTCGATCTCCGGCCACTCCTTCACCGCGTCGGCGACCGGGTGGATCAGCGGATCGATCGCGCTCGCGACGTGTCGCGTGTTCACTCCCCGGCGGCGGTTGAAGAGCAGGGCCCAGTCGATTCCGTCGTGACGGCGCACCAGCAATGCCGCCGTGCCGGGAAGCGACCCGGTGTGCCAGCAATTCGCCTTGCCGTTCGACCTCGGGCGCACCATCCAGCCGCACGCGTAGTACGCGGCGCGCGGTCGACCGTCCGCTTCGAAGCCCGCGAGGCCCGGCGGTCGCTCCCACATGCGTCGAACCATCGATGGCGAGAGCAGCGGGCAGCGCTCTTCGTCGTCGAATGCGGCGATGAATCGCGCGAGATCGATCGCCGAGGCGATCCAACCGCCGTGGGCGTCGAGAGACTCGTGATACCACGAGCCGTACGGCTCCGGCGCGGGCTGGCCGATCGGGCCGATGACCGCGGGGCTTTCGACAGGCGGGGCATGGTGGTAGCGCACCTCGCCTTCCGCGCGCTGTTGCCAGAGGGTGTGACCGAGACGCATATTCCGGATGCCGAGCGGCTCGAGAACGGAGCGCGCGACGTGATCTTCGTAGGCGCGGCCCGTCGCCTTCTCGATCGCGCGACCGAGCAGCGAGTAGCCGAAGTTGGAGTACGCGTAACGCGTGCCGGGATCGAAGTCGAGGCGGCGTCCCCATTCGTGCCGCACGATGTGCTCGGGCTCCGCGGGAGGCGGCACGTCGAGCGCCGTGGCGATCTCGATCGACCGGAACATCGGATCGTAGGACAGCGCGCGATCGAAGCCGGCGGTGTGGTGCAGGAGCTGCCGGATGTCGATTTCGCGTAGGCGTTCGTCCACGGGCGCGCCCGCCCGCTGAAGCGGCTGCGGCGAGAGCAGCGCGTCGATGCGCGTGTCGAGCCGCAGCTTCCCTGCCTCGACGAGCTGCAGGACCGCGACGGCCGTGATCGGCTTCGACAGGCTCGCGATGCGGAACAGCGAGGTCGGCGCGACACTCTCACGCGTCTCGAGGTCGGCGACGCCGTAGCCCCGCGCGACGACGAGTCGGCCGTGGTAGACGACGGCGAGCGCAGCGCCGGGAATGCCGTGTTGGCGCAGGAAGCCGGTCATCAGCGCGTCGAAGCCGCGAAGGCTCTCCGCGCAGTCGCCGGTGGTCGGGACGACCTCGTCCGGCTCGGACCACGGCATCTCGGCAGCGGTGGAGCACGCGGATAGCGTCAAGAAGAGCAGTGGGATCGAAAACGGTGTCTTCATGAGTCGCACGAGTCCACTTGTTTCGCGTCGCCCTTCGGCCCGGGGAAGCGGATCGCACCGACGACCCCGAGAGCGGGCACGAGGAAAAGATCCGCCGCGAGCGCCACGACCAAGACGAGCGGCAGGAGCGTGCCGAGGATGTGAAGGCTGAAATAGTCGCTCAGCGCGAACGGCGCGAAGCCGAGCGTCAGGATGACCGTCGTGATCACGATCCCGCGGCCCGCGAACTCGTAGGCGCGTTCGATCGCGCGATCCGGACAGGCCTCGCGTCGACTCTCGATGCGGTAGCGCAGCAGGAAGTGGATCGTGTCGTCGACGCCGATCCCGAGCGCCAGGATCGCGATCATGATCGTGTCGGAATCGACCTGATCCCAGAAGAGCCCGACCCAGCCTCCGAGCACGAATAGCGGCAACAGGTTCGGGATCATCGACCACAGTCCGGCGCGCACCGAGCGCAGCGCGACGATCATCATGATCGAGATGGTCACGAACGAGAGCAGCAGGCCGCGACGCTGGGCGACGAGGATGTCGTCGAGCCACAGGCCCATCAGATAGGCGATGCCGGACGCCTCGATCTTGACGTCGTCGTCCAGTCGCTGCGCGGCGGCCTCGAGCGCTTCCTGGCCGATTCGGTATGTCGTTCGGAGCCCCTTCGGATCCAGGCGGGCTACGATGCGGATCGTCCGCCGTTCGCGATCGACGAATGGATCGAGGCGATGACCGCCGAGCCGCTCGAGCGCGGCGAAGTAGCGATCGAGCTCGGCCCGCGTCGGTGGAGCGGGAGCCTGCGGCGTCGGAAGGCGCGGCCATCGCCGATGCATCTCCTCGACGACCGTCACGACCGACGCGACCTTGTCGATGCCGGGAATGCGCTCGAGCGCGAGGTGGTAGTCCGCGAGCTTCGCGAACCTGTCGGCGTCGAGCACGCCATCCCCCGACGGCAGATCGACCCAGACGTCCAGCACGTTCATGCCGGCAAAGCGCGCGTCGAAGTACTCGGCATCGCGTCGCACCTCATTGCCGGGACCCAGACGGCGGATCAGATCGGACTCGACGGTCAGCATGGTCATGCCCGCGACAGAGGCTGCCAGGACGCCGCCGAAGACCAGGATCACCGTCCGCGGATACCGCAGGCTGACACGACGGGATCCGCGCAGGACGCGGTCGAGAAGATCCTGGGACCGGGCGCCGGTCTGGCCCTGTCCGCTGCGCCACCGTGACGGCGTTCTCATGTACGAGAACATCACCGGCACCAACGTGACCGCGAGGAGGAGCGCCAGCGCGACGCCGAGGCCGAGGATGAAGCCGAGTTGCCGGAACGCCGGCGTCGGTACGAGCGACAGGCTGACGAAGCCGACGAACGTCGTCATCGACGTGTAGATGCACGCCTTGCCGACATCTTCGGCGCTGCGCAGGATGGCCTCGCGTTTATCGGGCGCACTTTCGAGCTCGAGGAGGTACGCGCTCGACAGGTGGATCACGTCGGAGAACGAGATGATCAGAATGACGGCGGGAACGCCGGCCATCAGGATGCTGATCTCCGGGTCGATCAGAATCGCGATGGCCATCGTCCAGATGACTCCGACGATCGCGACTGCCATCGATACCGCGATCGGCCACAGCCGCCGGAACATGAGCCAGACGGCCAGGACCAGGACGATGCAGACGATCGGGAACAAGCGATCGATGTTGAACCGCGTCATCGCGATGATCTCGGCGACCGCCGCGATCGATCCGGCTCGGTGCAATAGCTCCGGTTCGTAGCCCGCGTCGTGGAATGCACCCAGGACGCGATCGACGAGCGCGATGTTGTCCTCGACCGCCTGGTCGTCAGCGGGATCGAGCGAGATGACGACGGCTGCAGCCGTGCCATCGTTTGACACGAGCAAACCACCCGCGAGCGGATCGGTGCGCAGCTGCTCGAGGACCTCAGCGGCGTGTTGCGGACGCAGTCGCGCAGCCGCGAGGAAGGCGTCGACGGGATCCGCCTCGCCGAAGCCGAGGATGTGGCGGGCGTCGAGCAGGCTGTCGACTCGGTGCACTCGCGGGAGCTCCTGGAGTCGCGCGACGACATCCTGAAGGCGTCGTAGGCTGTCCTCGGAGAGCAGAGTCTCCTCTTCGAAGGCGACGACGAGCGACTCGTCGCTTCCGAACTCGCGGATGCGCTCGCGATAGCGGCTGTATTCGGGAGAGTTGCCGAGGAAGAGCTTGCCGAGCGACGACGACACGACGGCTCGCGGCAGGCACGCCGCCGCTGCGGCGGTCACGAGGAGGATCGCGACGAGGACTTTGCCTCGGTGGCGGAGAATGAACTCGAAGTAGGCCCGCATGCGTCTCTGGGCGTCCCTCCTCAGCTCAGAATGGTTCGACGAGCAGCTCCAGGAGCCACGCACCGCCGTTGTACGTTCCGTGCAGGACGACGGCGAGCACCAGGAACGGCGCGGCCAGCGACAGTTGCGGCCGCTCGCCTCGCGCGATGGCCCGGTACCAGATGCGCCGTAGTCCGAGAGCGGCGACGGTCGAGCAGCCGGTGTGGAGCGCGACGCACACCGTCCAGCGCCAAGCGACGAGCGCCGGCGACGGATTCTCGATGTACACGTGCAGGTAGAGGACGTTCTCGATCGCTGCGAACGCGAGCCCCCCGGCGAGGGCGCAGATCATCAGCTGTGCGCTCGATCGGAAGAGGTACGGCTTCTTCTCGACGATCCACAGCGGGATCGCGATCTTCATCATCTCCTCGATGACCGGAGCGACGACGACGAAGACGATCGCGCCGACGCTCATTGTCGCGAGGCTGTTCGCGAGCGCCCCGAAGACGGACCATGGGCCGGCCGCCAGCGCCACGAGAATCGTCACGAGCCACGTGCGCGCCGTGCTCGTCGCCGCCACGCGCTCGGCGATCCAGCGGCTCCACGTCACCGCCTCGTCGGGGGGCGGCCCGGCGAGCTCCGGCGACAGCGCGGGCTCATCCCAGACGGAGTAATCGGGGTCGTGCTGCGGCATCAGGACGGAGGTTCGGCGTGATAGGCCGTCGCCACCGCGATGATCGCAGCCATCGCGACCTTCCGTCCGGCATTCGAACCGCCGACGTCAGCTGTCTGGTAGCGCACATTGCAGAGCGCATTGAAGCCGGCGCGTCGAGCCTCGGCCATCGCACGAAGCAGCGCCTCGCGGCGTGCGCGGGACATCAGTGTCTGGTAGCTCCTCACCTCGCCGCCGAAGAAGTTGCGCAGCGACGCGAGGAAGCTCTTGAGGTAGTCCGTCGCGATCACCGCCTCGCCGATGACCATCATCGGAGGTCGCTCACCGGCCTGGTGGTGCGGAAACGTCTTGACCTGCGTGACGAGGATGTCTTGCATGCCGCGCTCGCGTCGGTCGAGCTGGGCGAAGTGGTGCCGCTCGCGCTGGCCGCCGACGATCAGGCCGAGCAGCAGAAGGCCGACGGGCACCGCGATCGTGAATACGAGCTGGATCGCATCTTCCATCGCGCTACGCCTCCTCGGCGATGGCCTCGACGACGACGGCTGTGCCGTACGCGTAGAGCTCGGCCGCGCCCGCGGTGACCGCGCTGGTCGTGAACCGCACGTTGACGACGGCATTGGCGCCGAGCTGCTTGGACTGGTCGATCATCCTCTGAATCGCCTCGCGCCGCGATTCGGTCAGAAGCTCCGTGTAGCCGCTCAGCTCTCCACCGACGAGGTTCTTCAGGCTAGCCGCGATGTCGCGGCCCGCGTGCTTGGCTCGAACCGTGTTGCCTTGGACGAGTCCCTTGGTCGCGACGATCTCGTAGCCTGCGACGGTCTCGGTGTTGGTGATGATCATGTTCGCGTGATTCGACTCCACTCGAAGCAGGATTTGGCGTAGTGTCTCCGTTGGTCGACCATGTTAACCCAACGGAAACGATTCGATGACCGTAGAAACCCATCGTCTTCCTGTGTCGTCTCAGGGGCACACGCACGTGCTCGATCTATCGGCACAGGTCGATGCGGCGATCGCTTCTGGAAGCGTACGTGACGGCATCGTCACCGTATCGGTCGTTGGTTCGACAGCGTCGATCTCGACGACGGAGTTCGAGCCTGGTCTCGTCGGTACCGATCTGCGCGCCGGCTACGAGAAGTTCTCGCCGGAGGACGGCTACTACGAGCACGAGAACACCTGGCACGACGACAACGGCCACGCGCACGTGCGCGCGACGTTCACCGGTCCGTCGATCACGTTGCCGCTGATCGACGGGAAGCTCGCGCTCGGCACGTGGCAGCAGATCGTGCTGCTCGACTTCGACACGCGACCGCGTGAACGCGATATCATCGTGCAGGTGCTGGGGGAATAGCGGCGGGATTCGCGGTCGGTTAGCAGCTGGGGGGCGCCGCGCTCTCCACGTGTGCGACGTGGACCGCGGCCGGATAGGAAGGGAGCCGCAGTCGCCGGCATGGTCGCTACCGCTCTCCGAACGCGAACAGCGTCGAGTGCGTCCGCACGTAGATCGTCCCGTCGACGATCGCTGGCGTCGCGTAGACCCGATCGCCCATGTCGTTCTTCGCGAGGACCTCCGGCTTCGGCCCCGTCTTGATCACGGTGATCAAGCCGTCGCCGGCGACGGTGAACAGCTTGCCGCCCGCGATCAGCGGCGACGCGTAGTGCGTACCGCGACCGCCGGTTCGCGTGCGGTAGACGCGCTTGCCCGTTTCGAGCTCGAGGCACGTCAGCACGCCGCCGTTCTTCACGAAGTAGACGTACTTGCCGTCGCAGAGCGGTGAGGGCACCTCCGGGATGCCTCGCGTCGCGAGCGCGCGAATCTGGTCCTCCTTGACGACTCCCTCGCTGTCGAGCCGGATGGCCAGGATGCCGTGAGTCTCGTATCGCGCGCGGAACCCGTCGAGCTCGCGCACTCGCTTGGCCCACTCGTCGGCGGCGATCTCGTGATCCTTGTTCTCGTCGACCCAGTTGAAGCCGACCGTGCCGCCGTTGAGCGGTGCCTCGATGCCCTGCGGCCGGTGGAAGATCCACAGGGTCGGAAACTCGTCGCGGCTGATCGTCTTGTCGCCGTCCTCGTCGTGCTTCTCGACCAGCTTCTCGAAGGAAGGGAAGGGCGGCGTCAGGTCCGGCTCGCCCATCTTGTTCCACGCAGCGACGATCACCTCGTCTCCGGCCAGCACCGGCGTGCTGGTCGCCGTGGTCGCGCACTTCGTGACCCAGATCCGCTCGCCGCTCGCGAGATCGTAAGCCTGTACCGATCGCGCCGTGTGCACGATCACCTTGTCGCCGGCGACGATCGGACAAGCGGTGCACGCCATTTCGCCGTTGACGCGCTCCTTCTGCGGCACCTTCCACAGCTCCTTGCCGGAGCGCTTGTCGACCGCGAGCAGGTAGTGATCGACGAAGTTGCCGCGATACAGGATGACCCGGTCCCCCGAGATCGCTGGCGACGCGGCGTTGCCGCCGAACGACTTGGCCAGCGGCATCTTGATGTCCCACAGCTTCTCGCCCTGGACGTCGAAGCAGATCAGCCCGAACGAGCCGAAGTATGCAACGACGCGCTCGCCATCTGACGCTGGCGAGCTGCTGGCGGGATTGAACGACGGGTGGCCTCTCTCGATCGCGTCGGTCGGCACCTTGCTCTGCCAGCGGACCTCGCCCGTGTCGCGAGCGAGGCACACTACCGCGATCTCCTTCGCCTCCTTCTCCCAGGTCGTCACGAAGATCGCGTCGCCGACGACGCACGGCGAGCTGTGGCCCGCCGCCAGAGGACGCCGCCAGAGCTCGTTCTTGCCCGGGCCGAACTCGTCGGGCGGCGACCCTCCTGGCGCGATGCCCGACGCGTTGGGGCCGCGGAACTGCGGCCAGTCCGCGAGAAGCGGGCCGGCGAGGCTCGCGAAGGCGCAGAGAAGGCTGACGACACGGACGAAGTCTTGCAACCGTCGAGCTCGGAATCTCATGGCGCTGATGTCCCGTCGGGTCAATCGCTCGCGGGCACGAAGCCCATCGATGTCTGGATCGCGTGCGTGCAGGAACACCCGGCGCCGCTTTCGGGGGCCAGCAGCATTCCGCCCGACGGGATCTGGCCGAGCCAGCACCCGCCTCGGACGCCGGTGAACTCCGTGCGCTCGCCGGTCTCGAGATCCAGCATGCCGTGATACTCGAAGCGATGGAAGATCGCTCGCGCGGATGCGGCCATCGTGCCGCAGCCGTGGTAGTCGAACGGGTCGAGCTTGAGGATCTCGCCGGTCGCGAGATCGTACGTGTGCTTGTTCAAGAAGACCTTCCGACCGACGATCACCGGGTGCATGAGGTGTCCGCTGTGGTGCGTCTTCTTGGCGTCGACGTGGTGCTCCCATCGCGGCTTGAGCGTCTCCGCGTCGAACGCATACGTGTGGTAGTTCTTGTCCTTGTCGCTTCCGGTCACGAGAAGTGTCTTGTCGCTGTTCGCCATATACGTCGTGAACTGACAACGGCTGAAGTCGACCGACACGTCGCGCGTCGTCTGACCGGTACGAAGGTCGAGCTCGACGAGCCGTTGCTCCTTCAGCAGCGCCTCGTATTGGCGACCCTGCGTGTGATCGCGCGCTTCCGAGCTGCGGCTTTCGACGAACCACGCCTTGCCGTCCGCCAGCGTCAGCGTCGAGTTCATGATCGGCGAGTCGCCCCAGACCCACTTCTCCTCGCCGCTGTGTCGGTCGAGAGCGAAGACGTAGTCGCTCGTTACCTTGGCGATCGCCTGCGTCTTGAAGTCCTCGTACCACTCGCCGTCGTCGCCGAGGTAGTGGCCGCCGCGCTTCGTGGCACCGCCGATCAGCTGATCGCCGACACACGCGATGTAGCCCCAGTCGTACGGACGCTCATCCGTCGACTCCGGCACTCGGAAGACGCGTCGCCGTTCGCCCGTGCGTCCGTCGAACTCGACGCAGTACGAACCGATCGCGACGTATACCGATTCCTCCGTCGCGGCCATGTTCGATCCGTCGCGCGGCACGTTGGCGCGGCGCATCGTCGGAATCTGCTTCGACCACAGGATCGCCCCGTTGTACGCGTTGAGGCCGAAGAGGACCCGCATGCCCTGCACGTAGAGGCGGCCGCCAGCCGCCACCGGCGCGGGGTTGCGATTGCCGCGGTCCGGCATCGGCCGCGGGCCGGGCCGTCCCCACCACGCGACGCGCAGCTTGCCCGCGAGGCGTTGATCGTCGCTCGTCGACGCGTTGTCGGGGCGGCCGTACTGGTGCGTCCAGTAGCCGGCCCCGGACAGGGAGCCGCGACGGTAGCGCCAGAGCGCCGAGCCGCCGTTGCGCTCGACCGTGCTCTCTCCGGCGGCGTTGGCGTCAGCGCCGAGCCATGCCTCGATCGCGGCAGGAGTCGGCGCTCGAACGTCAGGGCGATCGGACGACGGCAGGAGGAGGCAGAGAACGCCACCGTCAGGGCTGACGATTCGGTGCACGTCGGCGCCCTTCTCGGTCGGCAGAGCGCCGGTTTCGAACGTGCGCGCGCACGTGACGACGTCCGCGATGTACGGTCCGTACGGCAGCGCGCCGTCGTCTCTGTGATGCACGCTGACGCGCGATCCGAGCAGCCCGGCCGCGCTGAGTGCGCGCCGCGCCGAGGCAACGTTCGTCGCGTTCCGCTCGACCGCGACGATCGTCCACTGTGTCTTCCGCGCCAGCCAGTACGCGAGGAGGCCATCGCCCGCGTCGAGGACGATGCAGTACCCGCGTCGGGCATCGGACGCAGCGATGATGCGATCGGCGGCGCGTCGGACGATCTCGCGCCGCGTATCGTTCGGATACGGACAGGGTCGTTCCGGAAGCGGCTCGGGATCGTATTCGAACGACGCGTCGAACTCGTAGAGCGCGGTCAGGATCTCCGCCCCGTCGTCGGTCTTGCCGCGGATGCGGTATCGGTACAGCGCTTCGCGTTCGACGGGTTCGATCGTCACCTCGTGCGATCGATCAGCGGGCCGCGTCGATTCGTACGTCCGCAGAGGCTCGCCGACGTGGCCGAACTCGACGACGCCGGTCGACGGCTCATCGGTGTCCCACGAGATCCGTATCGCGCCGCGCCGGACGAACTCGGCGAACGGGCCGAGCAGGACATCGAAGGGGCCGAAGACCTCGCGCGGTAGCGAAGGCAAGGACTGTCGATTCAGGGCTTCCCGACGGCGAGCGATCTCGTCGGGCGCGAGCGCGCGGTCCCAGACGGACACCGCGCGGATCATCCCCTTCGTGAAGTAACGCTCGTTGTCATCGTGATACCCGCCGATCTCGAACCAACCCTTCGGCGCGTGCAGAATGTCGCCCGACTGCTCCGACGACGTCCCGTCGACCTGGCCGTCGACCCAGAGCGCCATCCGCGCGCCGTCGTACGTGCCGACGACGTGATACCAGCGATCGAGCTCGAACGGCGTCGCGCCCGTGAGGTACGTCATGCGCTTCGTGTCGTGGCTCGCGAGACCGAGGCAGAACCGATCGCCGCGCATGCCGAGCACGAAGCCGCGCTCGTACGAGCCGTTGTCCTGCAGCGCCCCGACGAGGCCGCGCCAATCGCCGGTCGATCGCACGAGGACGAACGCCTCGAGCGTCATCGCGCGTCGCGGCATGTCGAGCGACGGGAGATCGTTCGACACGACGACCGCGTTGGTCTTGCCGTCGAGCACGAGCGCGCGGTCATCGACCAAGCGGACATCGCCCTCGACGCCGGCGCCGAGCGCGCCGCGGGTCGGCGTCACGCGCGAGCCGCGGACCCGGGAGGCGTCGAAGATCCCGCGCCAGCGGGGTGGGGGGGCGGAGTCGGAGTCGGAGTCGGAGTC
>CAYMRB010000299.1:0-12749 GCA_964392615.1 uncultured Planctomycetia bacterium | reverse complement strand
TGGAGCGCTGGAAAGCCCTCAGCTGCGTCGAGCGTCTTTCCGAGACAGGCTCCTAACAGCTCTCTCTTCAGCGGGCGGCGAGAGGATCAGATCTTCGGGTCGAAGCGGAACCCCAGGCTCTGGAAGTCGCTCCGGAGCTTCTCCAGGCCGCTCTTGACCATCAGGATGTCGGCGCCGGAAGCGATGAGTCGCGCGCCCTTGCCCATGATCTCGCGGGCGTGATCGAGCGAGAAGCAGGGCATGCCCCATTGCTTCTTCGATCTGGCCGCGGCGTCGGCGACTCGGTCGATCGCCTCGCGAACCACGGGGTGGTCGAATTGCCCGGGAATGCCGCTCAGGACCGTGAAGTCGGCCGGTCCGAAGAAGAGCGCGTCGACGCCGCGGACCTGCGCGATCGAGCGCGCGTTTTCGACGGCCCGGGCGTCTTCGATCTGCACCGCCACGAACGTCTCTCGGTTCGCCTTCTCGACGTACTCGGGCATGGACATCGAGCAGTACGGCATGTCCGGACAGCCGCCGTCGAAGCCGCGCTTGCCGAGCGGGTGGAACTTCGCCCAGCGCACGACGGCCTTGGCCTCTTCGGCATCCGAGCAGCGCGGGTAGAGGACACCGGAGGCCCCCGCTTCGAGCAGCCGCGCCAGGCGGGTGAACTCGCCCTTTCCCGGGCGCGCGAGGACGTCCGTATCGCCGATCCGCGCGGCGCGGATCAGCTCGTGCGCCGTCTCCACGCTGTGGCCGTGGTGTTCGAGGTCGAGCCAGATGCCGTCGAATCCCATCAGGCCCGCCAACTCCCAGGCCGATGCGTCGGTGAGGTGAAGCGTGGTCACCAGGGCCGGTTCGCCGCGAGCCCACTTCGCTTTGATTCTGCTCTCTCGCATCCCCGAGACCGCTTTCCTATTGATTCTTCTTCGCCGCCCACTGCTTCCAAGCCTGTGGATCCGCCCCTACGGTCGCGTTGGGGAAGAGTTGTCCCAGCGCCTTCGCTGCCGCCTGATCCAGCCCGCCATCGTCCAAGAGCTCGACCAGCGCTCCTTGCGCCGATCGATCGCCGATCTGGCCGAGAGCGCGGATCGCTTGCTTCCGGATCTCGGGGCGCTGCGTGCCGCGGGTCAGCTCGAGGAGCGATGAGACGGCCTCGGTCGCACGGAGCTCTCCCAGCGCGCTCGCGGCCTCCGACGCGGTGTTCGCGTTCTGGAGAGCAGCGCGCAGCGCTGGCACCGCCCGGGCATCGCCGATGCGCCGCAGCGCCTTGATCGCCTCGACGCGCGTGGCTTCGCTCGAGTCCTTCGATAGCGTGACGAGCGGCTTGATCGCTTCCGCCAGCCGCAGCTGGCCGAGCGCGAGCGCTGCCGCTGTTCGAACCGCCGGGTTCTTGTCCTCAGCCGCGTCGCGGATGGCGGCGAGCGCCGGGGCGTGGCCCATCTTGCCCAGCGTTTCCGTCGTGACGCGGCGCAGCTCGGCGTCGCCCGACTCCCGAATGACGCGGCTGAGTACCGGTACCGACTCCGCCCGGCGCGCGCGCCCCAACGCCGTGACGAGCGTGAGAATCGCCTTCGAGCGGCGGCCGTTGGCCGTCGCGAGGTTCTTCGCGACGAGATTCTCCATCACCTTGATGCCGCGAGCGTCGCCGATGGCGGCGAGCCCTTCCGCTGCCGTTCGGAACACCTCGGGATCCTTCGAGATCAGATGGCGGACGAGCGTTCCGTACGCGGATGGTGGGCGGCGACTGGCGACTTCCTTGAGCTGTCGCACGAGTTCACTCTGCCTGGAGAGCTTGCCCGATCGCTCTCCCGTGCCGGACTTGCCGTGCGTGCCCGTCGTCGCACTCAGATCGATCCGGCCAGAGAGGTCGGCGAGGTCCTCGGCGTGGAACTTCGGGACATCGGTGCGGAACGTCGAGCTCTTCCTGCCCGCGTCACCGCGCCGCGGCTTCGTTCGCGGCTTCGTTCGCGGCTTCGTTCGCGGCTTCGTTCGAGCAGCGCCTTGATCCGCCGCCGCCCGAGGCTTGCGCCGCTCGTTTCCCCGCATGCGAATCTCGGCGACCTGAGACCTCTTGTAGGTCACCATGCCCTTCTCGAGCTTGAGCACGATGTCATGGCTGCTCAGCCGGAGGACCTCTCCGGTGATCGTGCTGCCGTTCGTCAGCACGATCGTGTCCGCCGACAGGCCCGCAGGGAGCAGACACAGCACGAGCGCACACACCGAGATGCAGCGCGGCGTTCGGCCGCTGCCGCCCCCGTGCAGCCCGTGCTCTCGTCTTGGGCCTGTGTCGAAGGACTGCTGAGGCATCCTATCCACCCGAAGTCGCGTAAGTCGTCATCCAGAGTATATATGACGCGCCAAAACGTGCGGCTGGCGCGACCGGTGTACCAGGCCGGTACACCCGGGCGGACTTCCGGATTTCGGGAACTCTATTCGCCCTCGTGAACGGGACCGAACGGCAGCTGCGGACCGAGCCTCTCGGCCCAGTGAGCGTAGCAGACCGCGATGTACAGCTCCTCGCAGCCCAGCTCGCACACAGGGCCCTCGACCGTCGGCTCCCCGTCGCGGAGTTTGAGGTTGAACACGGCCTTGCGATTACAGAAGTGGCAGGTCGTCTTGACCTCTTCGATGCTGTCGGCGAGCTCGAGAAGCCGCCGGCTGCCATCGAACAGCCGGCCGCGGAAGTCGGTGCGCAGGCCGTAGCAGATGATCGGAACGTCTTCCGAGCGACTGAGCTCGCGGAGCGTCTCGACGGCGGCACCCGACAGGAACTGCGCTTCGTCGACGAGGACGCAATGGCAACCGGCCACGAGTTCGCGATCGATGCGGCCGCCCTCCTCGATGAGCGCGTCCGCGCGCCGCTCGAGCCCCGCCCGCGACGATACGCTCTCGGCGCCGAAGCGCGTGTCGGCCGCGGGCTTCAGCACCAGAACGCTCTTCTGTTGGCGCTCGTAGTTGTGCGCGACGGCGAGCAGGTTGAGCGTCTTCGCGCTGCCGACGACGCCGAAACGGAAATACAGCTTGGCCATGCTGGCGGCCTCCGTTGGTCCGACCGCACAGTGTATCGAGCCCACGGCGCTTCACAAATCACCGTGGACGCGTGAAACGCCGCGCCTCGACGGGAGAGACCCCACTAATTGCAGGCCGGAAAGCTGTCGCAGCTGCGGGCCGCCGCCGGATCCGTGCCACACTCCGGGAACGGCTCCGGCAGCGCGGGCAGTCCGAGGAACAGGTACCCGAGGATGCCGACGGCGTCCGTGAGGTCGACGTTGCCGTCCGCGTTCGAGTCGGCTGCTTCGGCGCAGCTGGCTGCCTGCTGCCCGAGGAACAGGAAGTTCAGCACCGAGATCGCGTCGTTCAGAAGCAGTTGGCCGTTGGCATCGAAGTCGCCACGTATGAAGCGGGTCTCTCCGCCCTCGCCGACGCGAATGTACAGGACGAGGCCGTCGTGGTCGGACGACCGCAGCGGCGAATCGTCCTGTCCGGCGAGCCCCTCGGGCATGTCCGCGCTGTGCCGTCCAGCGCCGATGCCGACGATCGCGTCCGCGAGGCTCGGCGAGGTGATGATGTGATCGACTGACTGGGCGGATCCTTCGTTCACCGTCGAGTAGCGCTCCGGCGCGGGCAGGTCGAGCGTGTGGTTGGCAAACGGCGGATCGACGACGATCTCGCTCTCGAGCAAGGCTTGGCCCGCCTCGCTCTCTCCGGTCACGATGCCCATCACGTCCACGTACGCGTCGGTGAACTCGAACGCGTTGAAGTCGCCGGCGACGACGACGTGGCGGTCCGGATCGTCGTCTTGCCACGCCTGGATCGTCCGTGCGATAAACTCGGCCTGCGCCAGTCTCTTGCGACGTACGAACTCCTCGGTCGCGATGTCGATCAGCGAGCGGAAGTGCACGCTGACGACCGTGATCGGGAAGTCCTGCGCGGCCTCGGTGAACACGCCGTCGAGGACGAGCGGCGGACGCGTGAACGTGACCCGGTCGCGACCGTCGAGCTCGAAGCGGTCATCGCCACCGATCTGCGTCACCGCGGTCACCTCGATCGAATCGCGGACGAGCAGTCCGATGTTGCGGCCGCTCGGATCGGATCCGGTCTCGACGAACGCCCGGTAGACGACGTCGGCGTCCTGCTCCGCGATGCGCGCCGCGAGCGCCTCGAGGACGGTGAGGCTCTCGACCTCTTGGACGCTCACCACGTCGGGCGCGGCCAGCGTCTCGCGGATCGCGAGCGCGAGCTTCGTCAGGCGGCGCTGGTAGTCGAACGGATCCGCGACGTCCTCGTCGATGCCCGGATCATCCACCGAGTCGACGAGGCCGTAGAGGTTCTGCGTTGCGACGGTGAGCTCGTTCGACGTCGGTTGACGCACGGCGCGAGCGTCGGGTGCGGGACCCGCCGAGAACTCGGTCGGCTGGATCTGGTACATGCCGTACGTGAAGGTCAGCGGGCCGGTGCACTGCTCGATCGGCGTACCCGCAGGCAGCACGGCGTCCGGGAGACCGAGCCGGTCGACGTCGACCTCGAAGATCTCCGGATTGCCGTCCCAGACGGGCAGGCCCGGCTCACCCGGGAAGATCGCGCCGGGCTCGCGGTACGCGCGAGTCGGACGCGCGACGACCAGCAGCTCGCCGAACCGGTTGTATGGTCCGGTCACGATGCCGCCCTGAAACTCGACGCGCATGCCTTCGAAGCGCTCGAGGTCGGTGTCCGGGACGGGCTGGTCGGGCGTCGGAACCGTCTCATCGAGGATGACCGGATCCGGCAGCTCGTGACCGCTCTCGTTGACGATGACCGACGCGCGATCGATCTCGGTTAGATCGAAGTGCTCTTTGACCCTACCGGCGACATCGACGAGATCGCCGACCTCGACGTCCGGCCGATTCGTCGTGTACACGAAGATTCCATCCGACGTCTGATCGTCGCCATCGACGCGCTCCTCCGGGGTCTGCATGAAGAAGCCGTTGCTCGAGACGCCGGTCACGACGTTGTCCGTCGTCAGAAGCGTTTGACCGTCGAGCGGCGACGAGAGGCCGGGTCCTTGGATCTCCCAGATCTCCGTCGAGGGCGGGTCGACCGGCTCGTCGGGGCAGCCGATGAACGAGATGCCGAGGCGGTCGACACCGGGGCTGAACAGCGTGCCCTCGGCGCCTTCCACGAGCGCGTGCCCGGCGAATTCGCCCTCGACGTCCGGGTCGCGCGTCAGCGCCTGATTCTCGCCGCCCTCCGCACCGAATGTCGCGGTCGCCACGGCGACGCCCTGGTCGTTCGACAGCGCGATCGTGTCGCCCGAGTTGTTGAGCCCGAGGGCGCCCGTGGTCGCGATTTGCATCGCGGACCCGTTAAACTCGAGATCGGCCCGGCCGCCTCCGAAGACGACGATCGCGCACTCGACCGGCACGACGGTCCCGGGAAGGAAGATGTGCCGCACGCCGTTGCCGTCGCTGAGGCTCCAGCCCGAGATGTCCTGGTCGTCGTCGGTTCCGTTGTAGATTTCGACGAACTCGTCGTCGCCCGAGTCGACGGTCCCGTCGCCGTTCGCGTCGCCGAGGTCCGGATCCGGATCGGCGTGAATCTCGTTGATGACCCAGCCCGTGTCGATCGGGTCGGGTGGATCGTCCGGGCAGCCTTCGAATCGGGTGCCGTCGGCGAACGTACCCGGAGAGAACTCCGCTCCGTCTGCAGAGCTCGCCTCCGTGTGGAGGACGACGTCGCCGTCGAGGTCGGGGTCGCGGGTCATCGACTGGTTGTTGCCGCCTTCCTCGCCGTACTCGAACGTCGCCATCGGCTCGTTGTCGGGACTGGCGAGCGTGATGGAGTCTCCCGCGTTGTTGAACCCCAACATGCCGGTCGACGAGGTCTGCATCAGCGCGCCGTTGAACGGCACCGCGATCGGGCCGGCCCCGAACACGACGACGACGCACTCGGCCGGCACCATCGTGCCCTCGGGGAACGTGTGTCGGATCGTGACCGCGTCGGCGATCATCCAGCCCGAGATGTCCTGGTCCTCGCCGGACGCGTTGAAGATCTCGATGAACTCGTCCTCGGACGTGTTCACGATGCCGTTCTGGTTCGAGTCGCCCGACGTCGAGCCCGGATCGGCCAGGACCTCGTTGATGATCCAGTCGCCCGGTCCCGCCGTCAGGCCGCTCGAGCAGCCCAGGACGATGGCGAGCAGGGCGAACAGACATCGCAGGCACGTCGCGTTCATGGTGAGACCTCGTCGCTCGTACGATTCGAACCGGAGACCCGAAACCGGAAACCCGCGCCGATCTTAGTGGGGTGACCGGCCCGCATCTACCCGAAAGGCCGGCATCTACGTTACTCTTCCCTGCTGGTCGCATCTGCTCCTGTTTCGGGGAACAAGTCCATGAATCGCACTCGTCATCGCTGCGCGTTCTTCGTCATCGTCGTGGCCGTCGGGCTCCGCTCGACCTCCGCCGCCGACGCGCCACAGTCCTTCACCCGCCTCGGCCCCGTTGAGCCGACGATACTCGCCGCCGCGCGAGCCTTCCCCGGCGGTGGCTACGAAGCGGAGAACATCCTGAAGGTCTCCGGGCCCGGTGCGCGCCGCGCATATGCGTCCGACCACCTGGCCGAGCGGACGTTCATCGACTTCGATCTCGGCCGCGCGGAACCCGTGGCGGCGTTCCGGCACGTGCAGCGGCGGACGCCGGATACCATCGCCGAGGCGAATCTCGTGTTCAGCGCGACGCCCGACTTCGTGCGTCCGATCGCGACGGTGAAGATCGAGCACGTCGATGCACCCGGTGCCACGACCTTCGAGGCGTTTCGTCCCGTCCGTGCGCGCTATGTGCGGTGGCAGGTGACGTCGGTGCTGCCGGGCCGCTCGCCCAATGTGGGCGGGCGCAGCATCGAGCTTTTCGCGGCCAGAGCGGCCGACGAAACGCCGCGCGGCATCGCGATCGAGGCGCACACGGTGCCGATCATCCGGCGGCAGGCGGAGGGAGACTCTCAGCCGCGTACTGGGAGGACGGCGCCGGATCGTCCGCGGCAGAGACAGCACTGAATCGGGCGAGCTCTGACCGCCTCGTCCAGGCGGAGGCGCTCTGGGCGATGCTCGCTCCTCGGCTCTATCCGTCCGACAAGTTCGAGGCGGCGTGGAAGAACGTGCTGCTCTACTCCGAGCACACGTGGGGCGCTCACTGCAGCATCTCGCGACCGGCGAGCGCGTTCACGGCGGCCCAGTGGAGTATCAAGCAGTCGTATGCGACGGCCGCGAATCTCCAATCGCGGCAGCTTCTCGGCGAGGCGGCCCAGGTCGGCAGCGGGCTCGAGGCGGCGCCGTCGCGTGCGAGCGTCGACGTCTACAACACGACTTCCTGGTCGCGTACGGACCTGGCGGTGATTCCCGTCGAGATCGCGCGCGGCTTCCGCTCCGCGGTCGACGAGCAAGGTCGCTCGGTACCCGCGCAGCGGCTCGCCAATCACGATCTCGCCGTCACTCGCGACGCGCCGCTCGTGCAGGTCGGCGGCATCACGGCCACGCTGCTGAACTCGCAGACCGATCCGACCGTGTGGCGCAAGAGGATCGAGCCGACGCAGAAGCTGTACTCGTGGGCGATGAACAACCACTGGGGCACGAACTATCGGGCCTACCAGGAAGGGCCGGTCGAGTTCCGGTACGTGCTGCGCCCGCACGTCGGACCGTGTGACGATGCCGCGGCCTCGCGCGCCGCGATCGGCTCCAGTCAGCCGCTGGTGGCGGTGCCGGGACGCGGAGTCGCGCCGTCGTCGTCCTCGCTGGTGCGCATCGAGCCGGACTGCGTCGTCGTCACTGGACTGAAGCCGAGCGACGACGGTCGGGCGATCATCGTTCGTCTGCTCGGCGCGTCGAACGAGACTGTCGATGCGGCCCTGACATGGCGGCAGCCGGCTCCGAAGGGCGTCTGGCTCAGCGATACGAGCGAGCGGGCGAAGCGACGGGTCGACGGGCGCGTCACGGTCCCCGCGTGGGGTGTCGTCGCGCTGCGCGCCGAGCTGCGTTGAGAGCCCGTCGGCGCGGGACGGAGTGCCGGGGGTTGTATTTCGCTCGCGGCCTCGGCTAGATCGCGCCATGTCCGAGATACGGTCCATCCCCGAGGTCGCGGGGCTCGACTCCTTCGCCGGTGCGGTGCGCATTTCGCCGGAGCTCGACGTGCCGCTGACGCCTCGCGTCCGGCGCCTCGTCGATGCGCCCGAGTTCCGCCGCCTCGCGCGGATTCCGCAGCTCGGGCTCGTGTCCCTCGTCTACCCCGCGGCGACGCACTCGCGTTTCGAGCACTCGCTCGGCGTGTATCGACTCGCGCTCCTGTTCCTGCGGCACCTGTCGCACGATGCTCGCTTCACCGGAGTGGTCGGAAGGCACGATGCCGAGCTCTTCATCGCCGCCGCGCTGCTCCACGACGTCGGGCATTGGCCGTTCTGCCATCCGATCGAGGACATCCGGCTTCCCGGCGTCCCGAAGCACGAGGTGTTCATCCGCGAGTACCTCGAGTCGGGCGAGCTGGCGCAGGTCCTGCGCGACGATTGGGCCATCGAGCCGTCGGACGTGCTCGCGTTGCTGGCCGGTGAGGGCGAGTCGAAGTCGAGCCGGGTCCTCGCGAGCCTCCTGTCCGGGCCGATCGATATCGACAAGCTCGACTATCTGATGCGGGACAGCATCCATGCGGGCGTGCCGTACGGCCGCAACTTCGATCAGGGGCGTCTGGTCGGCAGTCTGTGCCTCAACGAGGCCGGCGACGGGCTCGCGATCACGGAGAAGGGCAAGACCGCGGCGGAGATGATGGTATTCGCCCGCTACGTGATGTTCAGCGAGGTGTACTGGCACCACAGCGTGCGCTCGGCGACCGCGATGCTGCAGCGCGCGTTCAGCCTGCTGCACTCCGAGCTCGACCTGGAGCGGCTATTCCGGTTGTCGCAGGACGCGCTGATTGCTGCACTCGTGGAGCGCGGCGCGGGGACGGCCGCTGGCGAGCTGCTCGACGGGCTCTTCGGCGAGCGGCGGCGGCTGTACAAGCGGCTCGCCCAGTTCAGCCTCTACGAGCGTCGCGATGTCTACGAGCGTGTCGCGCGTCGACCGTACGATTGGCTCGTCGCGTGTGCCGAGGAGCTCGCGAGCGGTCTCGGTGCACAGACGGATCGCACGATCGCGCCGCACGAGGTGTTGATCGATGCGCCGCCCGTCGAGAAGGAGGTCGAGTTCCGCATCGAGGTCCTGCACCGCAAGGAGGGGCGGTATCGCCTTCTCGAGGAGGTTTCGCCGGTCGTGCGGACTCTGGCTCGAGAGCAATTCGATGACTACGTCAAGCGCGTCCGCGTGTTCGTGCACCCGAAGCACGCCGATCTGCCGATCGACGCCGCAGGGCTCGGCGAGCTGCTCGTCGCGGCAGCGGAGCGCGTCGACGTTTAGGGGCACGTGAACGAGATGGAGGAACAGCGGCGATGGAACGTCTGATTAGCCTGCTCGGGCTCTTCGTGATGATGGGCCTCGCGTGGCTGATGAGCTCGCACAAGAGGCGGGTATCGCCGCGCGTCGTCATCGGCGGGCTCGCGCTGCAGCTCGTGTTCGCGGTGCTGATTTTGAAGACGGACCTCGGAAAGGACGTCTTCGATTGGCTCGGCTCTCTCGTCAAGGTCCTGTTGGATCAAGTCGACAAGGGGACGGAGTTCCTCTTCAGGGGATACGTGACGGGCGACAATGCCCTGGTCGCGCTGAAGATCCTGCCGACGATCGTCTTCTTCTCGGCGCTGATGTCGATGCTCTATCACTTCGGCATCGTTCAACGGGTGATTCGAGTCGTCGCGTTCGTCATGCAGCGGACGCTCGGCACGTCGGGCTCGGAGAGTTTGTCGGCGGCGGCGAACATCTTCGTCGGACAGACCGAGGCGCCGCTCGTCGTCCGGCCTTACGTCGAGACGATGACGCGTTCGGAGCTCATGGCGCTGATGGTCGGCGGCTTCGCGACCGTCGCGGGTGGCGTGCTGGCGGTCTACGCGGGAGCATTCAAGATCGACCCCGGCCACCTGATCACGGCGTCGGTGATCTCCGCGCCGGCGGCATTGCTCATCGCGAAGATCCTGCAGCCGGAGGTCGAGGAGTCGAAGACTCTCGGCACCGTCAAGGTCGACATTCCGCGGCATTCGGTCAACGTCGTCGACGCGATCGCGCGCGGCACGACCGACGGTGTCAAGCTGGCGATCAACGTCGGCGCGATGCTCCTCGTGTTCCTGGCGTTGATCGCGCTCTTGAACACGATGCTCGCTTGGACGGGCGGTCTCTTCGGCTACGAAGAGGCAGCCGCGTGGTCGCTCGAGAAAGGGCTAGGTTGGGTGTTCGCACCATTCGCCTGGGTGATGGGCGTCGAGTCGGGCGAGTGCTTGCGCGTCGGGCAGCTTCTCGGCGTCAAGATGGCCGCCAACGAGTTCATCGCCTACAGCAATCTGCACGACATGATGGGTGACGAGGCGACTCAGCTGAGCAAGCGCAGCGAGATCATCGCGACGTACGCGCTGTGCGGTTTCGCCAACTTCAGCTCGATCGGCATCCAGCTTGGCGGCATCGGGCCGCTCGCGCCGTCGCGCCAGGCCGACCTCGCGCGCATCGGTCTGCGAGCGATGCTCGGCGGCACGCTCGCCGCGTTCATGACGGCGTGTATCGCGGGGATGCTGATCTGAACGATACCCTGCGCTCAGCGTGGGCGATCACTCGTACCGGGACATCTCCCTGCGGATCTCGCGCTCCGTGTCGCGTTTCTTCGCGTCCTGGCGCTTGTCGTGCAGCTGCTTGCCCTTGCAGACGCCGATCTGCATCTTCGCGATGCCGCGCGCGTTGAAGTAGATCTTCAGCGGCACGAGCGTCTGCCCCTTGATTTCGACGGCCTTCGTCAGCTTGCCGATCTCCCGGCGGTGCAGCAGGAGCTTGCGCCGTCGCGTCGGTTCGTGTCCGAAGACTCGCGCGTTCTTGTACTCGGAGATGTGGCAGCCGATGAGCCAAGCCTCCCCGCCCTCGATGCGCGCGTAGCTCTCGGCGAAGTTCACGTTGCCGTCGCGCAGCGACTTGACCTCCGACCCGATCAGCGCCAGTCCGGCCTCGACCCTCTCGAGCACGTGGTACTCGCGGAATGCGCGGCGGTTGCGATACTCGCGGAGTCGGGGGCCGTCGGCGTCGGCCTTCTTCTGCTTCTTGGACTTGCTCTTGGCCATGGGAAGGGTAGTTTGCCGCCGCATGGCCGACGTTGCAACGACGGGTCCCTGGCGCAGCGGCGGACCGGCGACAGTCTCGTGTCAGTCCTGGTCCGGCCAGATGAAGGGCTCGTCCATCGCGGCTCCGAGGAAGATGAAGACGAGGTAGATCACGATGAAGACGAGCGACAGCCCGTCGAGTATCGTGCCGATGATCCCGCAGATGAGCCCGGCCCGGGCGGTGCTGCGCTCGTGGGGTGGGCGCAGGCCGGCGTCGACCTCGCGCAACTCGCGGCTCGCGCGTGTCCAGGCCATGATCCCGAGAATGACCCCGACCACCGAGCCGATCTGGCAGCAGCTGCAGCCGATCGCCGAACTGACCAGCGAACCGATGCCCAGGTTCTGCGTCCCGGTATTCGAGCGCGACTCTCGCCCGTACTGCGGAGCCCGTCGTCGGCCGGATTCGGCGCTCGGCGGGGCGTACGGCGAGTCCTCTTCCGGAGCGTCCCGCGGCGGTCCGTACGGAGGATCGTCCGGTGGCGGCGGAGGTGGCGGAGCATCGAACGGGTTCTGGTCGTCATTGGTCATGAGCACCTCGCTCGGAGATCGGAGAGTCAGCGTCTCGGCGCGTAGTCCGCCGCCGCGCGTTCCCATGCCGCCGCGACCTCCGCGTCGAGAAGGTGCGACGGGCGGACGTTTTTCAGGGCGCCGAGCATGACTCGGCGCACGTCGGGTTGCTCCTTCTCGATCTGGTCGAGGAGCTTCGCGACGTACTCGCGGCGCAGGTTCTCCTGCGATCCGCAGAGATTGCAGGGAATGATCGGATACCCGGCGTTCGCGGCGTGCTCGGCGATGTCGCTCTCGGCGCACTCGATCAGCGGTCGGATGACCTCGAACCGGCCGTCGTTCGTGCGGTACTTCGCCGGCATCGCCTGCAGGCGGCCGGAGTAGAACATGTTCATCAGGAGCGTCTCGAGGGCATCGTCGCGGTGATGTCCGAGCGCGATCTTGTTACAGCCCAGCCGGTCGGCGGTCGTGTAGAGCACACCGCGGCGCAGCCGCGAGCACGGCGCGCAGTACGCGGCGCGGTCTTCCGCGGCGAGGCGCAGGACGATCGAGTGGGTGTCCTCGCGGACGATCTCGAACGGCGCGCCGAATGCCTCGAGCCACTCCCGCAGCGGCGTGCCGTCGTAGCCGGGCTGGACCTGGTCGAGGTGGACGGCGACGATCTCGTAGTCGACCGGCGACTTGCGGCGGGCCCGCGACAGCAGGTCGAGCATCGTGTAGCTGTCCTTGCCGCCGGAAATCGCGACGAGGATGCGGTCGCCCGCCTCGATCAGCGACCACGCGCCGACGCTGCGCAGCATGGTCTTTGTCAGTCGATCGCCCGCAGTCGAGGTCAAGTTGCGATCAACGCCTCCTCGCCTGCGGTGCCGGCAAGACGTCGGACAGGCGCATCTCGTACAGGAGAGGCGCGTACGACGCGTAGTGGCCCGTCGCCAGCTCCTGATCGCGACGCCGGAAGTTGCCGCGCACCGAGTCGGGATCGTTGACGATCCACAGGCGGTCGGTCGCGGCGTCGA
>CAYMRB010000298.1:232-12788 GCA_964392615.1 uncultured Planctomycetia bacterium | reverse complement strand
GCGCTGCGATCCGAACAGCAGCTCCTGACGCCCCGGCCGCAGCGTCAACTTCGCGTCCTCTCCGAACGGCACCATCACGGCGACGAAGCCGTTCTGCAGATCGAGCTCGTCGACGTCCGACGGTCGACGGCCACCGGGCAGCGTACGGTCCGTGCTCAACGCGCTCTTGCCCTGCGCGAACACGCGCAGGTACTCGGTGGCGTGAAGGTCGACGTGGAACAGGAAGCGGTTGAGCAAGAACGCGTCATCGCGGTCAGCGGGGCCGTTGAACCCGAAGTGCGTCCAGCCCTCGCCGCGCGCGCGGTACTGGCCGCCGAGGCTGAGCCAGACGTCACCGTCGGAGTCGACCTCCAGGTACTTGATCGGATCGAACGGATCGTCGAGATCCGTGCCGACGAACCAGCGCAGGTCGGACCAGTCCTCGCGATGGCGCAAGACCCGATACTTCGGTGGCTCGAACTTCGCGGGCGCTTCGTCCTCGCGGTCCGCGGGCTCCACAGCCGGCGTGATCGAGCTCGACCCGCCGTCGCTCTCCGCGTCCTGCGCCGTACACAGAACGGAGACACAACAAGCGATGAGGAAAGACGCCGTCAGGATGACCGTCCGCACGTGCATGGTTCTGCTTGTCCTGTAGATAGGAGGCGCAGATTGTATCACGACGCTGCGGGGGCATCCCCCGAACATCACACGAGCGGACGGTTCCGGTAACGGACGGAGGCTCTACGGAGGCTCTACAGTCGCGTGCGCGCCGCGATGCGCTCCTTCTTCTTGCCGGCCGCGTCATCCTCCTTCGGCTCGGCCTCGATGCCGTAGTCGACCGGGTGCGGCGGCGGTGCGCCTCCGTCGCCCTGCAGGTAGTGCTCGAACCAGCGCATCATGCGCAGGTTGTAGTCGTAGCGCGCGGCGGCCTTGCGGTTGCCGTGCCCCTCGCCCGGGTAGAGCACGAGGCGCACCGGAGCCTGGCCGAGGATCTTCAGGTGGCGGTGAAGCTCCAGCGATTGGCTCGGGTGAACGCGCGGGTCTTCCTTGCCGTGCAGGATCAGAATCGGCGTGCGCGCCTTCTTGATGTGGTAGATCGGGCTGCGCTCGAGGAAGTACTTCCAATCGTCCCACAGCCACTTGCGGTGGTGCACCTTGTACATCTCGACGGGGATGTCGGTCGTGCCGACTTTCGACACGTTGTCGCTGATGCCGACGAACATGACGCTCGCCGCGAAGCGGTGCGAGTAGTAGGTCGCGCCCCACGCCGACGCGTAGCCGCCGTAGGAGCCGCCGGTGATGCCGACGCGCTTCTTGTCGACCAGGCCGGTCCCGACGAAATGGTCGACCGCATCGACGAGGTCGTCGAACTCCTTGCCGGCCGCATCGGCCTGGCTGATCTTCGAGAACTCGACACCGCGCCCGGTGCTGCCGCGGTAGTTCGGATAGAAGACCGCGAATCCCCGCGCGGCACCGACCTGACCCGGATACGCGTACCGCGTCACCCAGCCGTTGCGGACGTGCGACTCCGGTCCGCCGTGCACGGCGAGGATGAGCGGATACCGCTCGCCCTTCTTCGCGTCGAGCGGTCGAACCAGGATACCTTCGAGCTCGAGGCCATCGCGCGCAGCGTGTCGAACGACCTCCTGCTTCGCGAAGCGCATCTTCTCGAGCCAGGGATTCGTGTGCGTCACGCGCTGCGGTCGCTTGCCCCGCTGCCACCGGAACACCTCGCTCGGATGCGTGGCCGCGTCGCCGACGAGCGCCGCCGCGTTGCCGTTCTTCGCAAGCGACAGTCCGGTGTAAATCGTGTCGCGGGCCGGCACGAGTGTCTCGTTCTTGCCGTCGAGCGTCACCTCGCCGACCATCGTCAGACAGCCGACGTCCGCGACGTAGACGACGCGATCCGGCCGACTCCACGCGATCGCGCTGACGTGCCCCATGAGGTCGGGAAGAAGGTCGCGCGGCTTGCCGCCGCCCGCGGGGCTGACCCACAGGCGACCGTCCTTGGGATCGCTCTCATCGATTCCGGTGATGTAGGCGACGTGACGACCATCGGGGCTCCACGCCGTCTGGCCGAGCTTGCCTGGGTTGCCGAGACCCGCGACGACTTTGCCGGACTCGACGTCGATGACGTGAAGGCGACGGTGCATGTAGTGATCGTCGACGAGCGGCGTCGGCGAGAGCTCGACCAGCAGGCGATCGCCCGCGGGCGACCAGCGCAGTCCTGACGGCGAGCCCTCGAGCTCGATCAACCGCGACTTCTCATCGCTGTTCGGCCGGCCGATCCAGATCTGCGGCGCGCGCCAGTCCTCCTCGTAGACGATCTGGTTGAAGCCCTTGCCCTGCAGCCCCTTCGTCTTCTTGTCGACGGACGGCGTCGACAGAAACGCGACGTGCTCGCCGTCCGGGCTCCACGAGTACGAGGAGACGCCGGTCTCGTGCGACAGGACACGCGCCGCCTCGCCGCCATCGATCGGGAGGACCCACAGCGCGTTCTTCTTGTCGTCACCGCGCTTGTCGAGGAACGAGAGGCCGCGGCCATCCGGCGTCCACGCGACACCGCCGATGCGCACTTTCCCGGAAATGAACGGCCGCGACACGCCGGACGCGTCGAGGACGTGAAGCTCGATGTACGACGAGCCGTTGTCGCCCTTCTCGATATCCGGCGGCACCGCGACGCGGTACGCGATGCGACCGCCGTCCGGGGACATGGCGGCCCAGATGGCCGTCTTCAGGCGCGCGACGTGCTTCGGCGTGAAGACCTCGTCCGCGGCGCCGAGCGCTGCCGGCGCGAGACTCGCGGCGGCCACGACGAGAGCTGGAAGGGAGAAAGCAACGGTACGACGGCGGCCGGATGTTACCGGCACGTCATGAAAGTCGAGCGGAATGCGCATATCGCTTCAGTCCTCTGGCGAGAGTCTACTATGTCCCTGAGATCGGCGTTTCCTCGCGACACCGAGAGCCTCTCAACGTAACCCGCGACTCTCCTGGCGGCACGTGGAAAGATCGCGGCGGATCCGCCACAATGCGAGGTCGTCGATCCTCCCCGCAGCCCGAGGTCCGCCCGCAAGCGAGTTCGATCCCGATGACGTCGTCGAGCCCCCTATCCAACATCCAGGTCGACGTCGCGTGCGGCGGCGCGCTGTGCGAGACCGTCGAGGGACGGCGCTATCTGCAGCGCCGACTCGCGCTCTTCGGCAGCCTGGGCTTCCTGTTCTCCTTTGGCGTCTTCGTCGCCCTGAACCTGCTCCTGTGGTTCTTCGACGGGCGACCGCTGTCCTTCTGCTTCGAGGACCGCGCCAATCAGGTGCACATCGGGTGCTGCGTCGTGTTTCTGGTCGTGCGCCAGGTGTGCCGCGGTCCGCTGCTCTCGAGCCCGCTGCAGGTCTTCGTCGACACGGCTGGCGTACTCATGGTCGGCGTGACGATCGGCATGACGTACGAGCGAGCGACGCTCGAGCGATTCGCGGACCACCATGGTGTCGTCGCGCTGGCCGTGACGCTGTTCGCACGCTCGTTCATCGTGCCCAGCTCGGCGCCGCGGACGTTCGCCATCGGTATCCTCGCCGCCGTGCCGGTCGTCACCGGCTACTGGCTCGGCATGAGGGAAATCGAGCGAGCCGGCGGGCACGTCGGCCCCTCCCTCGAGCTGTCGACGGGCCTCAACGCGCTCTGGTGCTTCGTGGCGGTGGCGACGTCGACGGTCTCCTCCCGCATCCTCTACGGCCTGGAGAGCGAGGTCCGCGAGGCAAAGCAGCTCGGTCAGTACACGCTCGAGAATCGCATCGGTCGCGGCGGCATGGGCGAGGTCTACCGCGCCCGTCACGCGCTCCTGCGTCGACCGACCGCCGTCAAGCTGCTGCGGCCGGATCAGGCCGGAGAGCGCAACCTCGCGCGTTTCGAGCGCGAGGTGCAGATCACGAGCCTCCTGACCCATCCCAACACGATCGCGATCTGGGACTACGGGCGCACGCCGGACGGCGTGTTCTACTACGCGATGGAGTACCTCGACGGCCTCAACCTCGAGGAGCTCGTCCGTCGCGCCGGTCCCCTGCCCGCGTCACGGGTCATCCACATTCTCGATCAGGCTTGCGGCTCGCTGATCGAGGCCCACGAGGCGTGTCTGATCCACCGCGATATCAAGCCGGCGAACATCTTCGTCTGCAACCGCGGCGGCGTGCGCGATTTCGTCAAAGTCCTCGATTTCGGGCTCGTCAAGGACCTCGGGCCGACGCCGATCACCGGCCCCGACGGTACCGGAGCGGCGTTGGTCAGCGCGGCGAACACGATCACCGGCTCGCCGATGTACCTCGCACCTGAGGCGATCCGCTCGCCTGGCGACGTGGACGCGAGAACCGACCTCTACGCGCTGGGCGCCGTCGGCTACTTCCTCGCGACCGGTCACCACCTGTTCGAGGACGACAACGTCATGGAGATCATCGGGCATCACCTGCACACGGAGCCGGTGCGCCCGTCCGCGCGCGCCGGAGCGCTGGTCCCCGGTGATCTCGAGAACTTGATCCTGCACTGCCTCGAAAAGAGCCCGTCCCAGCGCCCGCAGCGCGTGCAGGTTCTGCGCGAGCGGCTGACCGCATGCCGCGACGCGGGGGATTGGTCGCAGGCTGACGCGAAGCGCTGGTGGGACGAGCACAGCGACGCCCCGCCGGTGGAGACCTCGGCCACCGCGGAGACGATCGACGCCTCGGATCCGGGCCTGGGAGGCCCTCCGCCCGGCGCGGACCTCACTTCCCACTAACGGCTTTGAGGTTCCCCCTGCGGGACGGCAGCTCTACAATCGGTAGGGGTTGGGTAAGGCAGCAGGCTGCTCAGTGACTGCCTTCTCAGGGTTGGGGCGCATGCATGGCGCTCTGTTCGAAAGACCCTGCCACAACGAGGATGAGAGAGATGCGGCTCTTCTGCGCGCGATGCGTCACGTTCGCACTGTTCTTGGTAGTGGCGACGTTGATGACCTCGGCCGTTCGTGCGGACGGCGATGAGGCGCTCGGCCCGCCGGGGCCGGGCTTCGACTTCTCGGATGGGTCGTACTTCGTCACGGCTGGCGTCGGACTCGACGGTCCGCTTCCAGCGACGATCGAACTCGATGTCCCGGCCGACGTGACGATCCGTCAGGTCATACTGTACTGGTCGCTCTTCGGACCGAACTCGGACACGACCGTCACGCTCGAGGGATCGATCCCGGTGACGGGCGTGCCGATCGGTGTCGCCGACGCGTGCCTGCCGGCGGATCGTCACGCGCGCTCGTTCCGCGCCGACGTGACCGATCTCGGCCTCGTGACGAACGGTCATAACACGATCGAAATCGACGACCTCGACCCCGGACCGGATCCCGACAGCCGCAACAACGGCGCGTCGCTCGTCGTGATCGTCGAGGAGCCCGGCACGGTGGTTCCGACGCTCGCCACGGATGGCTGCGACTTCGTCGTCGGCACCGTCACGTGGGGCCCGTGCAGCGAGACGGAGCGGCAGACCTTCACGTTCCCGCCGGTCACCGAGAGAAGCGCAGCCGAGGTCGTCCTCCTCGTCGGCGACCAGGAGCCCGGCTCGGACCGCACGAACGCGGTCGAGGTCGAGATCCAGCTCGGGCCGTCGATCGAGCTCGTCAACGTGCTCGTCGGCGGAGACGGCCGCAGCTGGGACACGCTCGTCGTCCCGTTCGAGGTGCCGGTCGGCTCGTCCGAGGTCAGCGTGCAGGTCTTCAGCGATGACCGCGCCGGCACGGGCGGTCGCCCGTCGTCGCTCGTCTGGGTCTTCACGGGTGTCAACTTCGTCGAGCCTCCGGGCTGCGAGTTCACGCTCCGCATTCCGGACGTGACCGTCGAGGAAGGCGAGTGCGTCGACGTCCCGGTCCTGCTCGACTCGACCTGCCCGATCCAGGGTTTCACCACGGCTCTCCGGCACGACCCGACCGCTGTCGAGCTGCGCGACATCTCGCTCGACGGCACGGTCACCGCGGCTGTCGGCGCCGAGTTCTTCGGCCACGAGATCGTCGCGAACGGCGGCACGACGGGCGTCGTGCTCGACCTCGAGTCGCCGTTCGAAGACCAGACGATCCCGCCGGGCACCGGCCGCCGGATCGTCATCTACGAATACTGCTGCCTGGGCCTGCCCGAGGGCGCGCCGGCCATCACGACGGCGCTCGAGCTGGTCAACGACGCGCTCGGCAGTCCCCCGAAGGCGAACGCCGTCGTGGTCGATGGCCTGAGCATCGCGCCGCGTCTCGACTCTGGAAGCATCACGTGCGAACCGGGTCGCCCCGAAAGCACGTACTTCATCTGCGGTGGCCCGAGCCCGGACGACGAGGGCGGCGTCCTGCCGATGCGCCCCGCAGCGGTCGGCGAGCGGCGCTCGCTGTGCCTCTTCTACTGCGCGCCGGAAGACGGCGCGGTCGGCCACGCACAGCTCGACCACCTTCAGGGTCTGACGATGACCCTGTGCTACGACTGCAATATCGACATCGACGAAATCGACTTCCACGTGCCCGAGGACAGCATCCTCGAAGCGCTCGGAGCCGAGTTCGTCAGCTTCCAGGCGGATAGCGATCCGGCCGACGGAGACGGCTGCGAGATGGTGTTCGGCGTGCTCGTCGACGCGCTGCCGCCGTTCGACGGCGCGACGCTGCCGCCGACCTCCGAGCCGATGAAGCTCGCATGCGTCGACGTCACGGTCGGTCCGAACGCGGTGTGCGACACCTGCCTGCCGATCGACTTCTGCGACGGGATCAACGGCCGAGGCCGCGTGCCGCTCAAGAACCTGTTCGCCGCCGAAAACCGCTCGTTCTCGCCGCAGCTCTACAGCTGTGAGCTCTGCGTCGTCGGTGCGCCGCGCTTCTTCCGTGGCGACTGCAACTCGAACGACATGGTCGAGGTGTCGGACGCCGCCGCGGTGATCTCGAGCCTGTTCCTGCAGGGCGCGTGGCGCTTCGAGCCGCGCTGCTGGGACGCTTGCGACTGCAACGACGACGGTCGAGCCGATCTCGCTGACTCGGTCTGCATCCTGAGCTATCTGTTCCTGCACGGAGCGGTGCCTCCGGCTCCGGGACCGGACTTCAACCCGGCGACCGGCGGCCCGGGAGAGAAGGGCAGCGACCCGACCGCGGACAAGATCGACTGCGAACTGCGGGATTGCCCGTAGCGCGATCGATCGCGATCAACGCGACCGTAACACCCGCCCGCGCACGCCGGCGTCGCTGCGCTCGTCGATGACGATCAGATCGTCGCGGTCGTCGCCGTTGAGTTCGACGATGAAGACCCCCGGTCGACCCGCGAGCCCCGCGATGGGAATCGCATAGTCCGGCGTCAGCCCCTCGACCGTCTCGGCGAGGTCCACTGCCGCCAGCCGTGCGAGGTCGTCGAGGTTGTGGAGATCGATCTCGTAGTCGTCCTTGTCCGGGCCGTAGTCGAGGAACTCGAGGAGCTCCTCCGCGCCCCCGGTGCCCGGCTCGCCGGCCTTGTCGAGGTACGCTGCCGCGCGCCCCGCTCCGAGGACGACGACGTCGCGCGCCTCGCCACGTCCGGCAAGGTCCGCACGCACGGCCACCGGCTTCGAGGCGGTCTCTCGATCGCGCTCTGCGTCCACGGCACGACCCTTCTCGACCAGCTTCGGAAGCGACGGAAAGCGCACCGTCACCTTCAGCCTCCGGCTCGGCCGTCGCGCGAACCGCTCGCCCTCGAAGCGGTACACGAACACGTCGACGTCGAGGCTCCCCGAGGCGACGAGCCACAGAAACACGTCGCCGATCGACACGGCCTCCAATCGCACGATCCACAGATCGCGCTTGCCGTCGCCGTCCTCGTCGAAGAGTCCCGCGAACACGACGTTGCCGCTGGCCTTCAAGATCTGCCGCGGCCGGCTCGCGTCGAGCTGCTTCCCGCCGCCGAAGAACGTCACCCTGCCGCCCTCGCGCACGAACACCTCGTCGCCGCCGTCGCCGTCGACGTCGCCGGTCACGACCTGCACCGTCCGCGCGAAGGCCTCGGTCAAGTTGGAGAGATTCAGGCTCTCGGGATCGTTGTCGCCCAGTCGCTCACGTCGCGCCGCGAGATCGAGACTCACCCAGGGCCGCGATGCGAGCGCCCCGTCGCCCCCGGTGCGAAACACCTCGTAGCGATCCTCGGTCTCGGAAATCAGGTCCGAACGGCCGTCGCCGTCGAAGTCGCGCAACTCGAAGAACGGCATGAAGACCGACTGCCCGACGTGATCCGTAAGGTCGTCCTCTGCATCCAGCGTCGTCGTCGCCCTGAAGTCGGCCGGAACGCGCAGCAGAGAGCCGTAGCCGCCGCCGGGTTGGCGACGCCAGATTTGGAGCTCGCCGGCGCCCGGCACGACGAGATCGCCCCCGACATCGGCGTCGATGCGGCGCACCAGGGCGAGGTGGTGCATGCCGCGCGGCAACGACGCTTTCAAGCCATCGAGCAGCACGACACCGGGGCCGAAACCGCGGCTCGACGCGTCGAACGTCCACGCTCGCACCTGACGTCCATCGACGAGGGCCACAACCGACGGCTTTCCGTAGCCCGCGAGATCGGCGATATCCCAGCCGACGGCGACGCCCGGCACGCTGAGAACGATGGGCGATGCGGACGGATCGAAACCCTTGGCGACATCTTGCAGGACGACCTCGAAGCGACCGTCGCGCACGACGACGAGATCGCGTCGGCCGTCGCCGTCGAGGTCGACAACGACGAGGTTCTCGCAGCGGCCGGCGAGGCTCAGGTCGAGGACGTCGTACGCCACATCGTCAACCGCCGACACCGGCAAGAGGGCTGCGAAGCAACATGCGACCGCGACCGCCAGAAGCCGATGCACGGCGCGTGCTCGTCGATATCGCCGCTCGCCTCGTCGTCGCTTCATCGCCATTTCGACCGCTCCGCTACCTCGACACCAGAACCGTGAATCCGCGGTGATGTCGGAGCACGAAGTCCGAGATCCCATCGCCGTCGAGGTCGTCGACATCGACCTCGAGAATCCACCTCTCGGGAAGAAAGCGCCAGAACGGCTGCGACTCGATCTCCATCGCATCGGTGACGCGGCGAGCGACGATGGCTCCATCGCGCTCCACGAGCACGGCGTCTCGGCGCCCCGTGCCCGTGAGGTCCGCGTCGAACGTAATGCGTTGTCCGAGCCCCTTGAACTCCTTCGCGGTGAAGCTCTCCTCGTATCTGCCGGCCGGCCGCCGCGCGAACAGGCGCCGCGCGTTCGGCGCGTCCGCCTCCGATGTCGGCTCCTCGCTGCGGTAGATCAGCAAGGTCCGGTCGACCCGTCCCCCACCCAACGCGCCCGTGACGGGAATCGCGAACGACGACACCACGAGCTCCGCATTGCCGTCAGCGTCGATGTCGACGATCTTCGGCTGCACGCCGTAGCCCGAGAAGCGCATCGCCTGGTCCGGCTGCGCCGCGAAGAACGTCGCGCCGCGATGACGGTAGAAGCGCAGCGTCGCATCCTGCTTGGCTTGCGAGTCGCCCGCGATCAGGTCGTCCAGCCCGTCGCCGTCGACGTCGACGCACCAGATCGGCCCGTCGCCCGCGATCTCGCCGGTCCACGACGGCGTGGCCGGATAGCGGCCTGTCGCGTCCTGAAGGCGCACCTCGATGCGTCGGTCACGCGCGACGAGCACGTCGAGCCGACCGTCGCCGTCGAGCTCGCGAACGAGAAGCGCCGGCAGCCACCGATCTTCTGCGAGCAGGACACCCGAGCCGCCGTCCGCGGCCGGCTTGACGATGACCAGATCGCGCAGGTGCTCGGGCGTGTTCGGACGCGAACCTCCGACGCCGACACCGACCACGACGCGATTCCGGCGCGTGCTCTCGGGCTTCCGCGTGTGGACGTCGAGCCGGACGAGCGAACGCTGCGTAAATCCGCTCGCATCGGCCGCGTCCGCAGATCGAGCGAAGATGCCGAACCCGTGCGGCCCGGGCGCCACGATCTCCGGCCGCCCATCGCCATCGAGGTCCATCGCCCCTCGCAGGCGCGAGATGTCCTTCCGACTCGGAACGTCGGTCAAGAGGTCGTGGTGCAGCAGCCGTCGCGCGTTGCCGACGTAGCCCGATCGCGACGTCGAGTAGCCGAAGCAACCGCTGCGCGTCCAGAAGAGGAGCTCCACACCGGGCTCGTCGCGCACGTCAGCCATGTCGAATGCGACGATGTCCCGCTTGATCTCCACGCGCGACGTCGGCTGCGCCGGAAATCGCCCCGACGCGCTCTGAAGGAACACGAGAAGCTCACGACCGCGAGCTGCGCTGTGGACGGCGACGATGAGATCGCGGCGCCCGTCGCCGTCGAAATCCTCCGTCCAGCCGCTCTGAACATCCTCGTCGAGGACGATTCGCGAGCTGTCGAAGACGGGCGCGGGGCCGCACACGACTCCACAGAGAAGCACCGAGATCGCTGCGTACTCTGTCACGAAGCGCTGCCCTCCCGATCGTCGTCTCGCCGCGCCGCCGCCTCCTCGCGAAGCTCGCCGTAGCCGGTCTGGAACTCGAAGAGGCCGAGAAACGACCACGTCTTCTCGCCGTTTTCGCGCTCGTACGAGAAGAGCGACACGAGCCAGAGGTCGATGATGCGAAACGTCGTCGAGCTCGGCTCAGCGCGGCTCTCGTAGGTGAAGAGGATCGGCACGCTCAAACCGGTCAGGACGCGGTCGGGAGCCCAAAGGTCGAGTTCGAGCACGTCGGCCGCCTCGACGGAATCGCCGCCGGCGTCGACCGTGCGCAGCCGCTTCAGCGTGACGGCATCGCCTGGCTCGTGCGCGAGCGAACGCGTCACGAGATCCTGAGCCGATGACAGCGTCTCGCCGTCGAAAGCGACGAATCGATCTCCCGGTCGCACGCCCGCCGCCGCGAGCGGACTCTCGGCGAAGAGCTCGCGAACCTCGACGGCGGTGCGCTCGTCTGCACCGACTCGAACGCGCGACGTGCGAAACGACGCGCGCAGATGCAGCGGATCGACGCGACAGAGCTCCTGCGGCGCGGGCGCTGCCGACGGTCTCTCGACTGGCGCGACGCTCACCTCGACGCCGACCGTATCGCGGCGCAGCTCGATCGCGCACGGCGTGCCCGGCGCCAACGTGCGCGAGATCGCCTCGAAGCCGTCGCGGTCGTCGACGCGCACTCCGTCGACGCGTAAGACGATGTCGCCCGCACGCAGTCCGGCGCGATCAGCCGGACCGCCGCGATCGACGGCTCGTACGCGAACGCCCGGAAGCGCCTCCAGGTCGTCGAGGGAATCGGACTCGTGCGCCTCGACCTCGACGCCCAGCCAGACGCCGCCGTTCGCGTTCGGTGGCGGCGAGAGATGGACGTCTTCGGGCGACGGCTGCACCGTGCCGGCGATGCGGCTCACGGGTCGAGTCTCGACGCACGCGACAGCACCGACGACAACGCATGCGAGCACGGAACGCGAGAATCTCACAGCTTCCTCCGCACGGTCACGGCGAGCGTCAGGACCAGGAAGAGCGCGGCCTCGGGAAGCGGCACGATGAAGTTCAGCGCCTCGACGTCGCGGAAGTCCGAAAACCCCCGCGCCATTTGACCGACTTCGCGCAGATACGACGTGTCGACGAGCGTCGGCTGGTACGAAGCGTATCCCCACGCCGCCGCGCGTCCAAGCGACGATTTCGCCATGTCCCAGACGATCGACAGGCCGAGCGCGACCGCGACCGATTGCGTGGCGGAGCGCGCGCAACTGCCGACGAGCAAGCCGAACGCGACGATCGCGGGAAGCGTGATCAGCGACCCAGCCACCGCGATGAGGAGCTCGCTGCGAACGTCGGACGCCGACCAAATCTCGAGGCCCTCCTCGGTGACCGGGCCGAAGTCGGCGAACGCCGCCGCGCCCCCCGAAGCTCCGATGCAGGCGGCAATCGCCAGGATGATCCCCACGATCGTCTGCGACAGGAATCGCGCGCCGACCATCGAGAGTCGGCTCACTCCGCCGACGACGAGCACTCTCGAGTGGCCGTGCTCGCGTTCCGACGCGAGGCCGCTCGCCGCCGCTGCCAGCAGCAGGAAGAACGCGAGCGTCCAGCCGGCGCGCAGTCCGTCGACAAGAAGCGCCCACGCGCTGGGCGGCGCTGCATCGACGGCGGCTCCGAACACGACACCGCGGGCCTCCTGACCGGCCTCGTGGAGTCTCCCGAGGACGATGCGACCTGCCGCGACCAGCGCGACGAGCACCGCGCCGACGCGCAGCCCTCGGGCGCGCAAGAGGAGATACGCGTCGCTGCGCAGCGCGAGAAGGAGCGTCGTCATGCGGCGCCCTCCCCGCGAGATGTTGACGACGGCGACGCGGCGCGCGGTCCCGCTTCCTGCGTCAGCTCGCGAAACAGCGCGGCCAAGCTCGGTCGATCGCGACGCAGCTCGGAGACCGCCACGCCCGACTCGACGAGATGGCGATTGACGGCTGCAGGGTCGGCATCGACGAGATCGCATTCGACGACGGCAGTGTCGGCGTCGTCCGCGCGCATGCGCTCCACGCGCGCGATGCCGGAGATCGTCTCGAGCACCGACACGGCAAGACCCGCGTCGTCGACACGCCATCGCAGCCGCGGTCGTCG
>CAYMRB010000298.1:0-222 GCA_964392615.1 uncultured Planctomycetia bacterium | reverse complement strand
GCAATGCCCGGGTGCGTCTACCCGCCTTCGCTGCGGGGGTGGGGTTTGGGCTTTAATATGCACTTGATGCGCGGCGAGCACCGTGCGGCCCGCGTGCAAGACACACAGCCGCGTGCTGACGCGCTCGACCTGCTCGAGCCGGTGGCTCGACAGGAGAAACGTCGTGCCATCGTCGCGATTCAAACCATCGATGAGATCGGAACGTCGTCGACGGTTTGAATC
>CAYMRB010000297.1:0-12819 GCA_964392615.1 uncultured Planctomycetia bacterium | reverse complement strand
GGCCTCGGAGTCGGAGTCGGCGTCGGAGTCGGCCTCGGAGTCGGAGTCGGGATCGGAGTCGGGATCGGAGTCGGGATCGGAGTCGGAGCCGGGATCGGAGTCGGGCTGCGCAACTCCGCTGGTGCACCCGCGCGCGCGGCTGCTCAGGTCTGGGGCGCGATCGTCCGCGCCGGCTGGCGACCGGCCTGGCGCGTCACCGTCGCGAGACGCTCCTGCTGCTCCTCGCTCAGCGCTCCGGCGGGTAGGCGCCAGAGCCAGTTGGCGTGCTCCGTCTGCGTCGTGCCGGGCCAGTTCATCCGTGCGTCGGAGTCGAGCCCGAGGACGTCCTGGACCGGCGCGAGCGCCATGCGTGCCGGGCAGTTCCACGTCAGCTCGATCAACTCCTGCGCGATCGCGTCGGGGTCGCCCGCGATGTGCCGCCGCACTCGGCGCAGTCGACGCGAGTACGGCTCGATCTCGTTGCGGAACCAGCCGACCGTCGTGTCGTTGTCGTGCGTGCCGGTGTACGCGACCGTGTTCACGTCGATGTCGTTCGGCGTCGGCGTGTCGCGTTCGAAGCCCGGCGCGATGAACTGCAGGATCGCCAGACCCGGCAGCTGGAACTGCGCGCGGAGATCGTCGACGGGCGGTGTGATGACGCCGAGGTCCTCCGCGATGAACGGCAGCCGAGCCTGCGGATCGCCGGCGCAGAGCGCGCGCTGCAGCGCCTCGAATAGCCGCGCGCCGGGGCCGCGCGTCCAGCGTCCGTTCTCCGCCGTGTCATCGTTCCCTGGAATCGCCCAGTAGGCCTGGAAGCCGCGGAAGTGATCGAGGCGGATCAGGTCGACCTGCGCGAGAAGCGCCTCGAAGCGGCGGATCCACCACTCGTAGCCGTGCAAGTCGAGGACATCCCAGTCGTAGATCGGATTCCCCCAGAGCTGCCCGGTCGCGCTGAAGTAGTCCGGTGGCACGCCGGCGACCTGCAGCGGCTCGCCCTGCTCGTCGAGCTGGAAGATGTCGCGATGCGCCCACACGTCCGCACTGTTCCCCGAGACGTAGATCGGCAGGTCGCCGACCAGCCGCACGCCGCGACCGTTCGCGTGTCGACGCAGCGCTCGCCACTGCTCGAGCGCGACGTACTGCACGAACTGGTGGTAACGGGCTTCGTCCTCCACGGCGCGGGCAGCCTCCAGCGTCGGTCGATGCGTGCTCGTGACGTGCTCGGTCCAGCTCGTCCAGTCGCGGCGTCCGTTGGCGTTGCGCAGGGCGTAGAAGAGCGCGTGGTCGTCGAGCCACCACGACTCGTGAAAGCAGAACTCGTCGAACGCATCCTCTTCGGCCGGCAGTGTCCGGAACTTCTCCCACGCTCGGCGCAGCAGCTTCTCCTTGCAGCGCGCCGCGTCGGGAAACTGCGCGTCGCCGGTGCGTGCTCCGCTTCCGGTCTCGTCGGGTGAAGAGAGCCGGCAGCGGTCGACGTCCTCGCGGTCGACGAGTCCCCGTTCGTACAAGCGCTCCGGGCTGACGAGGAGCGGGTTGAGCGCGAAGGCCGACAGCGATTTGTAGGGCGAGAACTCCTTGTCGGGCGGCGAGAGCGGCAGCACCTGCCAGAGGCCCTGCCCCGCGTCGGCGAGCCAGTCGACGAAGCGTTCGGCCTCGGGGCCGAGGTCGCCGGTGCCGAACGGACCGGGAAGCGAAGTCGGATGGAGGAGGAGGCCGCTCGTGCGCTCGACAGCCTCGCGGTCGTCGGCCCGGCTTCGTTCGTCAGTCGGCGTCTGCATCGTGTTCTCCGTCGATTCCGGGCCGCAGGGGGCGTGCGCTCGAGGTCGTACGTTCCAACGCGCGGTCACGTTCGCGTCGCGGCGCCGGCGATGAGCTCCTCGAAGATATCGTCGAGATCGAGACTCGGCCGCCAGGACGGAAAATCGCGCCACAGTGCCGACGTGTCACAGACCGACCAGCGCGGTCGGGAGGAGGTGTCTTCCTCCTCTCGCGCCGACCACTCGACGTCGCGTCCGATGATCTCTCCGAGGCGGCCGACGGCCTCGACCGGGGAGAAGCTCGCCGACCGACCACCGCCGAGATTGTATACCGCCCCGGGGCGCGGCTGTCGGTAAGCGCTCAGAATCGCCGCGGTGACGTCCTTCACATGCAGCACGTCGGTCACTTGCTTGCCGCCATGGTCGCGCAGCAGGATCGGTCGCCCGGCGAGAGTCCCCTCGGTCAGGCGGGCGAGAAAGCCCCTCGCGACCCGGTCGGGGCGCAACGGGCCGGTGACATAGCCGAGTCGGAAGACCATCGCTTCCAGGCCGTGCGCGGCGGCGTACTCGCGCACCCAGAGGTCGGCGGCCAGTCGCGAGGTCGAGGAGAGGCCGCGGAGGCCGACGCCCGTCGCCAATCCCTCGTGGAGGCCGTTCCACAGGCGATGGTTCCGCGGCAGGTCGTAGCGGGACCCGCCGTCGAGAAGCGGCAGCGTGCCGGCGAACCCGCCATAGACGTCGGCGCTCGAAAGGTGGATCAGCACGGCCTCCGGTGCGTGGACGTGTGCCGCCTCGACGACGTGCATCGTCGCGGTCGCGTTGACCTGGAAGTCGATCGCGGGATGCTCGATCGCGTACCGCGCGGACGTCTGTGCCGCTGCGTGGACCACGAGCTCGACGTCGGGCGTCGACCGCAGCACCTCCGCGAACGCGTCGGTGCGGCGCAGGTCGACGTCCCAGTGCGAGTATCGCTCGAACGAGACCTCGAGAGCGCGGCGTTCGCCGTAGGTACTCGCGTCGTCGCCCCGGAATCGGCGCCGCAGGTCATTATCGACCCCGACGACGTCGTGGCCCTCCTCGAGCAGAGCCCGCGTGATCTCGGCTCCGATCAGGCCGCTGGCTCCCGTGATGACGATCGACATGGCAACCCCCGTACTGCCAGCAGGCCGATCGCGAGCTGGCGGACGTCTCCTTTACGCGTTACCGGAAGCCGTACGGTCCTCCGGGACGCATCCATCGTCGTCCGAAACGGCAGTCGTCATTGAGTCCGCCGAGCGCTCGGAGCCCTTCCTCGACGGACTGCTAGTCGAGCGCGTTCAGCAGCGTCTTCCCGAGCAGGTGGGGCTCCTCGAGGAGTGGGAAGTGGTCGAGCTTGTTCGCGACGATCTCGACGTGGCTCCACGCGGCTCGCTGTGCGAGCTCCCGCAGCCGTCGGATGGCGCGCCGACCGTCGACGGCCTTGTCCTTCGTGCCCTGCACGACGATGACGCGCTTGCCCGCGAAGTGGACTCGCGGCACGTCCGATTCGTCCTGCACACAGAGAGGCCGTCCGGCCAGGACCGCGCGGAAGCTCAGATACGCCGTACGCATCGACGAGGTCAGATCGGGCATCGCGTACGCGAGTTCGCGGAGCTCGGGGATGCTGCTGTCGGCCAGCGCTCGGCAGAGGAAGTTGCGGTACGAGAAGCGCGCCGCGTGGCGGGACAGCCGCCACCTCAGAATCTGGCCGCCGATCCACGCCGGCCACCGCACGCAATCGGCCCACGCGGGTGCGCTGAGGATCGCGACGTCGGGGGTCGCATCGTCGTACCCGCCGTCCCACAGCTCGACCGCCGCACCGCCGCCCCAGGAGTGGTGGAGGCGCACGAACAGCGCGTCCGGATCGCACTCGGTCGACGCGAGGCGCATGCGCCGGCGAAACTCCGAGTTGATCTCGTCGACGTTGGCCGACGGTTCCCGCCCCTCGTACCCCGGCGCGAGAATCGCGCGTACGCTCAACGTCACGCGGCCGAGGAGCTCAGCGGTGGGCCCCTGGGCGGCGTCGACGAGGAGGCGCGCACGCAGTGCACGAGCGTACGCGGCGCCCTCGAAGATTCCGTGGACGACGAGAACCTCGACGCGCCGCTGGCCGGCGCCGATCGGGTCGAATCGTTCGATCCACGGGGCTTCGGTCATGTATGGGGGAGGCTAACAGTCGAGGCCGATGAGCTGTCCTGTCGACGGATCGAAACGGCATACGGCCCAGGACGGCCAGAAGTGGGCCCACATGATGCGGCCTGAGCGGTAGAGCCAAGTGTTGCTCTGCATGATGCGGTCGCGGCTCATGCCCATCGTCGGCACTTCGCCGTCGATCATGCCGGGATACCCCAGCGCGAGGAGGATCTGCTCCTTCGTCATGCTGATCGCAGCTTCGCCCTGATTGATCATGTTCGCATGGCTGCGGTCGAACTCGTCCATGCCGAGCTCTTCCTTGCTCTGGGCGAAGTGCTTCGTGATGAAGTCGCGGATGCCCGTGTCATCCACCGGGAACGGTTGGTCGAGCGCGAGCATCTGGCACGAGATGCCGTCGATCACCATGTCGACCCGCATCGCCGAGTACTTCTGGATCGACACGTCCTTGCCGGGCGGGATCTTGTAGGGATCGGAGATGTAGTTCGTGCTGTACAGAATGCGGTACGGGCCCGACTGGCCGCCGTGCAGCGTGTATCGGCTGACGTACTTCGAGTTGAACGCGTCGTTGAGGACCCAGACCGGCTGCGCACAGCCGCTGACCGTCGCGATCGCGCCGATGATGAGGCTGACGTGGAACAGGTGTCGCATCGCAGTCGCTTTCATGGACTCGTTCTCTCCAGTTTTCGGCCCCGGCTCGAGGATGGGCTACCGGGGCTGCTCACTTTCCAACGTCCCGATGGCGTTCCACGGACGGTCCTTTCGCGCCCGCGTCGGCCCTTATAGCGCACGAGTGGGGAAATCTCCAGGGGGCGGTCGTTCGGAAGGCGCCGGCACCGGCCTGCCCATGCGTTCTTGAGTTGCCCCGTGAGCTGGGCTATTTTCGGCACTTCCGGCGCGTGGCCGCGCGTCGGAGGAAGACCTTCCAGCGCCTGGAGCGACCATGGTGAGAGACCCTGCCGCGACCCCCGAGGCGGTCCCGGACGATGATCTCGAGACACGAGCGGCGAGCGCGCGAGAGCGCCTTGACGCGCACGTGCGCGAGATGGTCGATTGGCACTTCGATCCCCGAACCGGTTCGCCGTTCTGGCTCGACTACGCTCGCGGGCTCGATTGGGACCCGCGCGCCGAGGTGAGCTCGTTCGACGACTTGAAGCGGTTTCCGCTCTTCGAGGACGAGTGGCTGCGCGGCGGGCCCGTCCGCAAGTGGCTGCCTCGCGCGTACGAGGACCGGCCGCTCTACGTGTTCGAGACCGGCGGCACGACCGGCGTGCCGAAGAGCCGCCTGGCGATCGACGACTTCCGCATCGACTACGAGGTCTTCAGCGAGACTCTGCCGGACGAGCACTTTCCGCCAGGCGCGAATTGGCTCATGCTCGGCCCATCCGGGCCGCGGCGCCTGAGGCTGGCCGTCGAGCACCTGTGTCAGCATCGCGGCGGCATCTGCTTCTGCGTCGACCTCGATCCGCGCTGGGTGATCAAGCTCATCAAGAAGGGCTGGAACGAGCAGCTCGAGGCGTACAAGCAGCACACGATCGATCAGGCGATCACGCTGCTCGGCGCCGGGCACGATATCCAGTGCCTGTTCACGACGCCGAAGCTGCTCGAGGCGCTCGCACTCGAGCTGGAGCGCCGCGGCACGAGCCTGCGCGAAGCGGGGATCCGCGGCATCTTCTCGGGCGGCACCGAGTTCACCCCGCAGTGGACGCGCTTCGCGACCGAGGAGCTGATTCCCGGCATCTACATGACGCCGACCTACGGCAACACACTGATGGGCCTGGCGTGCTCGCGGCCCGTGATCCCGGAGGACGGCTACAAAATCGCGTACTACGCGCCACAGCCACGCGCGGCCATCGAGGTCGTCGAGTTTGACGATCCGACGCGCGTCGTGGAGTACGGCGAGACCGGCCGCGTGCGGCTGACGACCTTGACGCGCGAGCTCTTCGTGCCGGGTTTCCTCGAGCGCGACGAGGGAGAGCGCGAGCCGCCGTACGAGAGGTACCCCTGGGACGGCGTCAGCGGCGTGCGTCCCTTCCGCAAGCTCGCCGCGTCGACGACGGTCGGTGTCTACTGATCCGGCAACGAAGCGGCGCCACGACGAGCTCGAACAGGGAGACGAGACCGTGTTGAACATTCCGGTGCTGCGGTGGGGCGAGCCCTACAGCAGTCTCGACGAAGAAGAGGTCCTGCACTTCATTACGGGCGAGCCCGTCGCCCGCGTCAGCCGGGCGAACGCCGGTCTCCTCGCGCGGGATGCCCGCCACATCGAACGCGCGCGCGGCTGCCTGTGCGAGATCCCGATGGCGGACCTCACCGAGATGCTGAAGCGCGCGGCCGACCTCTACCTCGAGGCGACGCTGCCGATCGGCGACGGCGAGCAGTCGCCGGAGGACTTCGCGCGCCAGCAGTCGGCGACGACCGGGCTGCCGGAGCACATGTGCAAGGCCAACATGAAGAAGAACCACTTCGTGTTGACGAACATGGACCGCATGCTCGACGCGCTGACACGCGGACTGCCGCTCGACATCCTGACGCGTGGCTACGGCGTCGAGGAGCGCGGCGTCGTCGTCAGCTATCAGGCGCAGACGCCGGCGCTCGGCCTCGTGCTGCCGTCCAACTCGCCGGGTGTTCACACGCTGTGGCTTCCGGTCATCCCGCTGCAGATCGGACTCGTGTTGAAGCCGGGTTCACAGGAGCTGTGGACGCCGTACCGCGTGGCCGCTGCGTTTGCCGCAGCGGGCGTGCCGAAGGAGGCGATCGCGATCTATCCGGGTGGCCATGCGATGGGGGCCGAGGTCATCGCGCGCTGCAATCGCTCGATGATTTTCGGCGGCGCTCCGACGGTCGAGCGCTACAAGGGCGACCCGCGCGTGCAGGTGCACGGGCCCGGGTTCAGCAAGATCGTGTTCGACGAGGATACGGTCGACGAGTGGGAGAAGCACATCGACTGGATCGCGGACAGCGTGTTCTGCAATAGCGGGCGCGGCTGCATCAACTGTTCGGGCGTCTGGGTGCCGCGCCACGGCAAGGAGATCGCCGCGGCGATCGCGGAACGCATCGGGCCGGTCCAGCCGTTGCCTCCGGACGATCCGAGCTCGCAGCTCGCGGCGTTCACGGTTCCCGGCATGGCGCAGGCGGTCCATTCGATGATCGATGTCGATGTCGCCGAGTCTGGCGTCCAGGACGTGACCGCGAAGTTCGGCACGCGCCTCGTCGAGAAGGAACGCTGCGCGTATCTGCGGCCGACGGTCGTCTGGTGCGATTCGCCCGACCGGGCGGTCGCGGCGAAGGAGTACATGTTCCCGTTCGTCAGCGTCGTCGAGTGCCCGCAGGACGAGATGATCGCCCGCATGGGACCGACGCTCGTGTGCACGGCGGTCACCGAGGACGCGGCGTTCTCGCGGGCGCTCATGGACGCGACGCACATCGATCGGTTGAACCTGGGCGCGATTCCGACTACCCAGCTCGATTGGCTGCAGCCGCACGAGGGCAACATCGTCGAGTTCCTGTTCCGCGCCCGCGCGTTCCAGATGCCCGCCGAGGCGGCAAAGGCGTAGCCGGTCGCCCCGCTACGAACGATCCGAGGCGAGCCCTCGGATGAAGGCGTTTTCGCGCGCACGGCGCGCCTTGCGCGCTTGGGCCGTCAGATAGCGGGCCTCGTCACCCAGCGAGTTGCGCAGCTTGCCCTCGAGGTCGTCGCGCTCGGCATCGGTCTCGGGCCAGCACTCGTCGATCCACTCCAGAAGCGGCGTGATGAAGCCGATCTGCGCGCTGCAGCACGGCGCGAGCTTGCGGTGCGCCCGCAGGTCGCGGCGGGCGAGGACGTGGAACAGCGAGATGCCCTCGGGGTAGAACACATCGCCGTGCAGGAACTCGAGCACGCGCTTCTCGTACTCGGTCGCGGCCATGATCGGGTGACCGTTCAGGGCATTCCACGGATGGATCATCATCTTCGCGATCGCCTGATCCTCCGAGGCGCCGAGGAAGCGCAGGAGCGTCAGCGCGTTGCCCATCGCGGCGGCGTGCGCCGGATCGACCGCGTGGATGACCACTGGAATCTCGCTGAACCGGGAGCTCAGCGTGCTACGGCCCTCCTGATCGAAGTTCGTGAACAGCCACTCGAGGATGCGGCAGCCCTGCTGATCGAGACCGGTCTGACAGCCGTCGTGCGCGATCGAGTAGTAGACGTCGTATCGCTCGTCGTCCCGCCACTGACCGCCGGGGTCGGCGCCCTTGGTCAAGCGCTGCGTCTCGGCTTCGATGAAGCCGTGAACGTACGGGTAGGTGATCGGCGCCACGAGCGACTGGAACATGTCCGGGTCGCGCGGGCCGTTCTCGCGTGCTTCGTGGTCGAACCAGATTCCGAGCCAGGCCATATCGATGTTTTCGGCAGTTCGGGCGCGGATCTTTATCGGGTTTTGCTGCTCTACCGGCTGCCGCTGCAGAGCAGCAAGACCCGATCTGGTGGAAGAGTGATGGAGCCGCGCGCCTGGCTTGTCCGTCTGCGGGCTGGCGGGTACCTTGAATGCTCTCTTCTTTGTACAAGCGATCGCGAGAAACGGAGGAATCCTCGTGTACCGAACGACAACGATCTGCTGGCTCGCCGTCGCCGCGCTGCTCGTCGCGCCGAGCGTCGCTGACGCCCAGGGCAAGAAGGGCAAGAAGCGTCCGAACACCGAGTACAAGTCGATCGAGGAGGTCCGCAAGGACGCGAGCGCGTGGCGCGACTTCCAGACGCAGGGCGAGTACGCCGGCGAGATCGACGGTGAGAAGTGGGGCGTGCAGATCGCCGCGCTTCCTGGAGGCGTCGGCGTGTTCCAGGGATTCGGCTTCCCCGGCGGCCTGCCCGGGGCGGGTTGGGACAAGAGCCTCGGGCGGCGCGAGGCGAAGGGCACGACCACGGACGGCGTGACGACCTTCGAGGCCGACGAGGCGCGCCTCGTCGTCAAAGACGGCGTCATCACCGTCGAGGCCCATGGCGGCGACGATGTCGGCAAGCGGAAGCGCGTCGAGCGCAAGAGCAAGACCCTCGGCAAGAAGCCGCCGAAGGGCGCGGTCGTGCTGTTCGCGAACAAGAAGGACGTCGCCAAGTGGCGGCGCAACAAGCCAAACCCGAGAAAACCGGACGACATTCAGCCGGCGGCCGTCAACAAGGCCGGCTTCCTCGAGCGTGGCTGCTTCAGCAAGCAGGAATTCCAGAGCGGTCTGCTCCACCTCGAGTTTCTGACGCCGTACGGCCCCGGTCGCGGCGGCCAGGGTCGCGGCAATAGCGGCTGCTACGTGCAGGGGCGCTACGAGGTCCAGGTGCTCGACTCCTTCGGCGTCAAGAGTCCCGGCATGGGGGACTGCGGCAGCATCTACTCGGTGGAGATCACCGGCACGAACATGTGCTACCCGCCGCTGCAGTGGCAGACGTACGACATCGAGTACACCGCGTGCAAGTTCGACGCGGACGGCAAGCTGATCGCGCCGGCCGTGATGACGGTCTGGCACAACGGCGTCTTGGTGCACAAGGACCAGAAGGTGCTCCGCAAGGACGGCAAACCGCCGGTGCGCGGCACGACGGCTGCACCGTACGGCCAGAGCCCGAAGCCCGGACCGGTCTACCTGCAGCATCACGGCAATTACGTCGTCTACCGCAACGTCTGGTTCGTGCCGCGCAAGTGACGCGCGGTATTCTCTGAGCAGCTGTCACCAAAAGGCAGAGGGCGCGAGGAGAAGACGGCCCGCTGCGGAGTGCCCTCTCTTCCACCGATGCGGCGTTTTGGGGTATACGGCGTCTTCGCCGTATACCCCAAAACCCGCACGCAGCTACTTCTTGGTCGCGCGATACTCGACCTTGAACTCGCCCGAGCCCGCCGCGCCCGTCAGGTGGACGCAGAACTGCAGCACGCCGGCCGAGTCGGCTTTGCCCTCGAAATCCTCGGACAGCACCGTCCAGCTGCCCTTCCCGACGCGCCACTGCAGGCAGCCCATCCGGCGGCTGTTCCACGTGTGGTTGCTGATGCCGCCGGGGCCGAATGACTGACCCTGCCAGGTCATCGAGCCGCTCGGCTTGAGCGTGAACTTGCGGCCCTTCTTGACCTCGAGACCGGTGTCGAGGAAGCGATTCGAGCCTTCGCTGTGCTGGCCGGTGACCTTGAAGACCTTGCGGACCTCGAGCTCACCCCACGCGAGCTCGATGACGTCGCTTCTCGGCAGCGTCAGCACGCTGCCGAACCTCTCGACGTGGAAGGCCTCCTGGACGAGCTGGCCGCGGATCGTGAAGCGGACGGTCGCGATCTCGTCGTCCTTCTCGAGGTACACGTCTTCGATCGCGCGCAGCTCGGTCAGGACGGACTCGATGGCGTCCTTGACGGCGTCGTTCTCCGTGCTCCTGGTCGCGTCGGAGAGCAGCCAGTAGGCGCCGGGGCCGATCGCGGTCAGTGCGGCGATGAAAGCCTCGTCGTCGGCGTCGCTCTCGCCGGCCGCGACCAGGCCCGCGAGGATCTCGCGCGCCCGCGCCTCGCCTTCCGCGGACAGCCGCGGCCGTAACCGCATGCGGACAACGTCGGTCATCGGTACCTTCAAGCGCCCGTAGCGCGTCTGCACGGAGACGTGCGACTCCGCCAGCTTCCCGACCAACGCCTGCCCGCCGACGAGCCGGATGGTCGGCAGCTCGCTCGTGCGCAGCGATTTCGCGTCGGAGGCCGCGCCCTTCTTCTTGTTCCTGCCGTCGTCGGCAGCGACGAGCGACGTCAGGAGGAGGGCGACGGCGATCGTCGCCACCACGCCTCGCCGGACGAGTCCGCGGCGGTCGAAGGTCTGTGCTGCTTGTCGGGTCAACATCGGAGATCCGCCCGGGCGCCTTGTCACCATCGTCAGCCCGGCGACAGAGCGGGGCCACGACGCATTCATGCTATCGACCCTTTGGGGGCCGCGCAATCAACCCGCGGTGCCGGGAGACGAAGCATCGTCGGTGTCGCCCGGGACGACGAATTCGCCCTGGGGCGGGTAGCGCTCGACGATCTCGCTCAGCGGAGCGAAACGGAACGTCTTGAGCAATCCCTCGAGCTTGCGCTCCATCGACCGCAGACCCGTGTAGTGCCGCAGGCGCGACTTCAGGCCCCCCGGGAGTCTCGGCTGCTCGGGATCGACTTCCCACGGGTGCAGGTAGACCACGCCGGGCTGCCTCTCCGTCTCGTTGACACGTCGCAGCGCGTGCCGCGAGTAAAAGGACGGGAAGATGCGGAGATAGCCGCCGCCCGCGCCCGGGAAGTTCATGCCGAAGTGTCGTACGGTCGACATCGGCACCTCGACGATGCTGCCGCCGGACGGCAGCCGCGCCGTCACCGCGAAGCGTGGGAAGCCGTCGAAGCCGTACATGTCGTGCTTGACCGGGAAGACGCTCGAGTCGATCTCGTAGCCGAGCTCCGCCAGAATCTCGAGCGCCCAGGTCGACTTCGGCGTCACCGAGTAGCACGGCGCGCGGTACGAGCGGATCGGTTGGCCGACGACGTCTTCGAGCGCGCGCGTCGCGTCGGCCGTGTCCTGCCGGAACTCGTCGGGCGTCAGCGTGTAGACCATCCGGTGCCAGTAGCTGTGGCACCCGACCTCGTGTCCGCGTCGCGCGATCTCTTCGACGAGGCTGGGGCACTTCGCCGCGACCCACCCGAGCGTGAAGAACGTCCCTTTGACCTCGTAGCGGTCGAACAGATCGAGAATCCGCCGCGTGCTGTCCTCGACGCGTACGGGGTACTCGTCCCAGCGCTCCTTGCCGACGCTCGTGCGGAACGCCTCGACCTGGAAGTAGTCCTCGACGTCGACCGTCATCGCGTTGACGATCGCGGTCGAGTCGGTCGTACTCGTGGAGGCTGCCGTCTCGTGAGGTGTCGCGGAGCTCATCGGCAATCCATCAGCGCGCGCCGCCGTTGTACAGGACGGTGCGGACCGTACTGAGGACGATCAGCACGTCGAACATCAGGCTCATGTTCTTGACGTAGTACAGATCGTACCGCAGCTTCTCCGCCGTATCCTCGATCGAGCTACCGTATCGGAACGCGACCTGCGCCCAGCCGGTCAAGCCGGGGCGGACCAGATGGCGTTGCTCGTAGTAGGGGATCTCTTCGGCGAGTTTCGCGACGAACTCCGGACGTTCGGGGCGCGGACCCACGAAGCTCATGTCGCCCCGCAGCACGTTGAAGATCTGCGGCAGCTCGTCGATGCGCGTCTTGCGCATGATCTTGCCCCAGGTCGTGACGCGCGGGTCGTTCTGCTTGGCCCAGACGGCGCCGTTCTTCTCCGCGTCGTTGACCATCGACCGGAACTTCAGCACCTCGAAGGTGCGACCGTTTTGGCCTGTGCGCACCTGGCGGTACAGAATCGGCCCGGGCGATGTCAGGCGAACGAGCAGTGCAGCGATCGCCATGACCGGAAGGGCCGGAACGAGCAAGAGCAGCGCCATCGTCTTCTCGGACGCCGTCTTGCCGAGCCAGCGGAAGCGCGTCATCACGAGGTTGCCGCGATAGAGGAAGTCCATCGGGCTGAAGTTCTCGAGAAGCACCTTGCGGCTGAGCCACTCGTAGAACTCGCCGACATACGTGACGCGAATGCCGGAGAACTTGCAGCGGATCAGGTAGTCGGTGGGCAGCTCGTCGCTGTGTCGGGGCAGATTCACGAGGATCGTATCGACGTGCCGATAGTCGACATGGTCGCGAATCTGGCCGACCGTACCGACGATCTCGATCCCGTGCAGGCGCTTGTTCACCTCGTCGAGCGCCGTCGTCAGGATGCCGACGACGGTGAGCGTGTCGAGGTGGTGGGTCGAGATCTCCTTCGCGAGCGCTTCGGTCGCCGTGCCGCTTCCCAGGATCAGGACGTTGCCGAGGTTCGTCTTCTCGGCCGGGAACAGCCGCAGCATCACGGCGCGGCTGAC
>CAYMRB010000296.1:0-12843 GCA_964392615.1 uncultured Planctomycetia bacterium | reverse complement strand
CGCTCTCGCGCCACGCGTTCCACAGATTCCACGCTTCCGGCGGCGCCGTCGCGTCCCGGATGACGAGCGAGTGGCCGAGCCCGTCGGTCTGCGGATACCAGTCATCGTCGTACTCGAAGACGAGGATCGGCACATTGCGGCCGTACACGAGCGCGATCCTCTCGCCGCCGTTCGACAGGCGTCCGTCGTACTCGCCCGCGATCAGCACGTCATCGCCGTAGCGCGCGGTGAAGACCTGGCGGTCCTTGACGACGACGACGCGCTCGCCCGGCGCGAGGACCGTTGCGTCGCCCGAGCCGAACTCGAACCCGACGCCGTCCCGAAACGCGACCGGCGAAAGATCGAGCGGCTCGAGGCCGATGTTGATGAGCTCGACGAACTCGTGCTCCTCGTCCTCGCTCGGATGGTAGTGGAGCTCCGAGATGCGCAAGAACATCTGCTGCGGGAACTCCGCCGTCGGCGCCGTCGCCGTGAACTCGATCGCGTCGGACCAATGGCTCCACCGTCCGGTCGCGTCCTTCATGCGACAGCGCACGCGATAGGTCGAACCGACCGCAAGCGCCTCCGGCGGCACGACGACCGCGTCCGCGAAGGGGACGATCTCGCCGCTTTCCCAGACCGGACGGATCTCGTACGGCAGATCACGGATCGCAACCGTGGGATCGACATCGCGCTCCCCGACCACTTCGGCCACGCGCCACGCGACCGCGCCGAACGTGTCGTCGCCCTGCGGGTCGCGGAAGGCGCTCGACCGGAATGCCAGGTCATCGACCGGGAACCCCGCGTCGCCGATCGCCTCGATGGTCGGCGTCTCCGGGATCTGGGTGTCGCGTCCCTCGCGCGTCAGGAAGTCGCCGCCGTATCCGTCGACGGTGAAGTCCTTGATCCACTGCGCGAACCCCTCGAGATCGGCCGACACGAGCGTTCGCCGCACCGTGCCGCCGCGCGCGTTGTGGGTCGACGGATTGCGATAGAACGCTCCTCGATGGCCGCCGGCCGCTCGCGAATGGAAGTTCCACATCGCCTCGTCGACATCGACGAGCGTCAGTTCGCGCGCCGGCGGATTCACCGCGAACGCGAGCTGGTCGACGAGCTGGCCGACCTGGTCTGTCGTGAACAGCAGGTCGCGCACCTCTCGCGCCCGGTTGCGATACTCCACAGCGAGAGCTGCATGCTGACTGAGCGCGTTCTGGAAGTTCATGACGCCGGACCAGTGCGTCACGGGCATGTACAGCATGTCGAGGTCCCACGGGATCACGGACCACAGGTCGGTGACCGAGTTGTGGTACATGCAGATGTTCCAGCCTTCCCGCAGGTCCATGTTATTGACGCCGCGGTTCGTCGAGCGAAACGAGAAGTAGACGTCGAGATCGACGTTCGAACGCCACCACTCGATCGGCTGAGCGCGGTTGTAGCCCGCCTTGAGCTCGTTGTAGTCGATGCTTCGGATCGGCAGCGTTGCGCCCTGATGGCGCTGCATGCCGGAGCCGTTCTCGATCTTGTACGTGTTGCCGTCCGGCAGGCCGCGTTCGTCGAGGAACGGCCCGTCGGTGTGCTCGATTGCAAGATAGAGCCCCCAGACGTCGCCGATGTATTGATTGGTCGGATGCGTCTCGTCTACCGCGTCGATCACGCGCAGCTGGAACCAATGCGTGTGCGGGCTCGGAACGCCGGCGAGCGAATACAGAGCGAACGACACCGCCTCGCCGAGACCTGCCATACCCCGGTTGGTCGGCACCCACGGCGTCGCGCAGGCGCTGAGGTTGATCTTGCGCCAGCGCTCGCCATAGCGCTCGCCACGGTCGTTTCGCGTGCGGAACGCGTGGCCGCGCAGCGCGTGGAATCGCCACTTGTTCTTGCCCGACACGTAGGTCGAGAACTCGCCGCGATTCTGGAACTCGATGTGGTCGTAGACGAAGCCGTCATGGACCATCGTGCCGCGGAAGTGCCGCGAACGAAACGCCTGGTTGTACTGACAATTCGTCACGTCCTCCTCCGTGGCGATCAGATGGTACGGAGAGAGGGAGGCCATCGTCTCGGCGTCGAACTCGACCACCGGGGTGTTGCCGGGGCGCACAGCGCCCTGCCACCCCGGGACACCGTCGTACACGAAGTACGCGAAGTTCGGCTGCGGGTCATCGCGGTACGGCAAGCGCAACGACAGACCGTTCGCATCGGTCGCGGTGATTCGATACCGCACGAGGCGACGGTGCACCTGCACCTCGGGCGGCAGCAGCAGAGTCCAGATATCGTCGCCGGCCGCCGCATCGCCGTCTTCACCGCTGTCGTTCGCCTCGAAGGTGAACCACTCGGTTTCATACTCCGGGTCGATCAACCGGATGTACGCGCCGGGATCGACCGGCTGGAGCTCGACGGTGACGCTCGCGACGCCGTCGGGGTCGGTCACCTTCGCCGTGATCAGAGCGGGCGCGCCCGCTCGCGGCTGGCGCGGTACCTGCGTCACCTGACGCACGTGCGGCGGCGCGACGGTCGACCACACCGTGTTACGCGCGCCGGGCGTCGGCGGCGCGAGGAAGTCCTCGAGGTTCTCGAAGTCCTCGATTCCCGGCACGAACAGCATCGCGTCGGCCGAGAAGTCACGGCTCGTGGCGCGACGGTTCAGCGCGTGGATCGCGATCACGTTGTCGCCCGAGCGCAAGAACGCTTCCGGGCTGCCGAGAAGGAAGTCGGTCCACCGGGCTTCGCCGCTACCCGTCGATGTGCCGTCGAAGGGGACCTCGCCCGGATCGACGCGGTAGCGCCACACCTCCACGCCGTTGATCCAGACGATCGCGCCGTCGTCTACGAAGAGCGACAGGCGAAGCGACGTCGGAAGCTCGCCGTCGATGGTGAACCGGCGACGGAGGTAGATGCCGCTGTAGTTGCCCTCCATGTCCTCGAGGACGGTGTTGTCGTCATCGTCGCCAAAGCCGATGCTCGTCTGCGCGACGCTCCACGTGTCGTCCTCGACGAAATCGAGCTGACGCCACGCGTCGATCGGATCGGAGGGCTCGGACGTCGCCGGACGCCAGAGCCAGTCGGGCTCCTCCGAGCCGATGAACACGGTGCGTTCGAGCGGGATCGAGTCGACGAATCCCGATCCGCGCCAACTCCCGGCGAGGTCGTTGTCGAGGTCCGGATGGATCAGCTCCATCGAGCTGCCGTAGCCATCGGCAGCCATCGGCCAGGGCGTGACGTCCTGGTAGTCGACCTCGTCGGCGATGCGGCCCGACGCATCGCGTAGCACGACGCGCTCGCCGGAATTCGACAGCACGCCGGTCCACGGACCGAACGCATCGACGGCGCCGACGCTCTCCGCCGCCGCGACCGGATCGCGAGCGACGACGACGAAACCGCCGGCGGCGATCTCCGCGTCCGACGGGAACGCATAGGTGATTCCCGTCGAGAAGAACCAGCCCGACAGATCGACCGGTGCGTCGCCGGAATTGTGAAGCTCGATGAACTCGTCCGGCACCGTCCTGTCGAGACCGCGATAGTAGATCTCGTTGATGACGACGGTCTCCTGCGCAACGAGCGCCGAAGAGCTCCACGCAAGGACAAGTGCTGCGGAAACGACAAGTCTCACGACCATGATGCGTACACTCACCTACACCCTAGCGGATCTGGCCCACGCGCCCCCGACCGAGACGAGTCTACCCGACCCCGCGGTGATGCCGACGAAAAAGGCGGGCGAACGCCCCGTCAGGGACGTCCGCCCGCCTCCGATCACCGGCGATCAGCCGCCGCCGGCGCTACGCGTGGTCTCCGCTCAGAGCCCTTGCGCGCAGCCGAGGTCGTCCGCGGTCGGATCCTCGCCCGGCTCCGGGTACGGCGCCGGAATCGGCCGGCCACCGAGGAAGAGCCGATTGAGAATGTTGAGCGCGTCAGACATGTCGACCGAGCCGTCGTCGTTCGAGTCGGCCGCGTCATCGCAGACGATCGCACCGACGCCGAGGAAGCGGTTCGTCAGGATCAACACCGCGTCCGACAGATCGACCTCGTGCGACATGTTCGAGTCGCCGCGGATGAACACCGGAGCGTTCGGGCCGACCATGAGCTCACCGGCCAAGAACTCCTCCTCGGCGCAGTGCTCCTCCTGGAACGCCTCGCAGCGCGCGAGGAACTCTTCGACGGCCGCAGCGCACTCGTCCTCGTCGCCGCCGCGCTCGGCGCAGGCCGCCGCCAGACGCTCGGCGCCCGCCGCGCAGTCGAAATCGCAGCGATCCGGCGGCTCCGGCGGGTTCTCGCACCGTTCGACGCACCGCTCGGCGAGGTCACGCGCCCGCGCGGCGCACTCCTCCTCGTCGCCACCGGCGTCGAGGCAGTGCTCCAGCGCGGCCTGCGCGGCTCTATCGCAGCGCTCCTCGCAGGTCGGCGGATCCTCGGGATCCTCCGGATCGCCTTCGCAGCCTTCGCCGCAGCGAGCGAGGAACTCCTCGATGGCCTGACGCGCACGCGCGGTCAGCTCCTCGCGGCACTCCTCCGCGTCACCGCCGTCGGCGACGCACTGGCGTACCGAGCGCGGCAGCCGTTCGAGCAGCTCCTGCTGCAGACGACGCGCGCGATGACGGCAACGCTCGACGCACGGATCGGGCTGCGAGCAGTTCTCGGCGAGGCAGCCCTCGACGATCTCGCGCGCCTGCGCGGCGCACTCGTCCGGCTCGCCGCCTTCGTCGATACACTGCGCGTACGCCTCGCGACCGACACGGCGACACCGTGTCGTGCACGGCGGCTCGGGGCCGTTCTCGCAGACGTCGACACAGCGGGCGAGGAACTCCTCGGCGCGCGCGGTGCACTCGTCCGGATCGCCGCCCATCTCGATGCACGCCTCTTGCACGTGACGCGCACGCGACGTGCAGCGCTCCTCGCAGGTCGGCGGATCGTCCGACGGATCGCACGCTTCCGCGCAACGCTCGAGCGCGATGCGGGCGCGCTCGGTGCACTCGTCCGGATCGCCGCCCGCCTCGATGCAGCGCTCGCGAATCTGACGCGCCAGACGCGCACAGCGCTCGTCGCAGTCCGGCGGTTCGGGCCGTTCGCACTCACCGCGACAACGCATGAAGAAGCGTCGTGCGGCCTCGGCACACTCGCGGGGCTCGCCGCCGTTCTCGCGGCAGCGTTCCATCACCTCACGCGCGCCGTGAGCGCAACGCGCGGCACAATTCGGCGGCTCGTCGCCGCACTCCTCGAGACACTCCTCGAGAGCGTCTCGCGCACGGGCCGCGCACTCGTCCTCCTCGCCGCCGGCCTCGACACACTCGTCGAACAGGCCCCGGGCAACGCGACGGCAGCGATCCGCGCAACTCGGCGGATTCGGCGGCTCGTCGGGCGTGCAGTTCTCACGCGCGCACGCGACGAACATGCGGTGAGCACGCGCCGCGCACTCGTCCGGATCGTTGCCCTCCGCCACGCACTCGTCGCGAGCGGCGGCGGCAGCAGCACGGCACCGCTCGACGCACGTCGGCGGCTCGCACTCCTCGAGACACGTGCTCAGGGCTTCCCGGTGGACGACCGCGCACTCTTCCTCGGTGCCACCATCAGCGATGCACTGGCGCGCCGCCTCGAGCGCGTCGACGCGGCACTGCTGCTGACAGCTCAGCTGCGGTGGCTCGCACTCCGCGATGCACTCCTCGAGGAACGCCGCGTGGACGCGAGCGCACTCCTCCGGCTCGCCACCGTCCGCGAGACACTCGCGCGCGGCACGCGCCGCGTCGACGCGGCACTGCTGCTGACAGCTGAGCGGCGGACCATCGTTGCAACCCTGGACGCAGTGACGCAGCCAGCGACCGATACGCTCGCGACACGCCTCCGGCTCGCCACCGGCCTCGACGCAGCGCTCGAGCAGACGGCGAGCGTGCGCCTCGCAGCGCTCCTCGCAGCTCGGCTCGTCGTCATCGCAGCGCTCGGCGACACAGCGGCGCAGCGTGAGCTGGAAGACCTCGCGGCAGCGCTCCTCCGAGCCTCCCGCCTCCATGCACGCCTCTTGCGCTTCGCGCGCGACGCGGCGGCAGCGATCCTCGCAGCTCGGCTCATCATCGACGCAGTTCTCGGCGACACATGCGCGCAGAGCCCGGGCGAAGACCTCGGCGCACTGCTCCTCCGAACCGCCGTCGGCCAGGCACGCTTCCTTCGCCTCGTTCGCGGCCCGACGGCAGCGCTCGCGGCAGCTCACCTGACAATTCTCTTCGAGACATGCGCGCAGCGTGCGGTTGAAGACTTCGCGACAGCGCTCTTCGGAGCCGCCCGCCTCGGCGCACTCGCGCTGAGCGCGACGCGCGATCGCACGACAGCGGTCCGCGCAGCTCGGCTCGCAGTTCTCGGCGACGCAGCGGCGTAGCGCCACGTGGAAGACCTCGGCGCACTCGTCCTCCGTGCCGCCGGCCTCGAGACACCGAGCCTGAGCGCGACGCGCGTGGGCACGGCAGCGGTCCTCGCAGCTCGGCGCGCAGTTCTCGGCGACGCATTCACGGAGCGTCTCGCGGAGCACCTGAGCGCACTCCTCCTCGGAGCCGCCCCCCTCGACACACGCTTCCTGAGCGCGGTGCGCGGCGACGCGGCAGCGATCTTCGCAGTCGAGCTCGCAATTCTCCGCGATGCACTGACGCAGCGTGTCGTGGAAGACCTCGGCGCACTCCTCCTCGGTGCCGCCGGCCTCCGAGCACTCCTCCTGCGCGGCGCGCGCCACGCGACGGCAGCGCTCGGCACAGCTCGGCGTGCAGTTTTCGGCGACACAGCGACGCAAAGCCTCGCGGTAGACCTGCTCGCAGCGATCCTCGTCGCCGCCGGCCTCGAGACACGCGTGCTGAGCACGGCGCGCGACGGCCTCGCAACGATCCTCGCAGCTCGGCGCGCAGTTCGCCTCGAGGCAGCGGCGCAACGCGCGCTGGGCGGCCTCGGCGCACTGCTCTTCGGTGCCGCCCTCGTCGATGCACGCCTGCCGCGCCTCAGCGGCGATGCGTCGGCAGCGATCCCGACAGCTCACCGGCTCGCAGTTCTCCTCGACGCAGCGCCTCAGCGTCTCGTCGAAGACCTGCTGGCAATCCTCCTCGGTGCCTCCCGCCGCCAGGCATTCCTCCTGGGCCATACGCGCGACGCCGCGACAGCGCTCGGCGCAGCTCGGCTCGCAGTTCGCCTCGAGGCAGCGACGCAGCGCCTCGACGCCGACGCTTGCGCATTCCTCGGGGTCGCCGCCGTCCGCCAGGCACGTCTCGACGGCCTCCCGTGCGACAGCGCGGCAGCTCTCCTCGCAGCTCGGCTCGCAGTTCTCGGCGACGCACATCTCGAGCGCCTCGTCGAAGGCCTGCTGGCACTCCTCCTCGGAGCCGCCCGCCGCGAGACACTCTTCCTGGGCGCGGTGTGCGAAGCCGCGGCAGCGCTCCTCGCAGCTCGGCGCGCAATTCGCCTCGAGGCAACGCCTCAGGGCCGTCGCGCGCACCCGCTCGCACTGCTCCGGCGAACCGCCGCGACGACGGCACTCCCGGACCGCCTCGTCGGCGACGCGCTCACAGCGCTCCTCGCACGTCGGCGGCTCCGGCGGGTCGCAGTTTTGATCGATGCAGGCGCTGATCGTCGCCCGGAAGACCTCGGTGCACTGCTCCTCCGTGCCGCCGTCGGCCAGGCACGCTCGGGCGGCCTCCTGCGCGACAGCACGGCACTCGTCCTCGCACGACGGCTGACACGCCTCGACGCAACGCGCGAGGGTATTCTCGTAGATCTCGTTGCAGCGCTCCTCGTCGCCTCCATGGCGCAAGCACGCCGCGGCGGCCTCTTGCGCGATGCGCTCGCAGCGCTCCTCGCACGTCGGCGGCTCCGGCGCACCACAGTTCTCCTCCAGGCACGCCTGGATCGCCTCGTGCTTCGCGCGGCGGCATTCCTCCGCGCTGCCGCCGTCCTGGCGGCACGCATCGTGCGCCTCCTGGCCGGCCTGATGGCAGAGTTCCTCGCACGTCGGCTCCGGCGCACCGCAATTCTCGACGAGACACGCTCGCAGCACGGCCTCGAACGCGCGCTGACACTCCGTCGGGCTACCGCCATCCTCGCGGCAGGCCACGAGAGCCTCTCGCGCCGCCTGACGGCACAGCTCCTCGCACGTCGGCTCCGGCGCGCAGTTCTCCTGGATGCACGCTCGAATCGCCTCGTCCTGGGCGCGACGGCACTGCTCGCGGCCGCCGCCGTCCTCACGACACGCGTCGAAGGCCTCCTGGCCGGCCTGGAGGCAGAGCTCCTCGCACGTCGGCTCCGCCGGCTCGCAGTCCGCTACGCAAGCCTCGAGCGCCTCGGCTGCGCGGCGCTCACATTCCCGAGGACCCCCTCCTTGCGCCAGACACCCTCGCAGAACGCGAGCGGCCTGCTCGGCACACGCGCGCTCACACTCATCCGGTCCGTCACCGCCCTGGGCCCGCACATCGGCGGCGAGGCCGAGAAGCAGGACGCAGACGATCGACGCCGGGAAGAAACGCAATCTGGTCATTGCGACTGATGACTCCGTGTCAGAATTTGCAGCGTGGAGACGGGTCCCAACGGGCCCGCGGACACCGCGCCGACCCACGAGCCGGCACGCGCACGACGTTTCTTGGTAGGTAAGCCAGATCCACTCGCGGCAGGCCAGCCGCGGTCGACCTCGGAGAGTCCCGCCGCAGCTCCCCAGAGCGCGCGGTGGGTTTCGAGTCCCCAGACGTCGCTATTTCACAGCGACGCGGGCCGCTCCATCAAGCAAAAACGAGAACAGCCGCAACGAGACCGAACATCTCCCTGTCCGCGCTCGGTCAATTCGCACGATGGACGACGTGGTAGAACTCACGCAGATCCGGGACGCGCGTGATCATGTCCTTGACCGTACCGCCGGACTGGAAGTTGGCCATCGCCTTGGCCAAGTAGGGCGACACGTCGAGAACGGTAAGACGGGACGCCAGCGCCTCGCTCGTGCGAACGCGTTCCATCACGTCGCCGCGCGTGTTCGTCACGACGAGCTCGTCGAGGGCCGACTGCGCCAGTCGATCGTCGAACGGTCCCTGCGTCTTGCTGTCGAAGCCGTAGAAGTGCGTGCAGAGACCGATAACCTTCTTGGCGCCGTTGTTCTTCGCGACCTTCGCCGCCTGGAACATCGTCGTGCCCGATCGCATCATGTCGTCGACGATGACGCCGATCTTGCCCTTCACCTCGCCGACGAAGTCGAGAATCTCCTTCTCGTCGAGCGATCCGCGGACGCGCAGCTGGTGTACGGCGGCTTGCCCGTCGACCCACTCGGGCTTCATGTTCTTCATCATGTCCTCGCGCATGCGGACGCCGCCGTCGTCCGGAGACACGAGGATGAACCGTTCGCCCTTTTCGCCGAACTCGCGGTTCAGGTAGTCGCTGAAGATCGGCTCCATCTTCAGGTGATCGAAGCTGTCGAACGCGATCTCGATCTGCTCCGCGTGCAGCGACGTGACGATGATGTGACTCATGCCGCGACGCAGGAGATCGTCCGCGACGTCCCGCACGCTCACGGGCTCTCGGCGCGCGTGCGACTTGTCCTGCGCCTGATACCACAGGCACGGCGCGACGACGTTGATGCGACGCACCTTGCACGTCCGGTGCAGGGTCGACAGCACCTTCAGCGTGTTGGCGAGGGAGACGTCGGGATCCTCGCCGTCGCCGACCGTCGCGAGGACGTACGCGTCCTTGCCGCGGAGGTTCTCCTTGATGACGATCTTCTTCTCGCCGTCACCGAAGACCAACACGTCGAGGGGGACGAGCGTCTTCCCGAGGTACTTGGCGATCTGGGCTGCGAGTTCGTCCTTCGGCCGCACCGCGATCAACGCGAACGATTCGAGGTATTCCCTTTTCCTCTCTCGTTCGAGCTCGTCGCGAACGCGATCCTCGACGAATTGCTCCAACCAAGACCGAAACTCGGGATCACTCTGCAAGCTCTCGAAGCTCATGGTTCGAAACCGGTTCGTGTCGCGAGCGCGGATTTTAGCACGACGCCTGTGAAAGACCGCACTTGGGCTCACCCTTCCACAAGCTCTTCCTACCAGCTCTGCGGACGCATCCGCAACGTTGTTTTCCCAACAGCTCACCCGCGGCGCTCGTCGCGTCGACATCGCGACCCGAAATCACCCGAGAGGGCGAGCACGGATCCGCTCATTTCCGTTACTTTTTTGTGGCGGGCTGTACTAAGATCGATCGGGCGGAGGGGTGTGGGGGTCGGGTATCGCACGTTCCGCGCGCGTCGAGTGACGCTGCGCGGTCGGGAACGGGATCCCCGAAAGAAGTCGAGGAGATCCGATGGAAGTTATCTTCTTCGAAGATCCCGCCTGCAGCTGGTGCTGGGCTTTCCAGCCCGTGCAGACGGCCTTCGTGTTCGAATTCGGCGAGTCCGTCTCGTGGCGCGCCGTCATGGGAGGTCTCCGCGATCATCCCGTTCCCGATATCTCGCTCGTCAAGCGCCACTGGCTCACCGCCGGGTCGGTGTCGGGAATGCCGTTCAACGACGCGGTCTGGGACGCTCATGTCCTTCAGACGACGTTCGTCGCTTGTCGTGCCGTCAAGGCGGTCAGCCTGCGTTGCCGGGACGCCGGCAACCGACTGCTGCGCCGACTGCGCGAGGCCTTCTACACCGAGTGCACGCCGATCGATGACCTCGAGAAGGTCTTCGACCTCGCGAGCGAGCTCGGCATCGACGTAGAGGACATGCTCGACCAGATCTCGAGCGGACGGGCCGAGGCGCTCTTCGAGCTCGACCGCCGCGACGCCGACGGCACGGGATTCGGCTTTCCGACGACGGTCGTACACCGCCACGCGATGGACGAGCCGACCGTGCTGCAGGGTTCCGTACCGTACGCCGATCTGGTCCACGCGCTCCACGCTGCAGGCGTCCCCCACTCGCGACGGCGTCGGTTTCGCGACACGGCCGAGGATTGGGAGCGCCTGTTCTCGATCCACCCGCGCCTGACGCGAGCCGAGGTCGAAGCCGTGACCGCGATGGAGGCCGACGAGCTCGACGCGCGGCTGGCGGGATTGGGCATCCGATCGAACGGCGCCCTCTTGAGTCGCGACGCCGGGCCCGATGCGGAGCCGGAGGCGATGTCGGACGACCCGACCGTCCTGGAATCCACGCCCCCCGAATCGGCGCCGGACGAGCCGGCTGCGGACCACCCGGAGCCGGGCGAACACGAGCGGGGCGAGCTCAAGCCGGATGAGCCCGAGCCGGACGAGCCGGGGGCGGACGAGCCCGAAGAGTCCGAATCGGACGAGCCGTCGGCCGCGTCACCGGCTGAAGTCGTGGTCGAGCTGGCAGTGGAACGCTGATCACCGCAACGACAGGGGGGCACGATGGTTCTCGAAAGAACGCCCGCGGGAATCGAGTTCCCGCAGGCGCCGTGGTGGATCTCAGCCGTAGCGGTCCGTTGTAAACGTGAGCTGAGTAGCGGACTGACAAAACGCCCGCTACTCGCTCACGGGCCTGTCTCGGGGATGCTCAGCTGCCCTGCAGGCAGCCGACCGTCGTCGACTGCCGACTCGTCACCGTCCCGGCGGGCACGCGCCCGGGCCGTCACCGGCAGCGTCACCGTAAACGTCGAGCCGACGCCGACCTCGCTGATGCACTCGATGCGGCCGCCATGGGCGTCGACGAGAACCTTCGTGATCGCCAGCCCGAGGCCGCAGCCGCCCTGTCGCCGCGACCGCGCGGCGTCGACGCGATAGAACCGCTCGAAGATGTGCTCGACGCTGTTCGCCGGGATGCCGCAACCCGTGTCAGCGACCGCGAGCCGGGCCTCGGCGCCTGCGGCCTCAACCGACACCTCGACGCGGCCGCCGGGGCGGTTGTACCGCAGCGCGTTCGTCAGCAGATTCGTCAGGATCTGTCCGAAGCGGTCGACGTCGACCTCCGCCTCGACGGCCTCGAATCGCGTCTGCAGACACACGCCGCGTTCAGCGGCGAGCTCCTCGAACAGCCCGACGTTTTCGGTGACCACCGCTGCCAGATCGACGCACTCGGTACGGAGCGTCAGTCCGCCGGCATCGGTGCGCGCGAGCACGAGGAGACCGTCGACGAGCGAACGCATGCGCCGAGATACACCGTGGCACGTCTCGAGCACGCGGCGATAGTCCTCCGCGCTGCGCTGCCGACGCAGCGCCATCGACGTCTGGGCGAGCAGCACCGCAACCGGCGTCCGCAGCTCGTGCGACGCGTCGGCGGTGAACTGCGCCTGCCGCTCGAACGCTCCCTCGAGGCGCTCGAACGTACCGTTGAGGACCGCCGCGAGACCGCCGAGCTCGCTCTGGGTCGACTCGACGTCGATGCGCTCGGACAGATTCGACGCCGAGATCGACCGCGCCGTCGCGCTGATCGTCTCGATCGGCCGAATGGCGCGTCGCGCGACGAACCACCCACCGAGGAGACCGCAGCAGAGCACGGCGCCGCCCGTCGCGACGAGGATTCCCAGCAGCCGACGCAACTCGGCCAGCTCGCCGCGAATCGACCGCCCGACGAGCACCGTCGAGCCGAGCGGGCCGACGACGACGACCTCGCGCAGGTCCCCGCGCTGGTGGATTGTCGTCGTGCCCTCCGATGCGCCCCCGAGTTCGGGGGGCTCGGTGTCGGGCGGCTCCCCGCTGGTCGCCACGACCTCGCCGTCCGATCGCCAGACGGCCGCATACGGTGCCGCGTCCTCGCCGCCCCCGAGACGGCGCAGCAGGCTGTCGGAGATCGAGATGCGCTCCTCGGGTCGTTCGCGCGGATGAACGCGTCCGTCCAGGAGATGACGCGTGCCGCGGAAGAGATCGCTGCGGGCAATCTGGCCGTCGAGGTCTCCGCCCGCGCCGAGCTGGATGCGCTGGGCAAGGCGCTGGCCAACA
>CAYMRB010000295.1:0-12865 GCA_964392615.1 uncultured Planctomycetia bacterium | reverse complement strand
CCGTGACCGCGTCGGAGACGGAGACCGAGACGGAGTCCGAGACCGAGGCCGAGACGGAGTCCGAGTCCGATTCGGAGTCCGAGTCCGAGTCTGAGTCCGAGACCGAGCCCGCGAAGCCATCCCGCTGGTCGATCCTCAAGCGCGGGCTGACGAAGACCCGCAAGGGCCTGACGAATCTGTTCTCGTTCCGGCGCCAGCTCGATGACGCGTACGTCGACGAGCTCGAGGCGACGCTGTTTGCCGCTGACTTCGGCCCCGCGACGGTTGCCGAGCTCATCGACGGCGAGAACGGCGTGCGCTCGGCGTACAAGGAGAAGAAGATCACCGAGGCCGACGAGGTCCGGGACTACCTGCGGGGCGTGCTGAAGGACCTGTTGCTCGAGCGCGACAACCGCCTGCTGGCGGCGACCGCGAAGCCCACGGTGATTCTCGTCGCGGGCGTGAACGGCACGGGAAAGACGACGACGATCGCCAAGCTCGCACGCCGCTTGAAGGGCGCCGACCATCGCGTCATCCTCGCCGCGGCGGACACGTTCCGCGCCGCCGCGGTCGAGCAGCTGACGATCTGGAGCGAGCGACTCGGCGTCGACATCGTCACGGGTGAGGCGAACGCCGATCCCGCCTCGGTCGCGTACCGCGGCGCGGAGGCAGCCCTCGAGAAGGAAGCCGACTATCTGATCGTCGACACGGCCGGCAGGCTCCACACGCAGAAGAACCTGATGATGGAGCTGACGAAGATCCGCACCGTGCTCGGCAAGAAGATCCCGGACGCGCCGCATGAGGTGCTTCTCGTGCTCGACGCGACGACCGGGCAGAACGCCATGAACCAGGCAACGAGCTTCACCGACGCGGTGCGGGTCACCGGCATCGCGCTGACGAAGCTCGACGGCACGGCGAAGGGAGGCATCGTCGTGACGGTCAACAATCAGCTCCAAATCCCGGTCAAGTACATCGGCGTCGGAGAGGGCATCGAGGATCTGCAGGAGTTCGACGCGTCGAGCTTCGTGGACGCGCTCTTGGACGAAGAGGAGTAGCGTCCCGACGGAGGTCGTCCGAGCCACGCCATCGACCCTCGCGCTCGCGCCCCCCTGAACGTCGAGCCTCGCGCAACGAGAAACGGCCTTCGCAGCAACGCTGCGAAGGCCGTTCCTCGATCAAGGCCGTGTCTCGATTCGATCAGAAGCCGCCGATACAGGTCCCCGGCTCGAGGATGATCGGCAAGGCCACGTCCTGAATCGACCGCGCCGTGCGGTTGATGTAGTTGGACTGGAAGTACGCACGCATGCGCACGAAGTTCCGTCCGGCCAGATCGCGCGGATCGCGCACGAGCTGGTGCACCTCATCCGGGGCGCCGTGGACGCTCATGCTTTCGTTCGCCGACTCCCACAGCACGATCGCCGTGGTGCCCGGCGCCTGCTGAAGCACGTTGAAGGCCACGCGCGCGGTACCGAACTCGAGCGCGTGCGACCCGGCCACCGCACCGGCACCGAGGCCGACCTTGAAGATCCGCGACGTACCGAGGCTCTCGACGACGTCGAGGAGATACGGTCCGGAGCTGAGGCTCGAGTTGTGCCCGCCGAGGGAGATGCCGGAATTGCTCGACGTCTCGAAGCGGATCTGGCCCGGCGAGCCGCGACCCGCGCGACCGCCGAACGCCTGACCGGAGTCGGCCCCGGTCGGAGCCTCGGTGAGGCCCAGGCGGACATTCCCTTCGTAGACGGGGATCCCGTTGGCCGCGTTCGGCGGCAGGCGGTTCGCCCGACCACCGCTGACGTCGATCCGCGCAGTCACGTCCAACGTGAAGTTGTTGACGACGCGAATCAACACGTTGCCACCGGCGCCGGCGCCACCGTTGCCGCCCAAGTCGATGGACTGGAATGCGTTACCGCCACGCGCCAGGATCCGGCATCCGTCTCGCAGGTGCAGGTTCGCAGCCGCGAGGTACAGGATGCCGCCACCGCCGCCACCGCCGGTTCCCGGCGCGAACTCCGCAGCCGCCTTGAAGGCGTAGTTGCCGGGGATGCTGCCGGTCTTGTAGGCGTTGGACACGTTGGCGCTGGCACCGCCACCGCCGCCGCCCAGCCCGCCGATGAGCAGGAACTCGCCGCCGAAGCGGAAGTCCTTGAAGCCGAGCTCCGTCGCACCCTGGCCGGGGCGCGTGGCCTCGATCTCCTGCGCCGTGGGCGATCCGTCGTTGATAAACAACGCCTCACCCGCCACGCCGTCGTGCCGACAGGCGCCGCTGCCGCCACCACCGGCCGAGTCGAAGCAGTTGGTGCCGCAATCTCGGCCGGGCAGGCTTCCGCCGCCGCCCGCGTTGCGAGCCTCCGGGATACCGAGGGCACCGCCCGCGTTGACGGACATCAAGAGCGCCAAAGCATGCGGCATCTCGCCCGGATCGCCATCGACGGGAACCGTGTTCGCCGGATCCTTGTTGGTCGGATCGCCGTCGACGAACTGAACCACTCCGCCGTCGCCACCGCGCCCACCGCCCGGGCCGGAAGCGCCGCCGAGGCCGAAGCGCGGCAGCGAGCCGTCACCGGAAAAGCGGAGCGGGCCTCCGGAGAAGCCGGAGACGTCGATCGTGCCGAAGATCTCGGCCCGATCCCGGACGACGAGCTCGAGCGGACTCGCACCGTGGCCGCGCAGCACCACGTCCTCGTCGATCTGCAATGCGACGAGATCGAGGTACCCGGGTCGCGTGTCCGCTTCGCGCGTCTCGAGCACGAGCTCACCGTTCGGAGCCGTCAGCTGCCCGGCGCTCGTATCGAACGTCCAGATCGAGGTCGGCCGGCCGGTGTTCGCGTCGACGAGAGGCTCGCCGGTGACGGGATCGAAGCTCTGGATGAAGCGAAGCTGGAGGACGCCGTCGCGTCCGAGGCCGAACTCGACCTCGTCCGGCCCGGTCGTCAGGCCACCGTCGAGGAGGACCTCGGGATTCTGCGGCGGCGCGATGTTCGATAGCAGGACGACCACGGCACCGACGGAGTGCTCCTGGAGACGACTCTCGTCGCGGACCAGGTCCTCGAGCCGGTTGTTCCCCGTGTTGACGGAGCCGTAGGTCATGACCTCGTCGTCGATCTGGATCGTACCCGTCGGCGGGAAGCCCGCGACCGACTGGACCGACGCGCGCCGGTCGCTGGCGCGGCTGGTTTCCGCGCGCATCCGGGACGTCAGAGTCGTCTGCGCCTGCGGAATCGAGTTGCAGAACGGCGTGCCGCCGAACGCACTCTCGAGGCGGACGTAGCCGGCCGCTCCTTGACCGGAGCCCGGCGTGTCGTTGTGGTTGCTCGCTCCGCCGCCCGGTATGCCACCGGCGACCTGGAATGATCCGTCGCAGCTCGCGGCGCGGATGTCTCCGGTGGCACGCGCGAGGATCGACCCGCCGCTACCACCGCCACCGCCGCCGCCGCCGTTGGTCGCGTCACCACCGTTGCCGCCGTTCGCGGCGATGATGCCGTTGACGACGATGCTGCCGCGCACCTCGAAGCGGCACATGCCGCCACCACCGCCACCGCCGCCGCCCGTGTGCGGCGTGAGGCCTCCTTGGGCGTCTCGGAAGATCGCCCCGCCACCGCCGCCACCACCGGAACCGGCAGTCTGCGGCAGCTGGGACGCGTCGCCGCGCTTCGGACCGCCGTCACCGGGACGCGGCGGACGGAAGTCCGGCACGTTGGAGTTGCCGTACTCGCCCGCACCACCGCGCGCGCTGTGGCCGCCACCGCCGCCCGGCGCACCGGAGAACGACGACGGGCGCGTGATGTCCGGGTTCACGCCGGTCGTTGTCTCGCCGACCCCGCCGCCGAAGTTGCCGCCAGCCGTCGCGTTGACCAGGGTACGAACGATCGCGTCGTTCTCGAGCACGAGCACCGCACCGTCGCCGCCGGCTCCACCGCCGGCGACCGCCGGGCCGCCGACCCCGCCGCCGTTCCAGCCGCTCAGTTCGAGGACACCATTGATGATGAGCGTCTCGTCGAAGAGCCCGCCATCCGGGGCGCCAGCGAGGCGGATCACGAGCGCTTCCTCGCCCTCGACGAACACGATCGCTTCCTCGCCCGGATCCAGGATACCGTCCTCATTGAAGTCGGCATTGACCACTTGGAACGAAGCGAAGTGGAACTCACCGTCGAGTTCGCCGGGGTTGTCGACCACGTTGCCGGTCGAGGTGCCGTCGTCGGTGAACAGGACGTCAGTGACCGACTCGACATCGAAGACGGGATTCACGCCGTCGTCGATCGTGCGAACGACATGGTGACGAATCTGCATCCGCTCCGTGTGGATCACGAAGAACTGCGCAACCACGGCACCCTGGCCGGGGAGCACCGCCGGATCGATCGGCTCGAGGATCACGTTCGCCTGCCCGGTCCCGAACTGCGGCTGCGCCGGCGCCTCCGTCAAGCCCGCGAGCAGGCTGCGATTGCGCGGCGGCCCCCAGAGGGCGGTCGTCAGGTCGACATCGACGTTCGTCGTCGTGTCGAAGCCGTCGTAGATCTCGGTCTGCCGCAGCGCGGACAGGTCCGAGCCCTGCTTGTCCTCGAGGTCGAGGTAGATGATCGGCGGCGTCTCGACCGTGTGATCGATGAACGTCCGCTCGCCGGCGTCGGGCTCGGGCCGAATCCGGAACTCCACGCGCCAGTCCGGACCGAGCGTCACACCGTCGACCGGTGTCTCGACGAGCTGCCGGAAGAGCGGGTCGCACTGGGCGTCCCAGACGAACGCGCGCAGGAGTCCACCACCGGGCAGGAGACGGCGGCCGTCGTCCAGCGCGATCGGACCGGCGACGATCTCCTCCGTCCCGTCATGGCGCGGATCGTTCTCCGCAGGGAACGCTGCGACCCAGCCGGACGCGTTCGGGATCTGATTGCTGACCGGCGGCGTATCCGTCACGCCGGGCACGCGCCACTCGACGTTGATGAGCCACGAGGCGTCCGCGAGACGCTCGTAGATCTGATAGTAGATCGCCACGGGGCCGGTCGCGACGCCGGTCGGAACGCGTACCGCGTTGATCCCGACGCCGAAGCGATTCGCCGCGGGATTCGTCAGGACCGGCACCTCGAGCAGATTCGACGTGCCGTTCGGACCGCGCACCTCGATCTGCAGGTTGTGTCGATCCGGGGGATTCGTGTACGGGAAACGGATATCCGGGTCGCCGTTGTTCAGCGGGAAGCTGAAGCTGTCATAGCCCGTCGGCACCTGACCGGTGACGCCACCGAACGCGCTGTTGTGGACGAACGTGTCGGCGGACACTTCCTGCTGGCTACCACGGCCGTCGGACAGCACGACCGCTTGCACGTCGGCCAGGTTGAGACCGTAGAGCGTCAGGCCGGAGCCCTGGTCGAAGCCGACGAGGGGCGTGTAGTTCAGCGCGTCGAGGTCTTCGAGCGGGCCGACCGTGACCGCGTAGAGGTACGGGCAGCTGTCGTAGCCGACGGCGCCAGCGGAGACCCCGCCCACGAAGAGCTGAATCGTCCCCTGCGAGATTCCGGCGGGGACGACGACCTCGAGCAGCGAGTTGTCGGGACCGTCGGAACGTTCGACCTCGACGTCGATCGGCAGCCCGAGTGCCGTCTGGTTGCCAGCCGAGAACTCGACGCGGTGGTCGCCCAGCTGGTCGGAGAAGTTGAAACCGCTCAGGACGACGGTCATGCCCGGGCACAGTGTTCGGGGGTCGCCCGTCCCGCCCTGGACCGACTCGATGGCGATCAGGACAGGACTGTTGATCTCGAGGGTCGGATCGATGGGGGTTCCGCCACCGTCGCCGGTCGCCTCGGTCTTAGGCGACCCCAGATCGCAGCCGGCCAGCAGAACGGCGGCTGCCAAGACACAAGAGAGGCTTTTCCAGTTCATGGATACCCCGGGCTCCTTTCCGAATCCTCCGCCACGCGGCGGAATTCGATGCTTCTTACGGCTGGTCGATCCTGTCGAGGGAACCGAAACTCTGATCGCAAAGGCTCGTCGGCTCCGCGACACGCGGCTTCTCCCGTCGTTTCTTACGGAATCGGACCTCTTGAGGACCGTGCCGATCCGCCAAGATCGGCCGGGAGTAGGAGAAACAGCGGTTTCGGTCGGACGGGCCCCGCCGCCAATCAACTGTGCCACCCTGTTCACACAGCTGTTCGGCTCGCAGGAACCGCAGTCGAAATCTTACCTCGACGTCGTGTCGTTCTGCAAGGTCGTTCTGCAGTGCCTGCATGCACTACGGCACTGCCAATGTCGTTCACTATTCATTCCGCAGGCAAGCGGAACCGCCCGCGCCCGGACGCTATTCCGGACGCTGGACCCTGCCGATTGTATCAGGCCTCGCACCCCAGCAGAATCGCGCATCCGTCAAAAAAAAGCCCCCGAACTTCCGCCGAGTACGGAGTTGAGCCGCCGCGAGCCCGGCGCTGGCCGGCGCTCGAGCGGCCGCGAGCGATCGGCTCCGACTCCGGCGGGCACACGGGCTGCCCGGAGCCATCGTCGAGGCCGCGGCGGGAGTGGTCAGCCCATGCCCGTGTTCGCCGCTGGCGCGGCCCTGCGAGAGCCAGTAGGATCGCCCGTGCGCCGACGGCATCAGGGAGCCGGAGCGGCGGGTTCGCGGCACGCGGGCGACGAAACGCATGGCAGGCGAAGGCCGGTACCTGTTCGAGCGAGAGCGGCAGTTCGTCCGGTCCTGTGTCGTCGGCGTCGGACGCCGACTTCGCCAACTCGGCTCGCTGCTGCGCTTCGCCCGTTGGCGCCCGAGCGCCGGTCGACCGTCCTGGCGGGTCTTCCCGCGATCCTGGCGGCGTCGGCGCCCCCGAGACGTTCCCCGGCCGCGCCTGAACCGTCCGGGCTTGCCGGCGGCCCGGCTCGTGGCGCTCGTCGGGTCACTCCTCATCCATGTCGTCACCGTCGCGCTGCTGGCGCTGTGGATCCGTCCCGAAGGGCCGACCGGCCCTCCCGGGCCGCGACGCGAGATCATCATCCAGGTCCGGCTGGCGCCGCCCGACCCGCCGAAGAAGAAAAAGAAGGTCAAGCCCCCCGAGCGCCAGCAGCCGGAGAAACAGCCTCCGAAGCAGCCCCGGGCGGAGCCGGCTCCGGACCGCCGGAAGACCGAGGCACCCCGCGCCGAGGAGCTCGTGGCCAAGACCGCGCCCCCCCCCACGCCGCTGCAGCCGTTCGACGCGACCCGGCTGCGCTCGTTTCCCGACGCGCCCCCTCTCGGACACGGCGGCGGCATGCCGACGGTCCGCGTCGAATCGCCATCGGGCGCGGTCGGCGGCCTCGGCGCGCGCGGCGAGGGCAAGATCGAAGCGCTGGGGCGCTACGGCGGCAGCGGTGAGACGGAGGACGCCGTCGCGCGAGGCCTGCGCTGGCTCGCCGCGCACCAGGACGCGGACGGCGGCTGGAGCGCGCGGGACTATCAGCGTCATTGCCGCCACCACGTCGTGTGCGCCGGTCGCGGCCTCGAGGACTTCGACGTCGGCGTCACGGCGCTCGCGACGCTGGCGTTTCTCGGCGCCGGGTACGCGCCCCACGACTCGGCGTACGCGGGCGGATCGCGCGCGAGCGGTCCGTTCCATCGCAACGTCGAGAAGGCGCTGGAGTACCTGATCGATCACCAGAACGGCGCCGGCGTGTTCGGCGCGCGTGGCGACAAGTACTTCTACGACCACGCGCTCGCGTCCCTCGCGGTCTGCGAAGCGTGGGCGATGAGCGGGCGCGCCGCCTACCGTGAGAGCGCGGTGGCCGCGCTGCGGTTCTCGGTCGCCGGACAGCAGCCTGGCGGCGGCTGGGACTACACGAGCGAGAAGTCGGGACGCAACGACCTGTCCGTGACAGGCTGGCAGCTGATGGCGCTGCGGTCGGCGCGGCGCACGGGCGGCGGGCCCGGTGGAATCGGGCTGCCCGTGCCCCCGTCCGTCGAGCAGAACGCCCGCCACTTCCTCGCTCGTGCATTCACGTCCGACGGCTACGGGATCTATGCGAACAAGGAGCCGGAGCCCGGCCGGCGCGGCGTCAATATGGTCGCGGTCGGCCTGCTGTCCCACCTCTACCTCGGCGGCATGCCCCGCGAGAGGCGCGCTCGGCTGGCGGCTCGCCGCATTCTGTACGACCACCCACCGGACGTTCGCGCGCTCGGCGATTGGCCGCGAACCTTCCAGTCGTACTACTACTGGTACACCGCGACTCTCTCCCTGTTCCATATCGGCGGCCAGGATTGGGACGCGTGGAACACGCTGCTCAAGCGCGTACTGCTGCCGCTCCAGAGCCGCCAGACGCACCGCGAGGGCAGCTGGGACCCCGAGCCGAGCTGGATCGGCAAGAGTGGCGGCCGCGTCTACTCGACCGCGATCAACGTGCTGACCCTCGAGGTCTACTACCGCTACACGCCCCTGTTTGCGACGAGGCGATCGTGACCGCAACGACCGGCACACCGAACGACACCCCGTCCCACCTGCCGACCGGCCCGTTCGATCGCGAGACGATCCGCGAGTGGGACCGGCGCGCGATCGAGGAGCTCGGCATCCCCGGCACGATCCTCATGGAGAACGCGGGCTTCGGCGCCGCCCGGATCCTGCGACGGCTCTGCGCCGGCGGTCCGGAGCCGCTGCCGCCGCGCTTCGCGATCCTCTGCGGGCCAGGGAACAACGGCGGCGACGGCTACGTCATCGCCCGGCACCTCGTGGGCGCGGGGCTCGACGTGACCCTCTACTTGACGTTCGACCGCGACCAGCTGGCCCCGGAGTCGGACGCCGGCGTCCATTTCGGCATCGCGCAGCGCATGGGGATCGACATCGTCGAGAGCGACCAGCCGCCCGACTTCGCGGCGCTCGGCTCGGTGACCCTCGTCGACGGCCTGCTGGGAACCGGGCTGCGGCGGACGTTGCGGGCGCCGTATCTCGCCTGGGTGGAGGCCGCCAACGCGAGCGCCCGGCCGATCGTCGCACTCGACGTGCCGACCGGGCTCGACGCGAATACCGGGGAGATCCTCGGCGCGACGATCGCGGCGCGCCACACGCTGACGTTCGCAGCGGCGAAGGCCGGCTTCACGCAGGGCGCCGGCCGGGTCGCGACCGGCACCGTGCACATCATCGATATCGGCCTGCCGCAGTGCTTATGGGCCGACTGACAGCCCCGTTGAGAAGGGCGATTCGGCGCCGGCCGAGCCGCGGATCGCGACTTTTTCGAGAACCGGCGCGGGGACGAGGAACATCGGCCGAAGGATGATACGATGATCCGCAGAAGGAGGAGTCTGACCCCCCGATGATCGATCTCGTCGAGAAAATCAGCTACGGCTTCTGCGCTGTTGTCGTCCTCGTCGTGGGGACGCTGTACGCGTTCAACTCCACCCCCCCGACGACCCCGCGCGAGTTCGTGCGAGCGACGAGGATCTCAGCGACCCCGCCGCCGGTCACGGCGGCGCAGCGCAAGAAGGCTCAGGAAGAGGGCAAGCCCGCCCCGACCGCGCCGACGACGCAGGAGCGGCTGAGCCGGGAGAAGGAGATCAGGAAGGCGCTGGCCGCAAACGGCGTCAGTGCCCGGAACATCAAGACGGAGTGGGCGACGGTGCCGCGCTCGCAGTTCGACATCGTCCGCAATCGCAGCGCGTGGACCCCCGAGCTCAATCTGGCGCGCAGCAGCCTCATCCAGACGAAGAACGGCCCGACGCGGATGAAGCTCACGAAGATCGCGCCGAACTCCTACCTGCGCAAGACGGCGCAGCTCGAGGAAGGCGACATCATCGAGCTCATCGACGGGCAAGCGCTCGAATACAACGACACGTCGAGCGCCAAGTACTGGTCGATGGCCGGGGAACTCTTCGATCGCCTCGAGAACGGCGGCGAGGTCTCGCTGACGCTGAAGCGCGGCGACAAGACGATCCACCGCGTGTTCCGCGTCGGCGGCTAGCCGTGGGCACTCGCCCTGCCGCGATCCCGCGCCGCGACGCGTTGCGCCACCTCGTCGACCTCTTGCGCGTCGAGGGGACGAGCGGGCGCGAGGCAGCCGTGGCCGATCTCGTGCGACGGAAGCTTCTCGCCGCGGGCTGCCCCGAAGAGTGGATTCGCTGTGACCGCGCCCACCGCCGCGCGAGTCGCGCTACCGGCGCTGATCTGGAGTGCGGCAATCTGATCGTGAAGCTGCCGGGAACGCGGCGGGGGCCGCGGCGGCTCTTCAGCGCGCACCTCGACACCGTCCCGCTGTGTCGCGGCGCGAGGACGGTCCGGCGAGGCGATCGCATCGTCGCGCGCGGCGACACCGCGCTCGGCGCGGACGATCGCACGGGCGTCGCTTGTCTCGTCACGGCGGTCGAGACCCTGCTCGCCGGCGAAGCCTCCACGCCCCATCCGCCTCTGACGTTTCTGTTCTCGGTCGCCGAGGAGACCGGCCTTCTCGGATCGCGGCACGTGCGGCCCGTCGAGCTCGGCCGTCCGGCGTGCGGGTTCAACGTCGACTCGGGCGATCCGGCCCGCGTGATCACGGGAGCGCCGGGAGCCGACCGCTGGACCGCTACGGTCCACGGCATCGCGGCACATGCCGGCGTGCACCCGGAGGACGGCGTCTCGGCCGCGGTCATCGCGGCCCGCGCCATCGCGAACGCCACGGACGGCGGCTGGAACGGTCGCGTCGAGAAGGGGAGCGGGCGCGGCACCGCGAACGTCGGCGTGCTCGCGGGTGGCGAGACCACGAACCAGGTCCTCGACCGACTGCGGATACGCGGCGAGTGTCGCAGCCATGGCGGCGCGTTTCTCGCCCGCCTGACGAATGCGTGGCGACGGGCCTTCGAGCGCGCCGCACGCGCGGAACGCGACCGCGGCGGCCGCACCGGATCGGTCGACTTCGAGGTGCGGCGCGACTACGAGCCGTTTCGTCTGAGCCCGCGCGCCGACGTGGTCCGCGCCGCGATCGACGCCGCGAGACGCGTCGGCATCGAGCCGCGCCCGGAGGTCGTCGATGGAGGCCTCGACGCGAGTTGGCTCGTCGCGCACGGCATTCCGACGGTGACGATCGGCGCGGGGCAGCACCACGCGCACACGACGAGAGAGTACGCCGACGTCGAGGAGTACCTCGCGGGCTGCCGGCTGGCGCTCGAGCTCGCTGTCGATCACTGACGCCCCCGCACGCGAGCACCGCGACGATTCGATCGCCCCCTTGACGTCCGCGCCGGCCATCGCCGACCATCGCACTCGGCGCAGACACCGCTCTTCTCCTCGACGAACACGGGGGCGCGATGACCATCTCCACCTGCCCGAGGTGTGGCAATCCGTTCGATCCCGGCGACGAGTCGGCTGGTCGCCGGCGGACATGCGAGGCGTGCGGCGCCTCGTCAGCGACTCCCGCGGACGACGGGTTCTCCTCGCCGTATGCGCCTCCCGAAGCGGAGTCGCGCGGCGCGAGCACGTACGTCTCGCGGACGCCCTACGCGTACCGCCCACTCGACAGACTCGTGGGCGCGTTGGCCACCCTGCTCCTCGTGAACATCGCCTTCAACGCGATCCTCGTCTGCCTGGACTTCGCGTCCCTGACCGCAAACGTCGAAGCGCTGGGGGTCATCGATCTGGGCGACGGACTCAGCATCGCCGTGTTGGATGCGGTCTACTCGCTGATCGCCCTCGGGCTGCTGGGGTTCTTCCTGGCGACCGCGGTCGTCTACCTGATCTGGTTCCACGGGGCGAATCGGAACGCGCGCGCATTGGGTGCGCTGGGCATGGAGTTCTCTCCCGGCTGGTGTGTCGGCTGGTGGTTCATCCCGATCATGAACCTCTTCAAGCCGTACCAGGCCGTCCGTGAGATCTACCAGGCCAGCTCCCCCACGCAGAGGAACTGGAGAATGTCGGCGACGCCCGGCGTTCTCGGCATCTGGTGGGCCCTGTGGATCCTGAGCAACATCGTCGGACAGATGGAGACCCGCATGGCGTTCAGTGACGACCCTGCCGTCGTGACGGCCAGCTCGGCCGTGGGCGTCTTCAGCGGCGGCCTGAGCACGCGAGCGCCGTCGCCGCGATCCGAGTCGTCCGCGCGATCCAGGAGCGCCAGGCCCGCAAAGCCGCGGACGCCGCTAGTACTTGATCTCGAGGCTCTTGATCAAGTTGTAGAGCGTCTTCACGTTGATCTTCAGCATCCGAGCGGACTTCATCTTGTTTCCCGCGTTCTGCTGCAGAACTCGAGCGATGTGAATCTTCTTCACCTCGTCGAGCGTCAGCGTCGGGGCGAAACGCTCGTCCAGATCGGCGTGCGTCTCGGCGTCCGGGAGGTGCTCCTTCACATCCGCGGCGGTCACCTCGGGACCGCCCGAGAGCAGAAGTAGCCGCTCGACCACGTTCTCGAGCTCACGAACGTTGCCCTCCCAGCTGAGCTTCTGCAGGGCCTCGATGGCTTCCTGCGAGAACTCCTTGGCTTCGAGGCCACTCCTCGCCGCCACCTGCGTGCCGAAGTACGTGACCAGCTCCGCGATCTCCTCGGGCCGCTGACGCAGAGGCGGCAGCTCGAGGGCGATGACGTTGAGCCGGTAGTAGAGATCTCGACGGAACCGGCCCGAGTCGACGTCCGCCTTCAGGTCGCGGTTCGTCGCGGCGAGCACGCGAACATCGACGCGCACGGTCTGGCTGCCGCCGATGCGACGAAACTCGTGCGATTGCAGGACGCGCAGCAGCTTCACCTGCATGTCGAGACTCATCTCGCCGATCTCGTCGAGGAAGATCGTCCCCTCGTTCGCGACCTCGAAGAGTCCCAGCTGCCGTTGACTGGCGCCCGTGAACGACCCCTTCTCGTGCCCGAAGAGCTGACTCTCGAGCAGATTCGCTGGCAGCGCACCGCAATTGACATCGACGAACGTTCCGCCGACGCGTTTGCTGCGCTCGTGGATGTAGCGCGCCAGGAGCTCCTTGCCGGTGCCGCTCTC
>CAYMRB010000294.1:0-12872 GCA_964392615.1 uncultured Planctomycetia bacterium | reverse complement strand
AGACGGCCGTCCTGATTCGAGTCGCCCGTGCGCTGGCGACCCGCCGGGACGGAGTCGCCCTCGTCGAAGCCTGGAGAGCCGTCGAACGCTTCGCTCGGCATCCAGTGATCAGCGTCGCCCCAACGGGCGACCGAAGCCAGCTCGTCCACGACGACAAGAGATCGCCCCATGCCATCCGTGCTCGGATGCCAGGCATCGTCGTAACTGAACTGGTGGACGATGATATCCGCCGCTTCGTCGTAGAGCGCGAGCTCCTCGCCACCGTTGTCCAAGCGGCCGTCGTACTCGCCAGCGATGAGCATTCCGGTCGTGTCGTAGAGAGACTCGAACGCGGCCAGGTTGCGCACGACGACGACGATCTCGCCCGGAGCGAGCGAGGTGACAGCGCTCGTTCCGAAGTCGAATCGGATGCCGAGGAGGAACATCATGCTCTCGAGACCGATCACTTCCATGCCCGTATTCTTGAGCTCGATGAACTCGAGCTCGTCGGCGGACCACGGGCTGCCCGTCTCGGTCGGTGCGGGGTGGTACATGATCTCGGTAATGCGCAGATCCATGCCGATCACGAACGTCGCCTCGTTGAGCGCGCTCCACTCTCCGATGCCTTGATCGAAGACACGCGCCTTGAACGTCGTCGTCTGGTGAATCGGGATCGCGACGTCCTCGCCCTCCCCGCCGCCGTCGGCGCGTTCCGTCGCGCGCAGCTCCGGGAGGATCAACATGTCGCTACTGCCCGTCGACGTGTTGAGGCCGTGAATCGCGAGCACGTTCGTACCGGCGACGAGCAGATCGTCGACCACGACCTCGAGCTCGATGTTCTCGAAGATGACCGCTTCACCGTCGCCGTGACTCGCCGTGGACGTCGAGTTCCATTCCGGAGCGATCGGAGCGTTGCGCGCGGCGATCTGCGAGCCGTTGAGGTAGGCGATGAACCCGTCGTCGTACTTCATCCGAAGCGTCAACGCGACGAACTCCGACGGATCGACGACCTCGAACGGCACGCGCATGTAGACCGTCGCCGTGACTCCGGACATCTCCGGACCGACATCGGTGTTGATGAGATCCTGATAGCCGCTGCCGTTCTCGTAGCCGACACCCGTCGCGCCTTCGCGCCACGAAGAGTCGTCGAAGTCCGACTGGATCCAGTCGAGGCCCAGCGCGCCGTCCTCGGGAACGAGCACGCTCACGGGAGCGCTCGACGCGATGAGTGTCTGCGACGGAGCCGAGCCCGAGCCCGATCGCGCGATAAGGGCGTTCGGCGAGACGGCGCCGCCCGGAAGGCGTGGATCGGTGCCGTCCGTCGTGTAGTAGATGATCCCGAGCGGCGAGAACATCACCAGCTGGAAGCCCGGATCGATCTCGCCGCCATGCTGGTTGAAGCTGGGCGCCTCGACCTCGGGATAGAGGCCGGCTCCGCGCAGGAAGCCGATTAAGACGTCCGTGCGACGCGGAAAGTAGCTGTCGAAGAGACGGTTGACCTCGCGCAGCCACTCGTCGTCACGCGTGTGCGGATCGCCGCGGCCCTTGTCACCCCAGCGCGCCGACTCGCCGACCATCGCGCCGTGGATGAAGTCCGACAGGAATTGAAAGCGCGCAGCGGTCGCGCTCGGCGAGAGCGCACCACGGTTGAAGCAGTGACGATGGGCGATGTCTCCAAAGAGCAAGCGAAACTCCGGATTCGCGCGCAGCGCAGCGTAGAGGCCCGAGGGCTTGTCGCCGCCCGCGAGGCCCGTGCGATTGGAGCCCGTGACCCCCTCGAGCGTTCGCTCCGCGTCCCAGCTGAAGAACTTGTACCCGGCGCCCGGCAAGCGACGGCGGCCCGAGTACCAGTTGTGACCGTCCCAGTCGCCGTTGCCGCCGTAGAAGTTCGCGAGCATGTAGTGAATCAGATTCGGCACGTCGACCCACTGCTGAATCTCCTCGAACGCCTCGGGCGTCGACAGCCCGGCGCCTGCGAGCTGCTGCGCCGTGTTCCAGGCATCCTTGCTACCGTCGATGACCTCGCTCGAGTTGAGGATGTCCCAGTCCGCCTTGCTGCCACCCATGTACGACGCCGCGAACGGCGCGTTGGGACGCTCGAGCACGTTGTAGAGCCCCCAGTAGAGCCCGTTGAGGTACAGGTGCACGAACGTGCCGTGACCGTTCGGCTGCCCCATGTCGAGAAGCGAGTCGCGGATGAACTCGTCGCTGAGGTACGTGCGGTTCGAGCCGCCCCCGAAGACCCACGAGTCGTTGAAGCCCGCTCGCAAGACGAGCGTGTCGAACTGATCCGTCGCCTTGCCGCCGTCGAGCTGGATTGAGTTCGCGAAGAGCGGGTAGTTGAACTTCGTCGCGCCGTACCTGCCTTTGAATAGCAGGCGAAACGAGTGCTTGAGCACGTCGGGCCTGCGTCCGACACCACCGTGGATCCGCACGCCACAGTCGACCTGGGAGCCATCGCCGCCGCCCGGGATCTCGACTCCCTCGGGAAGGATGACCTCCACCGAGCCGGGACGCTCCCACGCGATGCCCGAGGCGGGCGAGTTCGCGTAGATGCCGCGGCTGCTGTCGAAGAGGTCGGCCTCCCTCATGACGATCGAGATCGTCGGGATCGACTTGAGGTCGTCGCGAATCGTCGGTGCATACACGGGGTGGTCGACGATCTCGGGATCCATGTCGTAGTCGCCCGTCACGCTTCCCCACTCCTGTCGAAGCCCATCACCGGTCTGCGCGAGGACCTCGTCGAGGAAGATGTAGGTCTGCGTGTCGACGTTCGAGGGCTCGAGGTCGTCGCGAAACGCCGCCGCGCGCAGAATCGTCGAACCATCGACGCGGACCGGCCCCGTATAGGTCTCTCCGTTGTCGAGCGTCGGCGCGGTCGTGTCCGTCGTGAAGCGGATCTCGGCACCGGGCGTATCGGTCGTGATGGCGACCTCGAACGGCGCTTCGAAGAAGCCGCGATTCACCGAGAAACTCGTGTCGGCGACATAGTGGAAGATATCGTCGGCGTTCGGCCCGCCCGGCGTCGCGGTCCAGAAGAACCCAGTGGCCATCGACTCGACCGTGATCTCGGCCAGCTCGGCCTGGATCAGGAACTCGTCGCTGTCGGCGCTCTCGTTGACACCGTGGAGCGCGAGGATGTTCGTCCCCGCACGCAGCGCGCCGATGTGGTCCGAGACGTCGACTTGCTGAAACGACGACGCTTGCGCGCGCGGTCGATCGGCAGGAGCCTCGGAGTCGTAAGAAGCGAGCGCCGGCACATTCTGCCGCGCGATCTCGACGCCGTTGAGGTAGGCGTAGAATCCGTCGTCGTACTTGACGCGCAGCGTCAGCGACTCGAACGCCGCGGGATCGGCGACCTCGAACGGGACACGAACGTACGCCGAGGTCGCCTGGCCGCGCATTTGCGCGTCGACGTCGGTTCGAATCGCACCGCGAAAGCCGCTTCGCCCACCGACGGCCTCCGCGTCGGAGTAGGACTCGAGCCCACCCGCGTCGACGTCGCCGACGAGACGGAAGTCGCCGTTGAATCCGCCGTGCGAACCGCGCGCTGCGAAGAGCTCGAGCTCCGAGCCACCGCCGCACTCGTAAAACACGAGCCGCAGATCGTAGTCGCCCGCACTCGTGAAATTCATCGTGCCGATCGTATCGGCCGCGCCTCGCGGACTCGGATGCTCGATGCGGTGGGCCTGACCGTTACCGGTGATGTCGAGACGAAAACCGTCGTCGGAGTTGACGCCGAAGGTCCAGCTCCCTGCGACAGGGATGACGACGGTCGCCTCGACGAGGACGACGTAGTTGTTGACGTCGGAGCCGACCTCTGTGCCGGGAAACGGCAGGTTGTTCGAGAAGCGTCCCGTCCCGCCGGTGTTGTAGTAGTCGATGAACTCCGCGAGCTCGGACTCGACGTCGGCCTGCCCTCCGACGCTGTCGGCGATGGACAGCGCCGTGTCGAGATTGCAGACGCCGCCGCCGTTGAAGATGACTCGGACGGCGAGCCCGGGCTCCTCTGACGAGTAGCCGACCCCCATCCTCCCATGCGTCCACAACGAATCGTCGAAGGGCTCGTCGCCTCCGGTCCACGAAGTGCCGAGCGTGCTGTCGTTCGGAATCAGGATCGTACAGTCACTCCTCGCCGAGACGAGCGAGTCGACGACGACGTCCTGGCCGATGCCGTACGAGATGTCCGGACGCTGCCGCGGATAATTCGGCGCGTACTCGAACGCGACCGTCACACCGTCGGGCTCGACGAGCGCGAGATACTCGCGCGTGCCGCTGAGGCGGAAGTTCGTGTGGAGCTCCTGGCCGGGATCACTCCAGTCCTTCCCGGACGCGAAGACGAGCAGATAGCCGCCACCGTCGAGCGACACCGGGGGAAGGCGCCACTTGCGCAGGTCGCCGCTGTCGTCCGTGAGGAAGTAGCCGTCGAGATCGATCGTCTCGAAGCCTTGATGGTGGATCTCGATCCAATCGGACGTCTCGTCGAAACTGTCGAGCAGAGTCGTGCTGTTGACGGCCATGAACTCGCTGATGACGAGATCGCCGGGCACAGGACGAGTCGCGAGCGATAGCAGGATCGCCGCGAGAAGCGCGGATCGTCGCAAGAGAACCTCCGAAGGACGCGTTGACTGTGGCTGGGGGACCCAGTCACAGCTTATCGGTACCCGCACGCTCGATCCAGCTCTGGTGCTTGTACCCGAAACACGGCACTTAGCGAGTGCCGACGCTCCAGACGCGAGCTGTCCCGTCCTTCGAAGCGGTCACCACGCGTGTTCCACTCGGATTGAAACGCACGGTGTAGACGTTGTCGCCGTGCTTCAAGAGTCGAAGGACATTTCCCGTCTTCGCGTCCCATACACGCGCGCTGTCATCCGCCGACGCCGTGGCGATCCTCTGTCCGTCGGGGCTGAAGGTGGCCGAGTGGATCGCCTCGGTGTGTCCTTCGAGCGCAGCGACGAGTTTGCCCGTGTTCGCGCCCCACAGTCGCCCGACGGTCTCCCGGTTCACGGTCAGCAAGCGTGATCCATCGGGACTGAACGTTGCTGTACGCGCGCCCTTTGTTCCGTCAGGTTCAATCGGCAGCTCACAGAGACTCTTCCCTGCGCTGGCATCCCACACGCGGACCCTTCGGTCGGTCGAGATCGTGGCGACTCGCCGACCGTCGGAGTCGAGATGCGCGTAGACGAAATCACCACTCCATCGAGACAATACAAGCTGCTTCTCTGGCCGAGTCGCGTCCCAGACCGTCGCGTATCCCTGTCGAGACCGACGGCTTTCACCTCATGTTTGGACGCCTCGCCTCCTCCGGCTCGACATCGGTATCGCGTTCGATGTCGTCCTTCGCGGCGGCTTCCGCGGTAGCGCGAGATAGTCTGCTCGAGTGCGAGAATCACCGCGGCAGGAGACGGCAACGGGGAACGGAAGCCGCCCGTCGACCGATGGTCAGGGATTTGCGCGCCAATTCCCGCGGTGCGAGAAAGACCGCGTTTTTGTGGTTTCCTCGTGTTGCCCTGCCCCCCCTCCCGTGCAGTATGAACTGGCGTTTCGGGGCTTGGAGATAAGACAGGATGGGCGCTTTCTCAGACAGAACGCGGCGGCGACGGCTGGTCGTCGCAGCACCGGGCGGGATGCTTGTCTCGTTCCTCCTCTCGCTCGGCTCGTGCTCGAGCGTGCTCCCGCCGCCCGTGCCGGTTCCGTCGGCGAGCCCGCCTTCCGAGTCGGCACGCCACGCTCGCGGGACGTCGGCCAGCGAGACGTTCCACGTTCGTGGATCAGCAGCTCGCGAGCAAGAGACGTCCCTCGTTCGTGGATCGTCGCGCAGCGAAGAGGCTGCAGCGTCTCCGATCTCGTATTCCGACAACTGTCTCGGCGCGGACTGCCACGCATCGCTCACGAACTCGGCCTGGGTCCACGGACCGGTCTCCAAGGGAGCCTGCGGGGAATGCCACTCGCCGAGTCCGGAAGATGGGGCGCACAGCTTCCGACCGGCGCGTCCCGACGATACCCTTTGCACGTACTGCCACCGTGACGAGAAGCCCAAGGAATTCCGGCACGAGCCGTTCGCTGAATCCGGCTGCACCGAGTGCCACTCGCCGCACGGGGCAAAGGACCGGTTTCTCCTGCAGGCCGACACCATCCGCGAACTGTGCGAGAAGTGCCATGAGCGCCCGGACGAGAGGTTCCTCCACGGCCCCTTCGCGGACAAGCCGTGCACGATCTGCCATGAGCCCCACCAGTCCGATCACCCGAGGCTGCTGAAGGCCACGCAGACGGACCTCTGTCTCGAGTGTCACTCCGAGGTCGCAGAGGCGATGGCAGCCGCACCGCACGTCCACGGGCCCGCATCGGTGGACTGCGTGGCGTGCCACCACCCCCACGCCGGCGAGGATCGCCTCCTGCTGCAGATACCGTCCGAGGATCTGTGCGTGGGCTGCCACGGTGCGATTCAGGAAAAGATCGCCGCAGCTGCGTTCGCCCACGGTGCGATCGAGTCGGGGGCCGGCTGCCTCGAATGTCATGCCCCGCACGCGTCGAATCACACCCCGCTCTTGCGGTCCGCCGCGGGCGACCTCTGCCTCAGGTGTCACGACAAGAAGATCTCCAACCCGATCACGGGAACCTCCGTTGCCAACATCGCGAAGGAGATCAGCTCGGCGAAGTACAAGCACGGCCCCGTGAGGCAGGGCGACTGCCACGGCTGCCACGACCCGCATGCCTCCCAGAACCCCGACCTCCTCCACGAGAGCTACACCTCGGAGTTCTACGCCAGCTTCTCCGAGGGGCGATACGTCCTGTGTTTTCGCTGCCACGACCAGTCCATGGTCCAGGACGAACGGACCACCACGCTGACCCGGTTTCGCGACAAGAACCGCAACCTCCACTACGTTCACGTGAACCGCGACAAGGGAAGAACCTGTCGCGCTTGCCACGAGGTCCACGCCAGCGACGCCCCGAGCCATATCCGCAGAGCGGTTCCCTTCGGACCGCGCGGCTGGATGCTGCCGATCAACTACGTGAAGACCGCCTCCGGGGGCACCTGCCGGCCCGGATGCCACGCACTCGCGAAATACGACAACTCGACGGCGCACTGAGGCCGCGAGCCTGATCGGGGCAGGTGGTCGGAGCGGCGAATCGGCTCCGAGCGAGTCCGGAGGCTTCTCGGACAGAGGCCCTACGGGGTCGCGCGGGGAGCAGCCGGGGCCCTCGCGCTTCCCGGGGCCTTGGCGTTTCCCGGAGCCTCGCCAGGGAGATTGATGACCTTCTTCACGCGGTCGTAACCGCGCGCATTGTGGCACCCCGGCTCGCAACTCCCGCCTGTCTCCGTCTTGTCGAAGCTGACCGGCAGCTCCCATCCGCCGAAGTTCACCTGCTCCCGAATGAGCTTGCGGAGCCGACTGCCGTGAGTAGCGTGGCAGGCACGGCAGGTCCGGCCCTTCTTCGGGTCGTTGACGTGGAGGTAGTGGAGATTGACGCTGCCGTTTCTGAACGCGGTCACCTCGTCCGTCTCCGTCTCCTTCGTCAGCACCATCTCCTGCTCGTGGCAGGTGAAGCAGAGGCCGTAACTGCGGAGATCGAAGGGCGCGTAGAACTCGTCCGGATACGGAGCGATCAACATGCGGAAGTGATCGCTCCCGTGGGGGACGTGACAGCCGTGGCAGTTCTCCCCTTCCACGGGGGCGTGGAAGAACTGCGAGCTGTCCAGGTCAGACTGGAGATCGGCGAGCATCTCCCCTCCTCTGGTCTTCAGCTTCTTGTCGTGACAGGACAAGCAGAGGACCATCGGAGTGTCTCTCAGACGCGATACCAGTCCCGAAGCATGCGGAGAATGGCAGTGCACGCAGCCGTGCTTCTCGCCGGCGACTACGTGCGTGTGCTTGGCGTTCAGAATGACCTGCCGGATCTCCTCGTGGCAGTCGAAGCACAGCTCCGGCACCTGGGTCTTCAGGAACTTGGGATTGTCGGCTCCGTGGGGTTCGTGGCAGCCTCTGCAGCCGCTTTCGCGTATGGGCAGGTGGACGACATCCAGCTCAGCGAGCTCCCTCTGAACCGTCTCGTGGCACGAGAGGCAGAGATCCTCCTCGCTGCGGTCCAGCAGGCTTGCGCACTCGGAACCGTGCGCATCGTGGCAACCGGTGCAGCCGCCGGTCTCGACGGGCGCGTGCAGGTGGCTGTTTCCCTCTATGGGGGGCCCGTGACAGCTCAGACACAGCTCCCGCGGCGCCATGGTCAAGAGAAACGCGTAGTCGCTCGCGTGAGGGTTGTGGCACGTGAGACAGTCGCCGGCTGCCACCGGCAGGTGAAGGTCACCCCTCGTCGTCTGCTCCCAGTGGCACGTGGCGCAGAGCTCTCCGCCTTCGCGGAAGAGGCGGAAGCTGTGCTCCTCCCGATTCTCCGTGCGGTGACAGAACTTGCACACCCCCAGCCGGCCGTTCTGATTCCGGGACAAACACGCGATGGTGGGTGTTTCTCCATATATAGGGAGTCCAAGAGCGGTCGTCAGCCGACTTCCCTGCTGCTCGCCCCGAGCCAGCGACGATCGAACTCTGTCGAGAATCACGCGCTTTCGGGGAAGTTTCAAGCCGTCAGTTCCGGCAGGATCACCCCGCCCCACGCGCTGTCCGTCGACGGCGAGAATCGGGGAAATCGAGATCGAGAGAGGCTATCGCGCCACGGAGTCCGGGGCGGAGTCCGGCACTCGAAACGCTGTCGGAGACCCGAGCCCGATCAGATTCCTCGACGGTGGACCCCAACCGAGGTCATCGAGCTTGCGTCAGGCGCGAACCAGGAACTGGAGCGGCTCGTCAGCGACGCGCTGCCATGCCGTCCCACAGGTCAGGAGGCGGCAGCTGCGGCGTCGCCGAGTCCATCGCTCGGCGCGCCTCGTTCTCGATTCGCGCCGGATCGGTCCCGACGAGGACGTTCGTGCCTGCCGTGATCGTGATCGGCCTCGAGCCCCTGCTCCTCGAGAACGCGAGAACGCTCGGCAGAGGTAGCGGCCGAGAAGCGTGTCGATGTCCGCAGGGTACGTCGCGAGGTGAATGTGCGGCTTGAGGGCCAGCAGGTTTGCGCGCGCGCCGAACTCCTCGATGCGACAATTGAACGGCATCGGAATCGTTCCGAAGAGCATCACGCCACGCTCGTGGATCGCATCGAACACCGGCGTGCCTTGGACGCTCGCGAGCCAGTCGGCGCCGCCCTGCCCCGGCATGTAGCCGCCGGGAGCGGCAGTACAGACGCGGGCATCGTCCCTCGTGAGTCACCGCGAGACAAGAGGGGCCCAGCGTCTTCGTCGAAGACGGCGCGCATCGCGCAGCGTTCAGCCGATTCGGCGAGAGGGAGAGGAGGGCGAGAACTCGCGCGGAATCGAACACGATGTCGTGGCAAGCAGCACCGCGACCGGCGTGGGGCCACCGAGGACGCTCCGTCTCGAGCTCATCCGGACGGCTTGAGGTCGGCGAAGCCGCCGGGCAATCGATCCAGGTAGCCGCGCAATTCGCGTTTCATGTCCTTCAGCACGCCGGCATACTCCTGGTCGTCGGCCAGGTTCGCCCGCTCGCCGGGGTCGCGTGAGAGGTCGTACAACTGATCGGCGTCGTAGTAGCCGGGCCGCTTGCCCGTCGACGCGGCCTCCGCGCCGCCCCCTCCCGGGATAAGCGAAATGTGGCTGAACCGCGCTGCCGGGTCCGTCGTGACGATCCTCTTGCCGTGCTCTTTCTGCTTCTGATTGAAGCGGTCGAGGGTCTTCTTGCGTTCAGCCATCGTCATGGTCGTCGCGCGCTCGGGATATCGCAGCGCCAGGTACTTCCATCGGCCCTTGACGATCGCCCTCGAAAACCCCATCTCGAAATAGAGTGATTGGTGGACCGGGTCCGGCCAACCTTCCAAAGCACCTTTGAAGCTGCGCCCATCGAAGAGCTCGGGCGGTGCTTCCACTCCCGCCAGATCCAGGATCGTGGGGGCGAAGTCGATGTTCGATACCCGCACGCGGCTGAGCGAGCCGCCGGCGAATCCGCCCTTCTTCCAGATGATCGCCGGGTTGCGAATGCCACCTTGATAGAGGGTGCCCTTGGCCGCCTGGCCGTGATCGTTGAAGAAGAACACGATCGTGTTCTCGTCGAGCCCGCGCGCCTTCAGACTGTCGAGCAACGCGCCGACCGCGTCGTCAAGCCACAATACGTTCGCTGCGGTGTTGCTGACCGACAGGCCGGCGGCCCGGAGCCTTGTGGCGATCGTACGCCTCGGCGGCAAGACCCGCAGCGGTTCATCGAGAAACCCTTCCGCCGTTGCGCTCGGATCGGCGTTCCAGGACCGCTGCTCCGTCGTGGGGCCGTGTGGCACCGTGGCGGCGAAATACAGGAAGAACGGAGCGTCCTCGATCCGATCGATGAACTCGAGGCCGGCTTTCGTGATCCAATCGAGATTGTGGACGGCTACGGCCCTGGGCCCGTTTCCGTCCGGGTTGTTGTGGTAGATGGCACCCGCGTAATCGAAGCCCGCACGGCGCACGGCCGCTTGCACCACCTGCTGATTCTTCCGCAGGCGGGCCTTGACCCCCGGCTCCCTGGGATCCTCACGATACCCGACCTTCCTGAACGCCGGGGCATCGATGACATGGTTCTTGCCGACCATGCCCGTCCGATAGCCGGCGCGCTGCAGGATCTTGGGGAGTGTCAGGTCCTCGGCCACGATCTTCGTGTTCCAACCCACCACGCTCTGACCGTTCCGCTCCGTTGCCGCCTGGAACCCGCTGTTGCCAGCGCGGCTGGCGAACCGTCCGGTCAGGCAGGAATAGCGGCTCGGCGTGCATACCGGCGACGACACGTATTGCTCGGCGAACAGCATCCCTTCCGCGGCCAGTCGATCCAGGTTCGGCGTCAAGTTCTTGCCCTTGCCGTCCGGCAGGCAGTTGAACATGTACCGCTGCATGTCGTCGGCGATGATGAACAGGATGTTCGGCCGGCGCGGCTGGGCGTTGGCCTGCCCGCCGGGGCACGGCGCCGGCTCACCCGGGAACACCGCTTCGGTGACGTTGCGCCGGCCATCCCCGTCGGCGTTCCCGTCTTCGTTCGCGACCGTCGTCTCGACGGCGCGAGCACCCGGCAGCTCCTGCCAGAACCGACCCGCAAGCAGGACAGCGCTTACGCACAGGGCGACGACCAGCAGCTTTCTCATGGCGTTTCTCCTCTTTCGATTTCGTCGACGAGATGACGCGAGCCGTGGAGGCTGTACCACTCAGCCGTCATCGGCTTGCGCGATCACGGCTCGAGGATCGCTGGACGGCTACTCCCAGTCGTCGCCGTAGTGGTGCGTGATCTCCTCGCCAGGGACGATCGCCCGGATCGACCAGAGCTCCTCGCCGCGGAACTCGGCGTTCGGTTGCGCCGAGTGATTGACGAAGCGGAGTTCGTTCTGGCCGTCGATTCCCCACGCGCCGCGGCCCTCGCCGATCCACAACACCCAAGGGCCGTCGTCACGAGTGCGAGGCCCCTCGTACCTGCCGATCAAGCGGTGCGCGTTGATGTGACGGGCTGCGAAAAGACCGCGGCCGTGGATCGGGCTAGGGCGCACGACAAAAACGTCGCGCCGTGCGTCACGTAGGGTCTCGGGCATGGTCTACCGTACTTCCTGTGATCGAGTGGGAGAACGGAGTGTACGACAGCGGTGGTCTAGCTGCTCTCTGAAACTTCGGGACTTCGGCCTTCTCGTCCCGAAATCGAGAGGCGCTGAATCGCGACGAGCAAGAGGCCGCGGCACGCGCCAACGGCGCGAACGACGTCGTCCAGGAACTAGCCTAGCAGCCCGTTGAAAAAGGCAATCCGGCGCGATGGCGGCCATTTCGCCCAGGCTCTTCGTTGTCAGAACTCGACAATGCACCACATTGCCTGCGTTCTGACGCCTCGATCCTGGACGAAATGTCTCGCCCTCGCGCTCGGAGCCCTTTTTCAACGGACTGCTAGGGGATTGTTCCCTCCGCTCCGAGTAGAATCACGCGTTGTTGGGAGAGGTCCCGCACCCACGAGTGTTTCGAGAGGCTCATGGTCCGGCTTGCGTTGACCCAGTGCGATGGAGGGGCGGCTGCGTTGGCCTTCGGTTTGCCGCTCGCGGGGAGCCGCGTTTCGTCGCCACGGCCCGAGCGTGGCCGTCATGGGGAGACGACGGTTCGTCGGCTGCACGACCTTGCCCGTCCGATCCCCGAGGAGCCCAGACCATGGCGCGCCCCCGACTGATCTGCACACCACGTGTGACGGGCACCGCGCGTGGAGGCGCGAGAGTCCCGAAGGCCTGGCTCTTGCTAGCGGTCCTCGGGCTGGCCTGTGACCGCGGGGCTGAACCGCGCCAGGTCCGGCTCGAGTCGTTTCCGGCCGACGCTGAGGAGGCCGGCGCTCCGGGAAGGTCGCCCCTTCGCCTCGGCGTCGCCCCTGTGATCTCCCCGTCTCGCAGCCTGGTTCTGTACTCGGGCCTGGCAGAATTCCTCGGCCGCCGCCTCGATCGAGAGGTTCGAATCCTTCAGCGGGACTCCTACGCGGAGGTCAACGACCTCGTCCGCCTCAGGCAGTGCGACCTCGCGTTCGTCTGTACGTACGCATACGTCCTCGGCGAGAAGAACTTCGGCATGCAGCTCCTGGTCGTGCCGCAGATCGGCGGCCAAACCGTCTATCACTCCTACATCGTGGTGCCGCGAGCGAGTGAAGCCAAGTCGCTCCTCGACCTGCGCGGCAAGCGTTTCGCGTCTGCCGACGTCCTGTCCAACACGGGCTGGCTGTTCCCCTGCTGCTGGCTCAAGGAGCGTGGGGAAGATCCCGACCGCTTCTTTCGAGACGTGATGTTCACCGGAAGCCCATCGGGCATCGGCTAAGCCATCATAACCCGCTTCCTGGATGGCGCTTGTGACG